>DATAZI010000036.1:0-18989 GCA_036272095.1 Marmoricola sp. | reverse complement strand
AGCGGCACCCTGGCCGACAACGACACCGCGCTGCGCGCCCTGATCGACAACGGCTCCGCGACCGCCAACGAGCTCGAGTCGTTCCTGCAGGAGAACAAGGTCGACCTCGGTCAGCTGATCAACAACCTCGTCACCACCGGCCAGATCATCGACCGGCACCTCCCTGGCCTCCGGCAGATCCTGGTGATCTACCCGTACCTGGTCGCCGGCGCGTACTCGGTGGTCGCGAAGAACTCCGACGGCTATGACGCGCGCTTCGGCCTGGTGCTGACCCAGACGCCGGCCGTGTGCACGCAGGGCTACCACGTAGCCCAGCAGCGCTCGCCGACCGATGGCTCGAACAAGCCGATGGACACGACCGCGGGCTGCACCGAGCCGGCCTCGAAGGGCAACGCCCGCGGCGCCCAGAACGCGCCCCGGGTCGCCACCACCGAGGGATCACCGGTCGCCACGTACGACCTGGACAGCAGCAAGCTGACCTGGAACGACCCGAGCACGACCAGCGACGTCGTCTACACCGGCGGGGACCAGGCCGTGTACGGCAACGACTCGTGGAAGTCGCTGCTGCTCAAGCCTGCGTCCTAGGCAGCTGCCCGAGGGTCAGCGAAGGACGAGGTAGAGGCCGACCGCGGAGGGGACCAGGCCGAGCAGCAACCATGCGCTGACCGGGCTCTTCTTGTGGATCACCCGGGCGGCGCCGATCGCCGCGGTGAGCAGGATCGCCGCGATCACGTTGAGTCCGACACGGGCGTCGACGCGGTCGTGGTCGGTGAACAGCGCCGCGATGACCAGACCGACCGCGAGGTGGAACAAGGTCGTGACCAGCAGGACCGACATCACCCACTGGCGTACCCGGTTGAGGCTCTGCAGCTCGCGTGCGCGCTCCTCGGGCCGCTGCCGCCGCGGGAGGTTGGCCGGGTCCATCAGGTGCTTGGCAACCCGCGGCTGATCGCTCGTAGCCATCCCGATCCCTCCGCTGGTTCAAACAGTTAGTGCCCTAATGATTGGTACACTATCAACTATGGCAGCCTCGACCAAACCCAAGCCCGCCCCCCTGGCCGCCGATCCGCTGGCGCTGGAGGAGCAGGTCTGCTTCGCCCTCACCGTGGCGTCGCGCGCCGTGGTTGCGGTCTATCGTCCGCTGCTCGAGCCGATGGGCCTGACCCACCCGCAGTACCTGGTGATGCTGGCGCTCTGGCAGCACGAGCCCAACGCCGTGAAAGGGCTCAGCGTCAAGGAGCTGAGCCAGCTGCTCCAGCTCGACCCGGCGACGCTGTCGCCCTTGCTCAAGCGCCTCGATGCCTCGGGTCTGATCACCCGCGAGCGAGACGCGCGTGACGAGCGGTCGCTCGCGGTCGCGCTGACGCCGCGAGGGCGTGCGCTGCGCTCGGCGGCCGAGAAGATCCCGGGCGCCATCGTCGAGCGGCTCGGCATGGAGCTCTCCGAGCTGCGGTCCTTGCACGGCGCGCTGACTCGGGTGATCGCCGCCGCGACCGACGTCGCCAAGGACTGACGCGCAGCCTTGGGAGCTCGGTCTTAAAGATTTCCGCTGCGGTGCCTGTCCGCGTGATGATCGAGCCATGCCTCGACGCGCTGACATGTTCGCTACCGCCGACCAGGACCCTCGGGCCACCGAGCCGACCGGGAGCGGGGACGAGAAGAGCACCCTGGTGGAGTACATCCGCTACCAGCGGCAGACCCTGGAGCTGAAGTGCAGCGGCCTGGATCCCGAGCAGCTGGCCCGACGCTCGGTCGAGCCGTCGACGATGTCGCTGCTCGGCCTGGTCAGGCACCTTGCCGACGTCGAGCGGGGCTGGTTCCGGCGTCGGCTGGCCGGCCAGGACGTGCCGCACCTGTACAGCACCGAGGAGGACCAGGACGGCGAGTTCGACCATGCCGTGGGCACCGAGGAGTGCGTCGCGGATGCCTGGGCGCGCCTGGCCCAAGAGCAGGCCTTCACCGACTCCTACATCGCCGGCGTCGAGGACCTCGGCCACACGGTGGACTACGAGCGCGGCAGGGTCTCGGTGCGCGAGGTGCTGGTGCACATCGTCGAGGAGTACGCCCGGCACAACGGGCACGCCGACCTCCTGCGCGAGCGGATAGACGGCCGGATCGGTGAGTAGGGCCACACCCCCTGGCGCTACTGAACAATCGTCAATAAGATGATCGGCAGAGCTCCGAGCCACCCATGCGCGGGTAGCCTCGGATCCGGGCCGACTCACGGTCCGACGGCCCAGGAGGACCACCGATGAGCACCAACCCCACCGATCCCGACTTCGACGTCCTGGTCGTCGGCGCCGGCCTGTCCGGCATCGGCGCCGGATACCGGCTCCAGACCGAGTGCCCGGACAAGACCTACGCGATCCTCGAGGCCCGCGACTCCATCGGCGGCACCTGGGACCTGTTCCGCTACCCGGGCATCCGCTCCGACTCCGACATGTTCACCCTGAGCTTCCCTTTCAAGCCGTGGAGCGACGAGAACGCGATCGCGGACGGGCCCTCGATCCTGCGCTACATCAAGGCGACGGCCGCCGAGTTCGGCATCGAGGAGAAGGTCCAGTTCCGGACCAGGGTCACCAGCGCGAACTGGTCATCGGAGACCTCGACGTGGACGGTGAACCTCGAGGACACCAGCGGCTCGCGCAAGGTGAAGCGGACGCTGACCGCCTCCTTCCTCTACGCCTGCTCCGGCTACTACGACTACGCCCAGGGCCACGAGCCGGACTTCGCCGGCATCGATGACTTCGAGGGCCTGGTGATCAAGCCCCAGTTCTGGCCCGAGAACCTCGACTACACCGGCAAGAAGGTCGTCATCATCGGCTCGGGCGCGACCGCGGTGACGCTGGTCCCCTCGATGTCCGAGGACGCCTCCCACGTCACGATGCTGCAGCGCAGCCCCACCTGGATCGGCGTCGTGCCGCAGAAGGACAAGATCGCCGACGTGCTGCGCAACACTCTCCCGGCCGGGGTAGCGCACCGGATCGTCCGCACCAAGAACATCGCGTACCAGATGGGCGTGTACCAGTTCTGCCAGCGGGCGCCGAGGCTCGCCAGCAAGGTCCTGCTCGGGATGACGACCAAGATCCTCAAGGACGAGGCGATGGTCGCCGAGCACTTCACGCCGACGTACAACCCCTGGGACCAGCGGGTCTGTGCGGTCCCGAACGCCGACCTGTTCAAGGCAATCCGCCGCGGCAAGGTCGACGTGGTGACCGATCACATCGACACGTTCGTTCCCGAGGGGATCAAGCTGGCGAGCGGCAAGGTCCTCGAGGCCGACATCGTCGTGCCCGCCACCGGCCTGAAGATCCAGCTCTTCGGCGGCATCGTGCCGACCGTCGACGGCGCGAAGGTCGACCTGCACGAGAACTTCGTCTGGCAGGGCTGCATGCTCACCGGCCTGCCCAACTTCGCCCTCTGCGTCGGCTACACCAACGCGTCCTGGACCCTGCGCGGCGACCTGACCTCCCGGCTGGTCTGCAAGGTCATCAACGAGATGGACAAGGTCGGCGCCGCCTCGGTGCTGCCTGTGCCCGAAGGGCCGCTCGAGGGACGGCCGCTGCTGGACATCGCGTCGGGCTACGTCCAGCGTGCTCTGGGCGACCTCCCTCAGCAGGGCCACCGCGGCGCCTGGCAGGTACGCCAGAACTACCTCATCGACTCCGCCACCACGATGCGACGCGACCTGCACAAGACCCTGCAGTTCACCCCGGCGCGGCGCGGCGCCCCAGCGGCGGTGAAGGCCTCGGCGTGAGAGCAGCCGACGCGCACGAGGTCGACGTCGAGGGCGTCCCGTTGCGGGTCCGGCTCTCCGGGCCGGCCGACGGCGTACCCGTCCTGCTGCTCCACGGCATCGCCCGCAGCCTGGAGGACTGGACCGAGGCCCAGGACCTGCTCGCCGAACGCGGCTACCGGGTGATCAGTACCGATCTGCCGGGCTTCGGCTACAGCCGACGCGGCCGGTCCAGGCCGGGGCTCGGCGCGTTCGCGCGAGCGATGGCCGGTCTCCTGGACGCGGTCGGCGTCACCGTGCCGGCGCACGTGATGGGCAACTCTCTGGGCGGCGGAGTCGCGATGACGCTGGCGGTCGAGCACACCGACCGGGTCGCCAGCGTGACCCTGGTCAACAGCATCGGGTTCGGCAGCGAGGTCAACATCTCCGCGCTGCCGATGACGTACGGCGCCCTGGCCAGCCTCCCCGGCCTGCGCGGCACCTTCGGCCCCCGAGCGCGCGAGGCCGGCGCGAACACGATCCGCGACCTCTTCCACGACCGCTCGCTGGCGACGCCGGCGCAGCTCTCCCATGCCGGGGCGCTGGCTCGGCAGCGGGACTTCCGTGCGACGTTCCTCGGCACGGCCGCGACGCTCGGGGCTCCCGTCGTCGGAGTCCGCCCGGGCTGGCGCCGTGACCTGCTCGGCCGTTTCGCCGCGTCCGGGCTTCCGGCGCTGGTGGTCTGGGGCGACGACGACCGGATCCTGCCGCCGAAGCAGCTCCAGGCCGCCGCCGCAGCACTGCCACGGGCCCGCACCCACCTGTTCGGTGACGCCGGGCACATGCCGCAGGTCGAGAAGCCTGAGGAGTTCGCGGCCCTCGTCGGTACCTTCGTCGATGAGGTCGAGGAGGCCCGCGCGCTCGAGAAGCTCGGTCGCGCCGAGGAGAGGAAGCACCGATGACCGAGAGCTCCGTAGTTCTGACCGAGCGGGACGGCCATGTCCTGGTCGTCACGCTGAACCGGCCCGAGGCGCGCAACGCCGTCAACGGCGACCTCACCCTCGGCCTGGGCACCGCGCTGGAGGAGGCGGAGGCCGACATCGACATCCGGGTCGTCGTGCTGACCGGCGCTGGCGACCAGAGCTTCTGCGCCGGCGCCGACCTGAAAGCCATCTCGCGCGGGGAGAGCCTGAACCCACCGGGCACCGAGGCCTGGGGCTTTGCCGGGATGGTGCAGCACCCGATCTCCAAGCCGGTGATCGCGGCGGTCAACGGCAACGCGCTGGGTGGTGGCACCGAGCTGGTACTGGCCAGCGACCTCGCGGTCGCGTCCTCCTCGGCGAGCTTCGGGCTGCCCGAGGTCAAGCGCGGGCTGATCGCCGCGGCCGGCGGCGTGCTGCGACTGCCCGAGCAGGTACCGCCCAAGGTCGCGATGCAGCTGATCCTCACCGGCGACCCCATCGACGCAGCAGCGGCGCTGCGCTGGGGCCTGGTCAACGAGGTGGTGGCGCCGCAGGAGGTCCTGCCTGCGGCACTGGCGCTAGCGGCGAAGATCGCTGCCAACGCGCCGCTCTCGGTCCAGTTCAGCAAGCGGGTCGCTGCCGGGATCATCGGCGAGCCCGGCGCGTACGCCATGCCCTCGGAGGAGGCTGCCTGGGAGGCCAGCAATGCCGCGATGATGGCGGTGTTCACCAGCGCCGACGCCATGGAGGGGCCGATCGCCTTCGCCGAGAAGCGCGAGCCCCGTTGGACCGGCCGCTGAGCCGGGTTAACGAGGCGTAACCGGAGCCCACCGGGCCAGTTAGTGAGTCATGGTGACCTCACACACCCGTCTTCTGGCCTGCGCTGCCTCAGCCGCGGTCGTAGCGACCTTCCTCGCAACGAACGTCTCCTCGGCGGTCTCCGCGACCCCGACGGTCGTGCCCTCGCTGGATCCCGTCGGCTACTCCGCGACGATCACGCGTACCGACCACGGCATCCCGCACATCACTGCCGACGACTTCGGCTCGCTGGGCTTCGGCTCGGGGTACGCCGAGGCGCAGACCCAGACCTGCACCTTGGCCGACGTGCTGCTGACCGGGCGCGGCCAGCGGTCGCAGTACCTCGGAGCCACTGGCACCTACAACGACGGTGTCGCGATGAACGGCACCAACCTGCAGTCCGACGCACTGGTCACCGACCTGCACAACCGCAAGGTCGTCGAAGGCCTGCTGGCCGACCCGAAGGCCGGCCCCGGGCCGGAAGCCCGCGAGATGGTCGAGGGCTACGCCGCCGGCATCAACAAGTACATCGAGACCATCGGCGGCTCGGCCAACATCGAGGACCCGGCCTGCCGCGGCGCGGCGTACATCAAGCCCGACGTGACGGCGCTGGACGTCTGGTACGGCGTCTACCTGGCCAACATCATCGCCTCGACCGGCAACTTCCTCAAAGAGATCGTCGACGCGACCCCGCCGTCGCTGAAGGATCCCGGCCTGCCGAGCCTGGCCACCTTCGGCATCGTCCCACCGACACTGCCCAGCGCCGCGAAGCTCACCGCCGCACTGCGCCCGAACTCCCAGTTCGGCTCGAACGCCACCGCGATCGGCGGCGCGGACAGCAGCACCGGCTCGGGCGAGCTGCTCGGCAACCCGCACTTCCCGTGGAACAACCGCTACCGGTTCAGCCAGCAGCAGCTGACGATCCCCGGCAAGTACGACGTCGCCGGCGGCAGCCTGATCGGCTCGCCGGTGGTCAACATCGGCTGGAACAAGGACGTCGCCTGGAGCCACACCGTCTCCACGGCGTACCGGTTCACGCCGTACGAGTACCGCACCGTCGGTTCGCCGTTCAGGTACCTGTCCGCCAACGGAGTGTTCAAGCAGGTCCTCAAGGACGTCGTCACCGTCAAGGTGAAGAACGCCGACGGCTCGCTGGGCACGGCCAGCAAGACGCTCTACCGGACGCCACAGGGCTACGTCATCGACGACCCCGCCCAGCTGATGGGCTGGACGCCGCTGAGCTTCTTCGCGATCCGGGACGCCAACGGCGAGCAGCTGCGGACGATCGACACCTTCCTCAACATGGGCACCGCCACCAACGTCCACGACCTGATCGCCAAGCAGGACGCCGGCGGTGGGATGCCGTGGGTCAACACGACCGCAGCCGACCGCAACGGCGATGTCGTGTACGCCGACCACTCGGTCGTGCCCAACGTGCCGAACTCGATGGCCAACGCCTGCATGACACCGATCGGCCGGGTGCTCCAGCAGCTCGCCGGCCTGCCGGCGCTGGACGGCACGCTCGCCGACAGCCTGTGCAGGTGGAAGAACGATCCTGACGCCGAGCGACCCGGCATCTTCGGGCCCAAGAACCTGCCGATCACCTACCGGCGCGACTGGGTGATGAACTCCAACGACTCGTTCTGGACCCCGAACTCGACCGTCCGGCTCACCGGCTACGCGCGGATCATCGGATGCGAGAACTGCATCAGGACGTTCCGGACCAAGATGGTCCAGCAGTACGTGCTCGACGCGATCAAGGGTGGCGCGAAGATCACCCCGACCGAGCTGCGCGGCTTCGAGCACCAGAACCGGGTACGCGGTGCCGAGATCATCGGGACGGCTGCGCTGGTGAAGGTCTGCCAGGAGGCCGATGGCGGAGATGCCTGCCCGGTGCTGGCGGCGTGGGACAAGACATCGAACATCGACAGCCGCGGCAACCAGATCTTCGAGGAGTTCGTGAAGCGCCTGCCCGCCGACGGCATCATCGGAGGTCAGCTCTACTGGAAGGTGCCGTTCAGCAGCGCCGACCCGATGAACACCCCACGCACGCTGGACACCTCCAACGGCAAGGTGATCAACGCGATGAAGGAGGGCATCGCCTACCTGCGCTCGAAGAACATCCCGATGGATGCGACCTGGGGCTCGCTGCAGGTGGCCGGCGACCGCGGCGCTCCGCCGATCCCGCTCGGCGGCGGCCTGGGCGACGAGGCGGGCAACGCCAATGCGCTCGCCTCGGAGAACCCGACCGACAACCTCGGCTACTACAAGCCTGTCACCTACGGGTCCTCGCACATCCAGGCGATCTCGTTCCTGCCCGGCGGCGTCGTAGACGCGCACACGATCTTGACCTACGGCCAGTCCGACAACCCCGACTCGCCGTGGTCCTCAGACCAGACGCTGATGTTCAGCAAGAAGGAGTGGGTGGACTTCCCGTTCACCGCGGCTCAGATCGCGGCGCAGAAGCTGAGCACCATCACCGTCACCGGCTGATGCCCTAGGTGCTGCTGTCCTGCTCGTCGAGGACGGCTGCCGGCATCTCGCGTGATGGCAGTGCCTGCGGTTCCGGCGCCAGCCGGTAGCGCACGAACATCGGCACGGCGAACGCCGCGATGATCACCAGCACGACCACGAGCACGCCGCCGCCCGCTGCGGCTGCGGCCGAGCCGACGATCGCTGCGGCCCCGCCGTGCGCGACGTCCGCGATCCGCGGACCGCCGGCGACCACGACGATGAACACGCCTTGGAGCCGGCCGCGGACCGCGTCGGAGGCGGAGGCCTGCAGCATGCTCATCCGGAACGCAGCCGAGGCCATGTCCGCGGCGCCGGCGATGACCAGCATCATCACGGCGAGGACGAGCATCAGCGTCCGGGCGGTGTGGTCGGCCACGCCGACCGCTAGCCCGAAGCCGAGGATGGCCAGGCCCCACACGACGATCGCGGCGATGACCGCTACGCCCTGGCGCTGGACACGGGAGACCCAGCCCGAGAACACCCCGCCGATCACGGCTCCCAACGGGATCGCCGCGAAGAGCAGCGCGAAGGCGGTGCCGCCGTCCGAGGGGCCGCCGAAGTTGAGGTGCGCGATCGCCGGGAACAGTGCCCGCGGCATCCCGAAGACCATCGCGATCAGGTCGACGAGGAACGAGGCGAGCAGGACCGGGTGGCCGCGGAGGTAGCTCAGGCCGTCGACCACCGAGCGAAGGCCGGCGTTGCCGGTGCTGCCCTCGACCGGCAGCTTGGGCAGCAGCACCACAGCGCCCAAGGTCGCGAACAGCGTGCAGGTATCGATCAGGTAGAGCAGCGAGAAACCGGTGACCGGGATCAGGGCGCCGCCGACCATCGGGCCCGCGATGGCGCCGGCTTGGAGGACGGTCATGTTCAGCGAGTTCGCCGCGGGCAGCTCGGCCGGCGGCAGCAGCTTGGGCAGGATCGCGCTGCGGGTCGGCTGGTTGACCGCGAAGAAGGCCTGCTGGACCGAGAACAGGCACAGCAGCAGCCAGACGTTGTGGTTGCCGAGGGCCGCCTGGGCCCAGAACGCCGCGCTGGTCGCGATCAGTCCGAACGTCGTGAAGATCATCAGCGTGCGCCGGTCCATCACGTCGGCCAGCGCACCGCCCCACAGCCCGAACACGATCAGGGGGACCAGGCCGAACAGCCCGGTCAGGCCGACGTACGCCGAGGAGCCGGTTTGCGCGTAGATCTGCGCCGGGACCGCTACGACGGTCAGCTGCGCACCGACGACGGTGACCATGTTGGCGGTCCAGAGGCGCCTGAAGTGCGGGTTCTTCAGGGGCGCCGTGTCGGCGAAGAGTCCTCTGATCTGCACTCGGGGAGGCTACGCCCCGTGGATCTGGCTTGTTCCACCTGGATCCGTCTGGTGCTATCTCCTCATGACGTCTCGGACCCGGACCGGCCTGATGGCCGTGCTCCTCCTTACCCTCCTGCTCAGCGGCTGCGGACTGTTCGGCGGTGGCAGCAGTGCTAAGGACGAAGCCCAGAAGGCGGCCGACACGCTCGCTCGGGCGCTGGGCCGAGGTGATGTCGGCACCGTCGCGTTCACGACGACGGACGCGGCTGCGGAGTACCAGCAGCTCGTGACGCCGCTGGCCGGTGACCGCTCCGAGGTGAGCGCCGGCACGGTGCGGGCCAGCGGCTCGCGCGCGACGGTGGCGCTGACCTGGAAGACCACGCTGACGCCGAAGGCCACCTGGACCCATACGGGCACGGCCACGCTGCGCAAGACCGGGTCGGTCTGGAAGACGGTCTGGGCGCCGGCGGTCCTCGAGCGGTCCTTGACCAGCGGGGAGCACCTCAGCGTGGTGGGTCTGAAGGCGGCGCGCGCCGACATCCTCGGCGCCGGCGGGAAGGCCCTGGTCGAGCCGCGCCCGGTGATCCGCTTCGGGATCGACAAGGAGGCGGCGACCGCGAAGGACCCGTCGGCCGATCTGACCGCAGCAGCGACCCGGCTCGCGGGACTGCTCGACATCACCGCGGCGCCGTACACCAAGGAGGTCGCGGCGGCCGGGCCGAAGGCGTTCGTACCGGCCCTGGTACTACGCCGTAGCGAGGTGCCGGACCGGTTGATCGGGCAGCTGGAGTCGATCCCGGGGGCGCGCGCGATCGCTGACGAGCTGCCGCTGGCGCCGACCAAGGACTTCGCCGCGGCGCTCCTCGGGACGGTCGGGCCGGCCACGGCCGAGATCGTCAAGAAGAGCGGCGGCCGGCTCCGCGCCGGTGATGACGCGGGACTTTCCGGGCTCGAGGCGCGGTACGACGCCCAGCTCGCCGGCACCCAGGGAGTCGAGGTGCGGGCAGTGAGCGGAGATGACGCAGCGAGCGCCACCTCGACGGTCCTGTTCACCGCCGCCGCCGTTGCCGGGACGCCCCTGCGCCTGACCCTCGACCAGCGGCTGGAGTCCCTGGCCCAGCAGCTGCTGACCCGGTACGGGCCGGCCAGCGCGCTGGTCGCGATCCGGCCGTCGACCGGAGCGGTCCTGGCCGCTGCGAGCGGCCCCGGCTCGGACGGTTACAACACCGCCACCTTCGGCCAGTACGCCCCTGGCTCGACGTTCAAGATCGTCAGCTCGCTGGCGCTGCTGCGAGCTGGTCTGACGCCCTCGACGATCGTGTCCTGCCCGCTGCACGTGGACGTCAACGGCAAGGTCTTCAAGAACTACTCCGACTATCCGCCGGACAAGATCGGCCGGATCCCGTTCCGCGACGCCGTAGCGAACTCGTGCAACACCGCCTTCATCTCCTCCCGCGCCAAGGTCACCGGTACCTCGCTCGCCGACGCCGGGGCGGCGCTCGGGTTCGGGGTAGACCACGAGACCGGCTTCCCGGCGTACTTCGGCCAGGTGCCGCCTCCAGCCGGTCTGACCGAGGCAGCAGCCGACCTGATCGGCCAGGGCAAGGTGCTCGCCTCGCCGCTGGCGATGGCGACCGTCGTGGCCAGTGTCGTGCACGGCGGTGCGGTGGTCCCGGACCTGATCACCGGGCTGCCGGCCGTGACCGCCAGCCCGGCCAAGCCGCTGACTGCTGCGGAGGCAGCCAGCCTCCGCGCGCTGATGCGTGCCGTCGTCACCAGCGGGTCAGGTGCGCTGCTGGCGTCGCTGCCCGGTCCGCCGGTGATCGCCAAGACGGGGACCGCCGAGTACGGCACCGCGAAGAGCGGTGGCTCCCTGCCGACGCATGCGTGGATGGTCGGCGCCCAGGGCGATCTGGCGGTAGCGGTCTTCGTCGCCGACGGCCAGACGGGGTCGCAGACCGCAGGGCCGGTGCTGAAGGCGTTCCTGTCCGGCGCACGCTGAGGGCGGCTCGGCCAGGAGTCCGCCCAGGAGTCAGCTCAGGAGTCAGCTCAGCGACTTGGGGAAGTCCCGGCTGTCGATCCGGACGTCGGTGTAGATGATCGGGTGGTCGGTGATCGAGGCGACCAGCGCGCTGCGGTCCTCGGTGTAGCCCGAGAACGTCACGTCGTAGGACGCCCCGATCCAGTCGATGATCCGGTTGGTCTGCACCGTGCAGCCGTTGCGGCCGTCTCCGCCGGCTGCCATCCGCATGTCCGTCGGGCCGACGATGCTGCAAGCCCAGGTGCGGTGCTCGTTCATGTCACCGGTCACGAAGACCGGGTACCCCGACTTCTCCAGGTTCTTGAACAACGCGATCTGCTTGACCTTGTCGATCGCGCGCCACTTACCGGCAGGGCCGTGTACATCGGCAGGGTTGTGGAAGTTGGTGAAGTAGGCCTTGATGCCGGTCTGCTTGTTGCGCAGCAGCAGGATCGGCAGGTTGCGGGTCTCGCCGTAGAAGTACGGCATCGGGATCGTCGTCGAGCTCACCAGCTGCCAGGTGTCGAGCCGCCAGGCGATCGAGGTGTCGCCGTCCCCGCTCGGCTTGGTGCCCCCAGGGAACAGTCCGAACTTGCCCTTGGTCTCGTTCATGAACGTCGCCCGCTGGATGGCCTGCAGCTCTTGGAATCCGACGATCGAGAAGTCATGGTCGAGCACGTACTGCGCGCCGGTCATCATCCGCGCTGCGCCCGGTCCGCGCTTGTGGTTGTGCACCGTGTGCGAGGCGCCGAGGGCGTTGTAGGTGGCCATCCGGAAGTCCAGCGCCGGCGGCGTGGAGCGCCTCGGTACCGGCCGGGCCTGCAGGGTCGAACCGGCGACCGGCTTCGCCTTGGCGAGGGCCTCGGCATCCACGGCCAAGGAGCCGGGCCCGGAGCTCGCCTTCTTGGTCGGCGTGCTGCTCGGCGTGACCGGCGTCGTCGCCGGCGTGGACGGAGCCGCGGCCGAGCCGGTCGGCGTCGAGGAAGCCTTGCTGTGCGGGGAATCCGAGGACAGCGCGGGCAGCACGCTGCCGCCCATGACGACGAACGTCACGAGCCACGCGACGCCGACGCCGGCGACCAGCCAGAGCTTCCTCACAACACATCACGATATCCCGACAAACCGGGCGCCATGGTCGGCTTGGGATATCTCCGGCCGTCGGCGGCGTACCGGGACCAGGGCAGATCAGGCCGAGATGTAGTCGACCGACGGTGCGTCGGGCACGATCGCGAGCACCGGAGCGACCCGGGAGCCGTGGTTGCGCAGCAGCCGGAGCACCCCTGCGTTGCGGGCCTGCAAGCGGGTCCGCTGCTCCTCGAGCACCGCCTCGGAGAGGTGGGTGTCGAGCTGGGCGTCGCGGTTCAGGCGCCAGCGGTAGTCCAGCGCCGCCGCCAGGGACTCGCGGTCGCCGAAGATGTCGGCGTACTCGGCGTTCCACGGGAGCTCCTCGCAGCCGGCGTTCGCCAGTGCCTCGATCTCGTGGAGTGCCTGCCAGCGGCGGTGCGTCTCGGTCCAGCTCATGGGGATCACCCTCTGTGTGGTTCGCCGGGCCTTGGTCGGCCCGTTCTCCGTTGTACCGAACCTACGGAACCGCGCACGCCGGTCCATCGGCCCGCAGTACCCCATGCGTGCCACGGCGACTACGACCCTGGTAGGAGCCGCATGGCCTGCTGCAGACGGATGCCGCCCGGCGTCGGCTTCCCTACTCTTGGAACCGTGCGCCTCCTCGATTCTCCGATCGCAGCGACCCTGATGGCGGGTCCGCTGCTGATGCGCACCAAGATCGAGGAGAACATCGCCGAGTACGGCCTGCTCTACCCGTGGTGGATGCCGGTGCTCTCCGGCATCGGCCAGGTCGGCGCCGTGGCGGTCGGCCTCGCACTGCGCGACTCGCTGCTGCCGCCGCACCTGATCGCGTTGACGCTGGCCCTGGTGGTCCTCCCTGGATTCCTGATGGTGGTGCTCGGACGCAAGCTCCCGGTGTGGCTCGAGACGCTCGCAGCGCTGGTCGCCGCGGCGTGGCTGTTCTCCGACCACGTGGGTCCTGCGCACACCTTCGACGTAGCGGCCGGGCTGCTGGCGTTCGTCACTGCCGAGGTCACTGCCCGCGACGGGGCCCGCACCGGGCTGGTCGTGGCGGGGATCTCCGAGGCGATGATCGGGGCCGCCGTCCTCGGGCCCGGGATGCCCGGCGCGCCGCTGCAGGCCCTCGACGTCCTGCTCGGCTTCGTCATCGGCTACACGCTGCTGTGGCAGATGCGGGCGCTGGAGGCCGAGCGGTTCGCACGCGAGGGCGAGCACGCGCGCGCGACCCTGGCCGAGCGGGAGCGGATCGCCCGCGAGATCCACGACCTGGTGGCGCACTCGCTGTCGGTCACCCTGCTGCAGATCACCGGTGCGCGGCACTCGCTGCGCGATGTCGACGGCCCCGAGGCGGCAGTCGCCGAAGTCGACGATGCGCTGGCCGATGCCGAGCGGGTGGGCCGCCAGGCGATGGCCGACATCCGGCAGACCGTGAGCACGCTGGCCGACGGGCCCTCAGCCACCCAGGCGCTGCCCGGTGGCGCCGACATCGGCGGGCTGGTCGCCCAGATGGAGCGAGCGGGCCTCGCCGTGGACTACGTCGAGTCTGGCGACCCGGACCGGCTTGCCCAGGCGACCGGGCTCGGTCTGTACCGGATCGTGCAGGAGTCTCTGGCCAACATCGCCAAGCATGCCCCCGCCACGACCGCGCGGGTCGAGCTGAGTGTGAATCCGCGCGAGGCGCGACTGGTCGTCCGCAACACCCTGCCGGCCGTGACGGCTACCGACGGCCGTGGCTCCGGCCTCGCCGGCATGGCCGCCCGTGCGGAGCAGCTCGGCGCGACGCTCACCGCAGCCCGCTCCGGCGGGGACTGGCTGGTGGACCTGCGGGTGCCTCTGCGTGAGCGCAACGGCCTGCTCTCCTGCCCGTGGCGGGTGCCGACGGTCGCGCCCGACCTGACCCCGAAGGCAGTCTGGTGAGCGGCGAGGAGCTGACCCGGGTCGTCCTGGTCGACGACCAGGAGCTGGTCCGGTCGGGCCTGCGCCGGATCCTGCGCCGGCGCGACGGCTTCGACATCGTCGCGGAGTGCGGGGACGGCTCGGAGCTGCCGGCGGTGCTCGACGCTCTCGAGGCGGACGTGGTGGTGATGGACCTGCGGATGCGCGAGGTCGACGGCATCGCGGCCACCAGAGCGCTGGCCCAGCGGGCCGGTGCGCCTCCGGTGCTGGTCCTGACCACGTTCGATGATGACGAGATGCTCTCCGGCGCGCTCCGGGCCGGTGCTGCCGGCTTCCTGCTCAAGGACTCCTCGGCCGACGATCTGATCCGTGCCGTCCGGACGGTCGCCGCCGGCGACTCCTGGCTGGACCCCTCGGTAACCGGGCGGGTGCTGAACAGCTATCGCGCGAGCACGCCGGTCGCTGACGCTGCCGCAGACCACGAGGTCCTGACCGCCCGCGAGCTCGAGGTCCTCTGCGCGATGGCCGGCGGACGCTCCAACACCGAGATCGCTGGCGACCTGTTCATCTCCGAGCTCACCGTGAAGAGCCACGTCGGGCGGATCTTCACCAAGCTCGACCTCCGCGACCGCCCTGCGGCGATCGTCTACGCCTACGACAACGGGATCGTCCGCCCCTTCCGTTGAGTCCGGGCTTGTGGTCCGTCGAGCCGTGCCTTCTGGTGCGTTGAGTTCGGGCTCGTGGTCAGGAGACCGAGGCCCGGACCACCGCGAACGCCCGCTCGGCTACCGGCTCTGCCAGCACCCGGTCCGCCGGCACCAGCCCGATCCGGGTACGCCGGTCCAGCAGGTCGTCGATGTCGGCCGCGCCCTCGTGGGTGATCCCGAAGACGAGCTCGGCCAGGGTGGCCGGGATCTGGTCGCTGACCGGTGCCAGCGCCTCGGCCTCGGTGAGCCCGTGCGCGATCGCATTCGCCAGCACCGTCGGAGCCTCGGTGCCGAAGCGGCGTACCAGCCGGGCCGGTGCGGCCGGTCGACCCGGGCCCGCCCCGAGCAGCGGAAGCGCCTTGGTCCGGCACGGCGTCGCCGCCAGGCCGGCGTGCGCGACGGCGGCATCGACGGCGTCCTGGGCCATCCGCCGATAGGTGGTGAGCTTGCCGCCGACGATCGTGATCACGCCGGTCTCCGAGGTCAGCACCGCATGCTTGCGGGACAGGTCGGCGGTCGAGCCGTCGCTGTCGAGGAGGGGTCGCAGGCCGGCGTACGAGCCGACGACGTCGTTGTGGGTGATCGGCTGCTCCAGCACCCGGGAGACGACGTCGAGCAGGAACACCACGTCGGAGTCCGGCACGGTAGCGACGTCAGGGATCTCGCCGGAGACCTCCTCGTCGGTCAAGCCGACGTAGAAGGTGCCGTCGGGCTGCGGCAGCGCGAACACGAACCGGTTCGACGAGCCGGGGACGGGCGCCATGATCGCGCACCGTAAGCCGGGCAGGCTGCTTGCGCGCAGCACCAGATGGGTCCCGCGGCTCGGCTTGAGGGTGATGCCGGGGACGACCTGACCGGCCCATACCCCGGCCGCGTTGATGACGACCTTGGCCGTGATCGTGCGCTCCTCGCCGGTGAGCTCGTCGCGCAGTACGGCGCTGGTGCCGGTGGCTGCGACCACGCGGGTACGCGTATGGATCCGGGCCCCGTACGCCGCCGCGGTGCGCGCGATGCCGAGCACCAGCCGGGCGTCGTCCTCGAGCTGGCCGTCCCAGGAGAGCACCCCGCCACGGACGTCGTGCCGTGCGACCGGGGCCAGGGCGCGGGTCTCGGTCGCGCTGATCCGGCGCGGTTTGGGGAGGGTCTTGCGGCTCGTGCCGGCGGCTCGCCGGAGCAGGTCGCCCGCGCCGACGCCACGCCGCCCGAGGAACGCGGCGAACGCGCTGACGTCGTCGGTCAGCGGCATCACCATCGGCAGCGCGTGCACCAGGTGCGGAGCGGTGCACTCCATCAGGATGCCGCGCTCGACCGCACTCTCGTGGGCGATGCCAACCTGCCCCTTGGCCAGGTAGCGCAGGCCGCCGTGGACGAGCTTGGAGCTGAACCGCGACGTCCCCCAGGCGACGTCGAAGGCGTCGACCGCGACCACGTCGAGACCGCGGGTCCGCGCGTCCAGCGCTACTCCGGCACCGGTCACGCCGAGGCCGATGACCAGCACGTCGGTGGTGGCCGGGATGCCGGCGCTGCCTGCGGTGATCCGACCGTCGCCGGTGCTCGGGCTCATGGGGCCAGGTACCTCTCGACGAGGTGTCCGAGCTCGCGGTCGAGCTCGGCTGCGGTGACGCCTGCGTCGACCATGGTCTGGGTCGAGAAGGTGAAGCCGTGCGCGGCCAGCACCAGCGACCTCGCCAGCAGCGCGGGGTTGCCGTGCCGGATCTCGCGGGCCTCCTGCCCGGCCTGGATCTCGACGGCGAGGATGCCGAGCACCAGCTCCTGGGACCGGCCCGGCCGGTCCAGCAGGTAGGGCAGCACCATCTCGGGGTCCAGCTCGATGATCCTGGTGAAGAGCTCGTTCTCGCGGAGCGCGGCGACGGTGTGCACTGCTCCGGCGGCGAGGCGGTCGAGATGGCTGCCGGCACCCGCGGGCGCGAATCGGACCAGGTCGGCCCACTCCCGGGTCATCAGGTCCGCGAGCAGCGCGTTCATCTCCGGCCAGCGCCGGTAGAGCGTCATCCGGGACAGGCCAGCGCGGCGGGCGATGTCGGTGAGCGTCGTACGGCTCCAGCCGACGGCGAGGATCGACTCCCTGGCCGCGTCGAGCGCGAGGTCCTCAGAAGTCGGTCCAGAAGCCGATGCGGCGGCTGCGGTGGTCACCGGGCCATCCGAGGCTTGTTACAACGTGACGTCATGTGTAACACTGTAACACATGACCTTCACGACGCCCTCTGCCGCCGCTCCCGAGATGCACTGGTCCCGGTGGGGCGACCCTGCGCAGGCCGGGCCGTTGGCCGAGAGCGCGTTCGCGCTGGTCGACACCTTCATCGGTACCCGGGACACCCCGGCTGTCGCGTCGGCCGACGTCGTGCTGAGTACGCCGCTGGACGGCGCCCTGGTCGCCGAGCTCGCCGCGATCCTCGGGGCGGAGCACGTCCTGACCGACCACGAGACCCGACTGCACCGCACCCGCGGCAAGTCCACGCCCGACCTGCTCAAGCTGCGGGCCGGCGACGGCACCGACTCCCCCGACGCGGTCGTGCGGCCGGCCGACCACGACGAGGTCGCCGCGGTCATCGACTGGTGCGTACGCCGGCACGTCGCCCTGGTCCCGTTCGGCGGGGGTACGTCGGTCGTCGGCGGCCTCGCAGCCCAGCGGGACGGCTTCGCCGGTGTCGTCTCGCTCGACCTGATCCGCTTCGACAAGCTGATCGAGGTCGACCACACCTCGATGACCGCGGTACTCGAGCCGGGCCTGCGCGGCCCCCAGGCCGAGGCGCTGCTGGCCGCCGAGGGGGTCACGTTGGGCCACTTCCCGCAGTCGTTCGAGTACGCCTCGATTGGCGGCTTCGCCGTCACCCGGTCCTCGGGCCAGTCCTCGGCGGGCTACGGCCGGTTCGACTCGCTGGTCGTCGGCCTGACCGTGGCCACACCGCAGGGCACGCTCGAGCTGGGCAGCTCGCCGTCCAACGCCGCGGGCCCGGACCTGCGCGAGCTGGTGATGGGCTCGGAAGGAGCCTTCGGTGTCGTGACCGCAGTCCGGGTCCGGGTCCGCCCGGTCCCGGTCGCCAAGGCCTTCGAGTCCTGGCGGTTCGAGACGTTCGCCGCGGGTGCGACCGCGATGCGCACCCTGGTCCAGGCGGGGATCCTGCCGACCGTGCTCCGGCTCTCGGACGAGAACGAGACCGCCATCAACCTCGCCAAGCCGGCAGACGTCGGCGGCGAGACCGCGGGCGGCTGCCTGATGATCACCGGGTATGAGGGCACTGCGGAGTCGGTCGAGGCCAAGCGGGCCGCCGTCTCCGCCCTGCTGGTCGGCCTCGGCGGCGCCACTCTCGGCACCGAAGGCGGCCAGGCGTGGGCCGAGGGCCGCTTCCATGGCCCGTACCTGCGCGACTCGCTGCTCGACGTCGGCGTCCTGGTCGAGACCATGGAGACGGTGACGTTCTGGTCGAACCTCGACCACGTGTACACCAGCGTCAAGGACGCCGTCGCCGCCACGCTGGGCGAAGGATGCCTGGTGCTCTGCCACATCTCGCACGTCTACGAGACCGGCGCATCGCTGTACTTCACTGTCGCGGCGAAGGCCGAGGATGATGCCCTGTCCCAGTGGCTCGTAGCGAAGGCGGCGGTCTCGGCCGCGATGGTTCGCAACGGAGCGTCAATCACGCACCACCACGCCGTCGGCCGCGATCACAAGCCTTGGCTGGCCGAGGAGATCGGGCCGGTAGGGGTGCAGATCCTGCGCGCCGTGAAGGCCGAGCTCGACCCGACCGGCGTGCTGAATCCGGGAGTCCTGATCCCCTGAGGATCACCGGCGGATGCGTCCGTTAGGCGCAGCGGATGCGCCTGTTCGGCGGCGGGGTCAGAACTTGCCGCTGGCGTCCGGCATCAGGTCGGCGCGGACGAAGAACCCGTCGCACTGCAGCATCCGGCCGGTACGCGGGTCGCTGAAGCCGCCGTCGAGGGCGAAGATGCCGAAGCCGGCCTGCTCCATCCG
>DATAZI010000035.1:0-17166 GCA_036272095.1 Marmoricola sp. | reverse complement strand
TTGGGGCGGGACATCTGCGCCCGCTCGGCGGTCAGACCACGTCGACCAGGCGCGAGTGCAGCGCCCGGGTCTCGGGGGCATAGGCCTGCGCGACCTCGCCGAGGCCCTCGACGACGGGGTTGCGGTCCTCAGGTCCCAGGTACAGCGACTCGCCACGGCCCAGCGTTATCTTCTCGCCCGCTTCGGTGCGGACGCTGACCTCGCCGCCGGTGCAGATCAGGACGCTGCCATCGGTCCGGACCAGCTCGAGCCCGTCCGGTACGGCGTGCGAGATCTGCAGCACCGCCAGCGCGAACTCGACGTGCGCAGGTGAGAGCACCTCGGTGTCTAGGACGTAGTCCGGTGTGACCCGCGCGATCCGGGCCATCCCGTCCGCCAGGCAGGCAACCAGCCCGGGGCGGTCGATGTGCTTGCCGGTCAGGCCCGCTCGGAGCACGTTGTCGGAGTTGGCCATCACCTCCAGGCACAGGCCCGAGAGGTGCGCGTGCATCACACCGGTCTCCAGGAAGGCCGCCTCCCCGGGCTGCAGCGTCATCCGGTTCAGCATCAGCGAGATCACGACGCCGACGTCATCGGGGTGGTGCTCGGCAACCTCGACCACGGTGGAGTAGGCACGCTTGATGTCCATCCCCAGCGCACCGAGAGCCCGGCAGGCGCCGACGACCTCGTGGACCTGAGCAGGCGAGACGTTTTCGCTGAGCAGCCACTCGATCCGGCGTACGATCCCGGCGAACCCCGGATCCGAGCGCAGGTCCTCGGCCAGCCGGTTGCTCAGCGGCGTGTCCAGCGGGCCCAGAACGCGGAGCACCTCAGCCGTAGGCCGGAACCCGATCAGGCTGTCGAAGGTGCTCAGCGCGTAGACCATCTCGGGCTTGTGGTTGCTGTCCTTGTAGACCCGCGCCGGGGAGTCCAACGGGATCCCGGCCGCCTCCTCCGCGGCGAAACCAGCCTCGGCGAGGATGCGCGATGGATGCACCTGGAGGGACAGCGGCCGGTCGGCCGCGAGCAGCTTGACCATGAACGGGAGGTCGCCGGAGACCTCGGTCAGCGGCCGCTCTGTCCCGTCCGCGGCGATCGCCGTCGACGGATTGAGAGGATGCGTCCCGATCCAGACCTCGGCGATCGGCATGTCGCCCTTGCGATCGCCCAGGAAGTTCGGGATCGCGTCCCGGGAGCCCCAGTCGTAGTGCTTCGCGCCGTTGCGCAGCCGATACATGGCCCCACCCTAGATGAGCCGCACCCGCTGGGTCCGGGCTTATGACCGTCAGGTCAGGCGGGGGCGGACGTGCAGACCGACCTCGGGGTCGACCAGGACCTCCTGCGCGGCGGCGATCCCGTCAGCGTCCAGCGTCGCATCGAGGGGTACGGCGCGCTTGAGCAGGCCCAGCGCGATCGGCCCGAGCTCGTGGTGCCGGGCCGCGGAGCCGACGAAGCCGACCTCCCGACCGTCGTGCAGCAGCGGCGTCCCCTGCGCGGGCAGCCGGTTGTCCGAGCCGTCGAGGTGCAGCAGCGTCAGCCGGCGCGGAGGGCGGCCCAGCGTGTGCACCCGGGCGACCGTCTCCTGGCCGCGGTAACAGCCCTTGTCGAGATGCACCGCTCCGGGGATCCAGCCGACCTCGTTGGGTATCGTGCGGTGGTCGGTGTCCAGGCCGAACCGTGGCTCGCCGCGGGCGATCCGGAGGGCCTCGTGGGCCCAGGTGCCTGCCGCCGGGCCGGCCGCCTCGGCGTAGGCCGCGAGCTCGCTGCGCGGCACCAGGTCGTACTTGCCGCCGTCGACCGGCCGCCACGCGACGGCGATCTCGTCAGTGACGTCCGCGACCTCGACGCGCATCATGAACCGCATCCGGTCCAGCCAGGCAGCCAGGTCGGCGGCCGTCCCGGGCTCGACGTGCGCGACGAACGCCTCGCCGTCGTCGACGGCGTACAGGGCGTGCTCGACATGGCCCTGGGGCGAGAGGATCAGCGTCGTGGTCGGCTGGCCGGGAGCCAGGTCCGTCAGGTGCTGGGTGGTCAGCGAGTGCAGCCATTCGAGACGGTCCGGCCCACCGACCCGGATCACCCCGCGGTGGGAGAGGTCGACGAACCCGTCGCCTGCCTCCAGGACCCGCTGCTCGCCGTGGAAGGACCCGTAGTGAGCGGCGACCGGTCCGTCGATGCCGTCGCCGGCGACCGCTCCGGGCAGAGCCAGCAGCGGACTGCGCGCGATGGTCGTCATGACTGGCCCAACGTCGAGGGCACGATGGTCATTCCGCGGCCGCGAGACACTCCGGGCACAGCCCGAAGACCGAGAGGTGCCCATAGTCAGGGGCGAACCCGTGCACGGCGGCCAGGGCGCCGAGGGCCTCCTCCATCGCCGATCGGCCGACGCTGATCACCCGGTGGCAGCCGCGGCAGACCAGGTGGGAGTGCTCGTGCTCGGTCGCCGAGTGGTAGGTCGGCGCGCGATCGGTCAGGTGCGCATGCCGGATCAGGCCGAGCTCGTCGAGCAGCTCCAGCGTCCGGTAGACGGTGGAGAGGTTGATCGCCTCGGACCGGGTACGGACCTCGGCGTACACCTCATCGGGGGTCGCGTGGCCGAGGGCCTCGACCGCAGCCAGAACGAGCTCGCGCTGCGGGGTCAGCCGGTGGCCGCTCTCACGCAGGCGGGTCTGCCAGTCCATGACTACTGCCGGACCAGCTGGGCGTGGATGTGCGGCTGCAGCTCGTGGCCCATCGCAGCCATGTCGAAGGCGTAGAGCAGATCGCCGTTGACGTAGCCGTAGAGCCGCTTGCCGCCGGCGTACTCCTTGGCGCTCGCGGTGCGGGCGACCGCATCGGTGACGATCTCGAACCTCGGCGCCTCGGGGTCGAGCTCGCCGTGCCAGATCTCGACGAACCCGGTGTTGTGGGTCATCACGACCTCGAGCGTGCCGTCGGCCTGCGGCCGGATGAAGCCGGTCTCCTGCGCGGCCTCGCGGACGTGGTCGCCCTCGGCGTCGACGATCCACGAGCGGCTCATGAAGTGGATGAACGGCCGGCCGTCCTGCTGGAAGATGACCTCCTGGCCGAACTGGAAGTCCTCGATGCCCTCGTACTCTCCGTGCCCGTTGCCGGCCCAGGTGCCCAGGATCCAGGCCAGCCGTGCGCACTGGGGATGGATGTTCTCGGGGATCTCGAAGGGCATCTCAGTCGTCCCCGGGCTCGGCGGCGCTCAGCGGCGCCAGCAGACGTACGACGGCCCAGGCGGTCGCTGCGACCGCGAGCAGCACTGCTGCGAGGACGAGCACGAAGAAGGCTTCCACGCAGCGAAGTCTAGGACCGCGGGAGCCAATCGCTAGGCTCGGCGCATGCGGAGCCTGGTGATCAAGTGCACGGCCGGCGTCGAGGAGGCCGAGCGCTGCAGCCAGGCGTTCACTGTCGCGACGGCGGCTGTCGTGTCCGGAGCCGAGGTCAGCCTCTGGCTGACCGGAGAGGCTGCCTGGCTCGGCGTGCCGGGTCGCGCGGAGGCCTTCGAGCTGCCGCTCTCGGCCCCGCTGGCCGAGGCCCGCGACCTGATCGCCGGGTCGGGCGACCTCGTCGTCTGCGCGCAGTGCGCTGCCCGGCGCGGCATCACCGAGGCCGATCTGGTCCCCGGCGCCCGCATCTCCGGCGCAGCGTCGTTCGTCGAGGCCGTCCTGGCCGACGGCGTCCAGGCGCTGGTCTACTAAAGGCATCGGCGCGATGGTCGGCGATCAGCTGCCGTAGGGGTAGGCGCGCTCGACGCGGCCGTCGGGCTCGGGGCGCCAGCGCGAGGCCTCGCGACCCGCTCTGGAAGCTGCTCCCAGAACCGCCAGGTCGCCCGAGAGCCTGCTTGGATTGCGCTCTTGCCGACGAAGATGGCCTGACGGAAAGGGTCGATTCCGGGCGAACCGTCACTCCAACAGGGCATGATCGTTCTAGACATGACCGCGGCCGTTGCGCTGCGCATTCTCCAGGCCCCGACCCGTCTACACTCCGGTAGTCGAGTGGTACCAGCTTCCGAACCAGAAAGTTCAGCGTGGATTTCAAGGAACTGCTGCGAATGATGCAGCGACGTTGGCTGACCATCGTTGTCTTCTTCCTTCTCGGACTGCTCGGCGGTGGGGCACTGACCTACTTCCAGACCCCGCAGTACGAGTCCAAGGCGCGGGTCTTCATCTCGGCGACATCGTCGGCAGACCCGACCGCGAGCGACGCTGTCGCGCAGGCGTACCTCGCTGCGCAGAAGGTCCAGTCCTACTCCCAGCTGGCGACGAGCCGCGAGCTGATGCAGCAGGTGATCGCCCGGCTCAAGCTCAACCTGACGCCTGACCAGCTCGGCGCCAAGATCTCCGCGAGCGTCGACGAGCAGACCGTGATCATCGACCTGTCGGTCACCGACGGCGACCCGGCCGTCGCCCAGCAGATCGCGAAGGCCGAGTCCGAGCTGTTCACCGCCTACGTCTCCACGGTCGAGACGACACCGGTCAAGGCCACCGTCGTCGACCCGGCGTCGTACGACGCCACCCAGGTCAGTCCCAAGGTCCTGCTGAACATGGTGATCGCCGGCGTGCTCGGCCTCGTCATCGGCGTCGGCATGGCCCTGCTGCGCGACCTTCTCGACAACACCGTCACCTCGGTATACGACGTCGAGAGCACCATCGACGCCCCGGTCCTCTCCAGCGTCGCCTATGACGCCGACGTGCCCAGGCACCCGCTGCTCACGGAAGTCGGCAGCCACTCGACCAGGGTGGAGGCATTCCGATTACTGCGGACCAACCTCCAGTTCCTCGATCTCGACACCCGGCCCCGGGCGATCGTGATCACCAGCGCCGTCCCGAGCGAGGGCAAGACCTCGACAGCGACCAACCTGGCGATCGCGCTGGCTCAGACCGGCCTGAGGGTCCTGCTCGTGGACGGCGACCTGCGCCGTCCCAAGGTCGCCAGCGTGCTCGGCCTGGAGCGCTCGGTCGGCCTGACCACGGTGCTGGTCGGCCGCAGCGAGCTCCAGGACAGCATCCAGAAGCACACCGACTCCGGGATCTACTTCCTGGCCAGCGGCCCGATCCCGCCGAACCCGACCGAGGTTCTGCAGTCGCGTGCGGCCCAGGAGCTCTTCGACCGGGTGTCGCAGATGTTCGACATGGTGATCATCGACGGCCCGCCGCTGCTGCCTGTCTCCGATGCCGCCATCATGGCGCGCGACGTCGACGGTGCCATCTTGGTGGTGCGGCACGGCAAGACCACCAAGGAGCAGCTGCGCCAGGCGGCCCTGCGCCTTAACCAGGTCGACGCGAACATGCTCGGCGTCATGGTCAACATGACACCGAAGCGCGGTGGCAAGGGCTCGGGCTACGGCTACGGCTACGGCTACGCCTACGGCTACGGTCCGGAGAAGAACAAGTCGTGACCGTCCGGGTGCACCGGAGCCCGCAGTGATCGGTGTCCTCAAGCGGATGTCAGCGACCATCATCGGGATGGTCGTCCTGCTGGTGCTGCTCGTGATCGGCGTCTCGACCAACAGCCTGCTCTACGCCCTCGCGGCAGTCTTCCTGGCGATCGCCATCACGGTGCTGGTCGGGGTCGGCCCCGAGAAGATGGGCATCGGGCTGATGGTCCTGGGGATGTTCGCTGCCCCGATGAACGCCCTCGGGTTGGCCGGCAACGTCGACATCTCCGACGTCTTCTTCGTCTTCGGCTTCGGGCTGCTGATCCCGCGGATCCTGATCAGCCGGCCCAAGCTCCCGCCGCTGTACGTCGTCGGCGCCAGCATCCTCTTCGTCGGTGGCATGGTCACCAGCCTGATCTCGCCGTCACCGACGGCCAGCCTGGTCGGGTTCGTCAAGATCATCGCGGCGACGATGATCCTGGTCTTCATCCTCAACCTCCTCCGACCAGCCGGCAAGCTCCTCGATTCGCTCGCCTGGGCCTACGTCTACGGCCAAGGCGTCAGCGTCGCCTACGGCCTCGTCCGGCACGGCGCTACCCACGCTCAGGGCCGCGGCGTCGGCCTGACCACGCAGCCGAACTTCTACGGGCTCGGCGGCCAGATGGCTTACGCGCTGCTGATCTTCCTGTTCTACCGGGTGGACCCGAAGAACCGCTGGTACGTCATCGGCGGGATGGCTGTCGTGGGCTACTCGGTGGTCGACAGCGGCAGCCGCGCGAGCCTGCTGTGCTGCGCGCTGATCACGATCCTGTGGCCGATCGTCGAGCGCTCCGCCGTCGCCTGGTACGTCATCATCACCGGCGGCATCGTCGCGGTCATCGGCGGCAACGCGTTCCTGGTCGCGATCGGCCAGGACAACGTGATCTCCAGGCTCAAGGGCAACACCAGCGCTCAGTTCTCCGACCAGGCCCGCACCAGCCTGCTCCATCAAGGCTGGGATCTGTTCCTCAAGAATCCGATCCGCGGCAACGGCTGGAGCAAGGACACGATCCTCGCCTTCCACAACGCCTACCTCGAGGTCGCTGTCGGCGGCGGCGTGCTGACCCTGTTCGGCTTCGTCCTGGTGATCGCCGCACTGGTGCGGCCGCTGTTCCAGGCAGGCAAGCCCAACCGCCTGGCGTACGCCGGCCTGTCCTATGCCGCGTTCGGCATGATCGGCCCGACGCTCTACGACCGGATCGTCTGGGCGGTGCTGTGCCTGATCCTGGTGGCGCACGAGCCCACCGAGACAGCGCCGGATCCCGGATCGCACGAGGAGAAGAACGAGCTCACTCGCGCTAAGCGGCTCACTGACCTGGAGTCAGGCGCAGCCCGTCAGACCAAGGTCATGACGCCGCGGAGACCGCGACCTCACTGATCGCCGTCGTGTCGCGCGACCCATGCCGGACGGCGATGATCTGCAGGGTGATCGCCGACGTCGACGTCTCGGGCACCCGCAGCAGCTGGACGGCGCGATCGGTCGGCGAGGGATCCAGTTTCTGTTCCACGACGACACCGTCGGCGAGCGTCCAGCGCACGTCGGTGATCCGGTTGTTCTCGGCGTACCGGTCGTCGCCGCTGGTGGGATCGGTCTTGGCGTAGCCGGGGATCAGCCCAACTTCGACGACCTTGGTCTGCTCGGGGAGCTTGATCGTCAGGGTCGTCCCGACCCCGGAGCCGTCGCAGCGCCAGGCCGTGGTCGTATCGCCGTCGGTCGCATTGCTCGCTTCGTAGCCGACGTGGTGGCCCGCAGAGTCCAGGCCCGGCGGCGCCGTGCAGGTCGCGGACATCGTGAGCCCGGTGACCGCGGTGGCAGGGCCGGAATAGGCATTCGACCCGATGGCTGTGGTTGCAGAAGCGTGCCCGGGCCTGCGCGAGGCGTGCGGCCGCCCGCTGCCGATCGACTGCGATGGGTGCGCCCGCGAGGTGGCCGACGGACTGTGATCGCTCGCCGGCGATCCGCTCGAGGATCCACCGCCGACCATCTTCCCGACGCCGTACGCCGCCCCGATCAGCACCAGGACCGCCGCAGCAACGGCCGCGGGGATCCGCCAGCGTGCGCCGTTCAGTGCGTTCCAGGGCCCGATGGGCTCGCCGGCGAGCGGAGCGACGGAAGCGGACGCCGCTGCGTCTCCCTCGCTGCGGTCCTCGGGGCCAGCTTCTGGGCTGGCCTGCGCCGGCCCGTCCTCCGCGAGTGCGCGGAGGTAGGCGTCGCGGTAGACCGCGGCGTACTCCTCGGGCACCTCCAGCGGGGTGTCCGGCTCCTCGATGCCCGACATGGCTCGCCACCCTACCCAAGGCCGGGTGGCTCGATGACCAGTTCGGCAACGGTGGCAACTCCGCGGTTACTTCCCCAACTTCGGCGCAGCGCGTTACGCTCGCCCGGTCTGCCACGTGGGGAAACAGGGGGCAGAAACCATATCTCGAGGACCGTCGTCGAGGAGCTGTTCGTGTCTTCACTTGGTTTCGTGGCTGTGCCGGGTGCCCCCGAGGCCTGCCCGGGGTGCGCCTCCACGAACGTCCGGCACTACCCAGCGTCGAGGCGGTCCCACCGCAGCGTGATCGGCTGCAACAGCTGCGGCCTCCGCTTCTGGGCAGAGCGCGCGACCTACCAGCACGACATGGACGATCCTGACGGGGCGCTGACCTTCGACTACGAGGGCTACGTCAACGGCAAGCGCGAAGGCACCGCCCAGGCTGGCTGGCACGAAGCGGTCACCATGCTCAGCACCGAGCTGGCCGGGCGCCCCGACCTGAGCCTGTACGACGTCGGCGCCGGCGACGGCGAGTTCCTGGCACTTGCCCGCGAGGCCGGCTTCGCGGTCAGCGGCAACGAGCTGCACGCTGGGGCCATCGACATGGCCAAGGCCAACTACGACGTGGACCTCCAGCTCGGCGAGCTCAGCGAGCTCGGACTGGAGAACGCCTACGACGCCGTCACGATGTGGTGCGTAATGGCCCACGTCGAGGATGTCGACGGCCTCCTCAACGACTGTCTGCGAGCTCTCAAGCCGGGCGGGATCCTGTTCCTGCAGACCCCGCGGTGGTCCTCGATCGACCGGCTGGCACTGTCCGCGCTGCGCGTCTCGGGCGGACGGGTCAACCGGATCGTGGACCGTCGGGTCGCCCACCACCACTGGCAGCTGCACACCAGCTCGAGCATGACGGCGCTGCTCGAGCGGCTCGGCTTCACCGACATCCAGGCCATCCCGAAGGCGCGCTACAGCTTGAAGTCCTCGATGTACTTGAGCTCGCTCGGCGTTCCCAACGGACTGGCCAAGGTCACCGGGCGCGCGATGGACGCTGCGATCCAGCACGGCCCCGTGCCTCGGATCGTGCTGGACGTGTTCGCCCGCAAGCCGCTCTGAGCAAGACGCAGTGGCCCGCCACCCACCGGTGACGAGCCACTGCTCGAAGAGCTGCTACTGCTTGACCATCGGCACCGTGGCGGGTGTGCCGTTGTGGAACATGTCCACGAGCTGCTGCTGGGTCCACACAGCGGAGTGCAGCGCGAACAGGTTGCCGCCATTGCGGTCGGAGATCTGCACGAACAGGGCATTGTCGCCGGTGGCCGGGTCCTTGCCGATCCAGGCCTTGGCGCCGTTGGTGGCCGAGACAGGGGTGAAGCCGTCCGGCACCGGCCCGGGCTCAGTGGTGGCGTACACCGGCGCCGGCGACCCCGCCTTGGCCGTGTAGTGCAGCGTGTAGCCGGCGAGCGAGATCTTCTCGGTGACCAGCCGCGGCCGCACGGCCGGCGCGACCGAGCTCGGGGCGGCGGAGGCTCCCGCAACGGTGCCGGTCGGGGTCGAGCCCGAGCCGGCGTTCACCGCGGCGGTGATCGCGACCGCCGTCAGGGCCAGGCCCACGGCGGCGGCCGGCACGGCGACCACGGCGGTACGGCGCGGGCGTCGGCGGCCCTGGTAGGTCAGGTCGTGGGTGCCCGCACGGAACGCGGCACCGAGCTCCCCGGTCAGTTCCTCATCGGTCAACATCGGCGTTCTCCTTCGTCGGGGCGAGTGCGGCGCGCAGGTTGTCCAGCGCCCGCGAGGTCTGTGACTTGACGGTCCCCGGGGAGACCCCGAGGGCAGCAGCCGTCTCCTCGACCGAGAGGTCGTCGAAGTAGCGCAGCACCAGGACCGCTCGCTGCCCGGGCGGCAGGTTCGCGGCCGCTCGGAGCAGGTCCTCGCGGTCCAGCGCCGAGGTGCTGGCCGGCACCTCGATACTGCGATCTGGTGCGACGTCGAGCGGGAGCTCCGCGGGCCGGCGGCCGAGCTGGCGCCACCGGTCCTTGGCAAGGTTGATCAGCACCCGTCGGGCATAGGCCTCGGGCAGCTCACGAGCCGTCCGCCAGCGGCGGGCCGTCCTCATCAGCGCCGTCTGGACCAGGTCCTCGGCATGCCCACGGTCCCCGCACAGCAGGTACGCCGTGCGGAGCAGCCTGTCCGAGGACGCCGCCACGAAGGCGTCGAACCCGGGAAGGCTCCGCTGGGAGATCATCGCCCCTGCTCGGGGGCTGTACTGCCTGTCATCATCACAACCCTCATAACTCCGGTCGGCTCTGCCAGGTTGTCACGCAGCCCGAGAAAACGCAGGACGCCCCGGCACGCAAGGCGTGCCGGGGCGTCAGCAGCGGACTAGAGAGCGACCTCGACCTCGGCGACGACGCCCTTGGCGGCCGTCACGGTGTTGTCGACGGGCTCGCTCTGCGGAGCCAGCGTGCGCAGCGTCCACTCGCCCGGGCCGGCGAAGAACCGGAAGTGGCCCGTCGCCGAGGTCGGAACCTCGGCGGTGAACTCACCGGACTTGTCGAGCAGACGGACATACGCGCTACCGACAGGGTCGCCACCCCGGGTCACCTGACCCTGGATGATCGCCTCCTTGGCCACGTCGATCCCGTCGAGGGAGAGACCGCCGGCAGTCGCACCGCACATCAGGCAACGCCTGGCTCGTCGCCCAGGGCGACCGGGACGCCGACCAGCGAGCCGTACTCGGTCCACGAGCCGTCGTAGTTCTTGACGTTCTGGTGGCCGAGCAGCTCCTTGAGGACGAACCAGGTGTGGCTGGAGCGCTCGCCGATGCGGCACAGGGCGATCGTGTCCTTGCCGTCCTCGAGGCCCGCGTCGCCGTAGATCTGCTTCAGCTCCTCGTCGCTGCGGAAGGTGCCGTCGTCGTTCGCAGCCTTGCTCCACGGCACGTTGATCGACGTCGGGACGTGCCCGGCGCGCTGGGCCTGCTCCTGGGGGAGGTGGGCCGGGGCGAGCAGCCGGCCGGCGTACTCGTCAGGGCTGCGGACGTCGACCAGGTTCTGGGTGCCGATCGCCGCGATGGTCTCGTCACGGAAGGCGCGGATCGAGCTGTCCTGCTCCTGGGCGGTGTAGGTGGTCGGGTCCAGCTTGACCGGCTCGTCGGTCAGCTCACGGGCATCGAGCTCCCACTTCTTGCGGCCACCGTCGAGCAGCTTGACGTCGGAGTGGCCGTAGAGCTTGAAGTACCAGTAGGCGTACGCGGCGAACCAGTTGTTGTTGCCGCCGTACAGGACGACGGTGCTGTCGTTGCTCACACCCTTCTCCGACAGCAGGGCCTCGAACTGCGCCTTGCTGACGAAGTCGCGGCGGACCTGGTCCTGGAGGTCGGTGGTCCAGTCGAGCTTGATGGCCCCACGGATGTGGCTGCGGTCGTAGGCCGAGGTGTCCTCGTCGACCTCCACCAGCACGATGGAGGGGTCGTCGAGATGCTCGGCTACCCAGTCGGCGTTGACGAGTGCGGATTCGCGGCTCATGCGGTTGCTTCTTCCTTGTTCGTTTCAATGGGGTTGGTGGAGCTCGGGGTGGTGGAGCGTGTGGTCAGGCGCTTGCCCAGAAGGTAGAGCTCGCAGCCCAGGCAGTAGCCGAAGACTGCATTGAGGAACGCCGCGATCACGGCGAACCCGGTGAACACGTAGCCCAGCGGGTGCACACCGGCCGCGAAGCCGATCAGCGCCACGACGGTGAACACCAGTCCGACCGTCTGGGCGAACCGCGGCGGGGCAGCGTCCTCGAGGTGCGAGGGTGCCGCCAGCCGGGGCCGGATCACGTTCTTGAACACGTACGCCGTCGGCGTGAACTGCACGCCGCGGCCGGCGCCGATCGCGAAGAACACGGTCTGCACGGCGAGCAGCACGACAGTCGTCGTGCCGGGAGCCGTCAGCAGCGCGGCCGCGAAGATGGCGAGGGTGACACCGGCCGTGAACCGCGGGCCGCGTGGATCGATCTGGGGAGTCGAGCGTGGTGCAACCTGTTCGCTCATCGTTCCTCCTGGGTAGGTGCTGGTCCTGGACTCTGCCGTAGGGCAGCGGGGCGCTCGGGTGCGCGCTGGTAAGGCGAACGCACGGAGCTGGTCAGGCTCGGAGTCGCCGCACCGGCGGTCGACTCACACGAGGCTGGGGCGTCCCGTCAGGACATTCGACACAGCGACGAGTGCACGCGGCAGTGGTCCACTGCGCGGCGCTTGGTCAGCATGGTCGAGAACACGAGACGAAGCCTAGGCCGAACAGCCAACCCCGCGGAAACGGCATTCCCAGGATATGAGATACCTGTCCGCATGTTGGGACTAGGGTGCAACCGAGAGCAGGATCTCCTCGAACCGGTCGGCGCAGCCGCCCAGCGCGAACTCCCGCTCAGCCAGCGCCCGGGCCTGCTTGCCCAGCCTGGCGTGCTCCTCGTCGTCGGCAAGGATTCCGGCGATCCAGGCAGCGGCCTCCGCGACCGACTCCTCGACCGGCGGCAGCACCCGGCTGTCCACCCCCGAGACCAGCTGCGACGCCAGGTTCTCGGCCGGCATCAGCCCCAGGATCGGCCGGCCTGCGCACAGGTAGGACAGCGTCTTGGACGGCACCGAGAAGGCTCCTGCGCTCTGCTCGAGCAGCACCATCAGCACATCGCCGCTGCCGAGCACCTCATAGAGCCGCTCGTAGGGCTGGAACGGCAGCAGCGTCAGCGGTACGTCGAGGCGCGCGGCCTCGGCCTTCAGGATCGGCTCGGCCGGGCCCTCGTTGACCACGACCAGCCGGACCGGCGTACCGGCATCGATCACGGCGCGGGCCACACCGACCAGCAGGGCCGGGTTGTGCTTGAGGCCCAGGGTGCCCGAGTACAGCAGGGTGCGGACCCCGTCCAGGCCCTGCTCGTGCGACCAGGCATTGAGCCTCTCGGTCGGGAAGATCTCGTCCAACGGCGCCCAGTTGGGGATCACCCGGGTCTTCTCGCCGGTCCCCCACTCACGGTGCACGTCGAGGAACGAGTCGGCGATCACGACCACGGCAGCGGCCCTGCGCGAGACCCAGCGCTCGGCGACCGTGAACAGCGAGGCGACCAGGCCGAAGCTGCGGCCGAGCTTGTCGCCGGCGAAGGCGCGGACCGCGACGGCGTACACGTCCTGGTGCCAGAGCACCCATGGCTTGCGCAGCACCATCATGCCCAGCGCGAAGATCACCAGCGTCGGGATCTGGGCGTTCGAGAGCATCGCCACGTCGGCCTTGGTCCGGCGTACCTGGGCCAGCAGCTCGAACCCCATCCGGACCTCGAGCAGGACCCGTTTGGCGAACTTGTCCTTCTCGATCGGGTCGCTGGGGCCGATCGGCTCGATGACCAGGGTGTCGCCCGGCTCGGTCACCAGGCGCCCCTTGCCGGAGACCCAGGCAGGCGAGTACGAGTGCGTGACCTGGTGTCCGCGGCGGGCGAGCTCGCGGCTCAGCTCCACCTGGAACGGGTGCCCCGCGAAGTCGTGGACGAGCAGGCGCATCCGGTTCCCTGTGGTGGTCGCGTCGGTCGGTGGGCGGGGGGTCAGCCCAGCGAGCGCTTGACCTCGTCGTAGACCCACGCGTAGGTCTTCGCCAGGCCGTCGGCCAGCGTGATCGACGGGGCCCAGTCGTAGATCTCCTTGATCAAGGTGTTGTCGGAGTTGCGACCGCGCACACCCTGGGGGGCCGTGAGGTCGTAGTTCCGCTTGCACTTGATCCCGGCGATGCCCTCGACGATGTCGACGAGCTGGTTGATCGTCACGAGCTCGTCGCTGCCCAGGTTCACCGGCTCGTTGCTATCGCCAGCCAGGATCATCTGAGATCCCTTGACGCAGTCATCGATGTACATGAACGAGCGGGTCTGCTCGCCGTCGCCCCAGATGTCGATCGTGTGGTCGCCGGTGATCACAGCGGTGGCGATCTTGCGGCAGGTCGCGGCCGGAGCCTTCTCGCGGCCACCGGTCCAGGTGCCGTTCGGGCCGTAGACGTTGTGGTAGCGCGCCATCCGGGTGGTCAGACCGAAGTCCTCCTCGAAGTGGCGGCACATCCGCTCGGTGAAGAGCTTCTCCCAGCCGTACCCGTCCTCGGGCTGGGCCGGGTAGGCGTCGGCCTCGACCAGGGCGGTGACGTTCGCGTCAGTCTGCTTGCCGGCGGCGTACACGCAGGCGGAGGAGGAGAAGAAGAGCCGCTCGACCCCGTTGTCGCGGGCGCCCTCGAGCAGGTGCGTGCTGGTGAGCACCGTCAGCATGCACAGGGCCTTGTTGTTCTCGATGAACCCCATGCCGCCCATGTCGGCCGCCAGCAGGAAGACCTCCTTGGCACCCTCGGTCGCGCTCATCGCGTTGGGGAGCTTGGACAGGTCGGCGACGACGTTCTCGACGCCCTCGTGGACCTGGTACCACTCCTCCATCGGCTTCACGTCGACGGAACGGACAGTTTTGCCCTGGCTGATCAGGTCAGCGACCAGGTGCCCTCCGATGAATCCGCCACCACCGGCTACCAGGACATCGACGTTGCTCACGAGTTTTCCTCCACGGTCGAGTGTGCGGCGCGCCCCAGATTGCGCGCGACGAGCGGAATTTAGCGGGTTCCGCCCGATAACTGTAGGTCGGGGGCCGGATGGCGCGCAGCGGATTCCGCGAACGTGGACGAGGGCGCCGGCAGCGGGCCGATAGGCTGCGCAGATCATGAAGCGCGCATTCATCACCGGCATCACCGGCCAGGACGGCTCCTACCTCGCCGAACTGCTCTTGGGCAAGGGCTACGAGGTCCACGGCCTGGTCCGACGCTCCTCCTCGATGAACCGCGGCCGGATCGACCACCTGCACACCGACCCGGCGCTGAGGCTGCACTACGGCGACCTGACCGACGGGGTCGGCCTGGTCAACCTGATCCGCTCGATCCGGCCCGACGAGGTCTACAACCTCGGCGCGCAGAGCCATGTGAAGGTCTCCTTCGACATGCCGGACTACACCGCGTCGACGAACTCGATCGGCACCCTGAACCTGCTCGAGGCGATCCGCGCCGCAGGCCTGGAGTGCCGCTTCTACCAGGCCTCGACCTCGGAGATGTTCGGCTCGACCGCCCCGCCTCAGAACGAGGAGTCGAAGTTCCACCCGCGGTCGCCGTACGGAGCGTCCAAGCTCCAGGCGCACTGGGTCACGGTCAACTACCGCGAGGCCTACGGGCTGTTCGCTGTCTCCGGGATCTTGTTCAACCACGAGTCGCCGCGCCGCGGCGAGAACTTCGTGACCCGCAAGATCACCAAGGCCGTCGCAGCCATCGCCGCCGGCATCCAGGACCACGTCGAGCTCGGCAACCTCGACGCCGTCCGGGACTGGGGCCTGGCGCCGGAGTACGTCGAGGGCATGTGGCGGATGCTGCAGGCCGACGAGCCCCGCGACTACGTCTTGGCCACCGGGGTCGGGCACACCGTCCGCGAGTTCTGCGAGGCGGCGTTCAGCCATGCGGGCCTGGCCTGGGGCGACTACGTGAAGTACAACGACGGCTTCGAGCGGCCCTCCGAGGTCGACGCGCTGATCGGCGACTCCTCGCTGGCCTTCGAGCAGCTCGGCTGGAAGGCGGCCACCACCGCGCTGGACCTGGCCCGGCTGATGGTCGACGCCGACCGCAAGGACGTCGAGCGCCTGCTCGACCGCTGACCTCGACCGTCGCCAGCACGCCGGTCGGAACTTTCTCCGAACGACGCCGAGGCGCCGGCGGGCCTCGTACGCTACCGACCACGCGATCAGGGGGAACAGTTCGTCATGCCGTCAGCGTTGCCGCACCCGGTCCGGGTGATCGTCAAGGGCTCGTCCCTGGTCGTGATGACCCCTGAGTGGAACGGCCGACCCCGCGACTACACCTTCCCGCGGTGGATCCAGAACGGCCTCCTGGACCGCGGCCGGCCCTGCGAGGTGGTCAACCGCGGTGTGGCCGGCGAGCTGACCCGCTCGGCGTTCGACTCCTGGGAGACCGAGGTGATGGCGAGCGCGCCGGACGTCGTGGTCTACGGGTACGCCTACTACGAGTGCATCCACTCCCTGCTGCCGCACTGGCTCGAGCGGCACGTGAACACGTACAACGGCCGCACCGGCCCGCTGCGCACCCGCTACCGCGGCTACCTGCTGCGCCCGGTCTGGAAGCTCCTCGCCCAGCTCCAGCGAGTCCTCGACGCAAGCGTCTCCGACCGGCTCTTCGGACGCCGCACGCACAGGATCATCTCCGACTACGAGCTGCTGATCGACCGGACCCGGACGCTGGCACCGGGCAGCCCGACGGTCTTCGTGCTCGCGCTGTTCGGCCCTGGCGGCAAGGCCGGCAGCTGGTTCCCCGGCATGCAGGCCCGGATCGACATGATGAACCTCGCTCTGGCAGCGATGGTCGAGCGGCTCGACGATCCTGGCGTGCGGCTGGTGCCGGTCGCGCAGCTGGCCGAGCAGGCCGCGCCGGGCGAGGATCCGGTGCCCGACGGCATGCATTACGAGCCGCGGGTCCGCAAAGCGATCGGCGACTGGATCGCCGGCGAGGTCGACGCCGCGATTCGGGCGGCAGCTCCGGGCATGCCCGGATAAACTGGGCACATGCCTGCGCCGCAACCGCTGCCGATCCGCGTCCTGGTCAAGGGCGCCTCGCTGATGCACGACATCTCCGAACGGCCTCAGCGGCGCGAGGACTTCACCTTCAGCCGGGTGATCGAAGAGTCCCTGCTCGAGACGGGCCACGGTGCCAGCGTCTGGACGGCAGCGGTCGCCAGCGAGCCCACCCGGCTGGCCTTCCGGACGTGGGAGGAGCAGGTCAAGGCCTGGTCCCCCGACGTCGTGATCCTCAGCTACGGCTACTACGAGGTGATCCACCTCTTCCTGCCACGCTGGCTCGAGCGGCACTCCAACTCGCTCAAGCAGCGCCCGGGCCGCTTCCGACAGGCCTACCGCAAGCTGCTGGTGCGCCGGGTCTGGATGGGTCTGGCCAAGCTGCAGTGCCGGCTCGACGCCCGGATCGGCGGCCGGTTCTTCGGCCGCCGGATCCGTCAGGTCGAGACCGAGCTGCGCACCTACATCGACAAGACCCGCGAGGTCGGCGAGCCGCTGATCATGCTCTTCGAGTTCCTGCCGCCTGGCTCGCGCGGCCGCGGCTGGTTCCCCGGCATGACCGAGCGGACCGCCATGATGAACGAGATGCTGCGCCGGTTGGTGGCCGACTACGCGAACCCGGAGATCATGCTGGTCCCGATCCCGGAGATCGCCGAGCGCACGATGCCGCCCGGCGTGGAGCCGAACACCGACGGGTTCCACTACACCGGCGCACTGCACCGGGCCATCGGCGAGGAGATCGCCGACGAGATCCGCTCCTGGGCCAAGCAGTACCCGCGGCTCCTACCCAAGGACTGACCTGGCGGGTCAGCCCACCCGGCGCAGCCAGAGCGAGGACGGCGGGTTCGGGTCCTTGCTCAGAGCGGTGTAGTCGACGAAGCGGTCCAGCAGGA
>DATAZI010000034.1:0-28746 GCA_036272095.1 Marmoricola sp. | reverse complement strand
TCGATCTTCACATCCGCGTACTCCGGGTGCGCGGTGAACTGCGCCTGGGTCAGCAGTACGCCGACCAGCGCGCTCTTCACCTCCGAGCGGTGGAAGTAGTTGCCGCGCGGGGTCAGCCCTGCCTCCGGTGACGCGAGGTCCTCGGTCAGGAGTCGGAGGCCCTCCTCGTGGAGGGTCCCACCGAAGTCGTCCATGCCGGTGGTCCGGACGGCGGCCGCGACGATGTCCTCATAGCTGCCGACGTCCGGGCGCTCCCGGGTCATCACGTTCTGGTTGGGCGCTGCGTCGTTCATCAGTTGCTTCCTTGTCGCCTGGTTTCGAGACGGGCCTGGCGGCCCTCCTCAACCACCGGTGGTTGAGGAGGTTGCGCAGCAACCGTCTCGAAACCGGCGGAGTAGGTCAGTCGTGGAACTCGCCGCAGTCGACGGTCAGCATCTGGCCCGTGACTGCGGAGGCGAGGTCGGTGGCCAGGAACAGCGTCGCACGCGCGACCTCTTCGGAGGAGGCCAGTCGCTTCAGGTCGGTCGGCGCGGCCTTCTCGGCGTACACCTGCTCGTGGGTCTTGTTCTCGACCGCGCCGAGGAAGTCGAAGTAGCCGCGGTTGACGTCCTCGTAGATGTACGACGGCGCAACGCTGTTGACCCGGATGCCGCGCGGGCCGAGCTCGGTGGCCAGCGAGGAGGCGAGGTGCTCCAGGGTGCCCTTGGAGAGCTTGTAGCCGGCGTACTCGGGCTGGGAGGAGAACGAGACGCAGGAGTTGAGCATGATGACCGAGCCCTTGGACGCAGAGAGCGCGTCGGCGAACAGCGCCGAGAGGCGCAGCGGCGCGAACACGTTGGTCTCGTTGACCTTCGCCAGGGCCGAGATCTTGATCTGGGTGATCGGGTCCATCGGCGGGATCGCGAAGGCGTTGTTGATCACGCAGTCGATCCGGCCGAAGGCCTCGAGCGCCTTGTCGCGCAGGTTGACCCGCGAGTCCTCGTCGGTCACGTCGGTGACGACCTTGACCACCTTGCGTCCCAGGCCCTCGACGATCTCGGCAACCTCGTCGAGCCGCGATGCGGTGCGGCTCGCGATGACCAGGTCCGCACCCATCTTGGCGGCCTCGACGGCGAGCGACAGGCCGAGTCCGGGGCCGATGCCGGAGATGACGATGACCTTGCCGGCAAGCACTGCGGCGGGCTGGTAGCGGTCCTCGATGGAGGTGTCGTGGGCTTCTGCGTAGCCAAGCTCGGTGCTCAAGAGATCATCCTTCGGGCAATGCCGACCTGGCGGTCGGCGATTCGGGTGGAGTACTGCTCGGGTGAGACCCGGTTGGTGTCGTAGTGCGGGAGGTGCGCGGCGACGTCGTCGAAGGCGACCAGCTCGACCTTCGGGCCGTCCTGCTCCGTCAGGTCACGGGCGAGCCGCTGCCAGCGGAGCATCATCACGCCTTGCGGGTGGTTGGTCAGATCCAGCCAGTTCGCGATGCCGGGGTTGCGCTGGCTGATCACGTAGCGGAACCTGCCGTCCGGGTCAGCCTGGGACTGGGCGCCGGTCAGCGAGGTCTGGTAGTGCTCGTAGTCGGTGGAGACGTACCAGCGCGAGCCGATCTGGATGGCCTGGTAGGCGCAGTCGGCGACCGGCACGGTGACGACCAGCGCCTGGTCGTCGGCCAGGTCGTAGTGGCCCAGCGAGGAGAACTGGCTGGCCAGACCGCCGGGCGTCGACTTGGGCACGGTCAGGGTGTTGACCGGCTCCTTGTAGGTGAACCACTCCGGGAACGCGAACCAGGTCTTGACCTTGCCGACCAGCATCTTGGCGGCGACGCCGTACTTCTTGGAGATCTTGTCGACCTCGAAGGCGGGCCGCGGTTGCCCCGCGGTGTCGAGACGCTGGATCCGGATCGTGCCACGGGTCTCGGTGCTCCAGTCGTTGAAGACCTCGCGGACGATCAGCGTCGCGCCCTTCTTCAGGCCGAGCTCGGGGCCGAACGTCCAGGAGAACGAACCGTCGGCCGCAACCTCCAGCTCGCGGTCGTCGAACGCCGCGACCGTGGTCGGGGCGCCGTCGGCGGAGTAGTTGCCGTCCATGATCTGGAAGGACAGGTCGGCCGCAGTGCCGCGCACGCCGGAGACCTCGTACGACGCCCCCTCGGTCAGGTAGGCGTTGAAGTAGATGGCGTCGGGGTTGTCGAGGCCCTGACGGGCGTACTGGTGCGTGGGGTTGACCAGTACCGGGTGCACGAGGTCGTAGTCGAAGGCCATCTGCAGCGAGGACCTGATGCTGCCGGCGAGGTAGTCGAGACCCTCGGCGAGGTCTTGGCTGCTGATCGGGAACGGCGGGTTCCTGATCAGTGCCTCGGCCTCGGCGACGGCGTCGGTGAACGGCTTGGTTGCTTCGTCGGTCACAGACTCACCTTGCTGATGATGTCCTCGGCGTACCGGTTGATGTTGTCGATCTTCTTTGCCAGCGGCTCGGTGTCCGGTCCCATGATGTAAGGCACCCGGAAGCCGACGATGCAGTCCGTGACGCCCTTGTCCTCGAGGCGCTTGATGCCGTCGACGGTGTAGGCGTCGTAGGAGATCACGTGCACCTCGAAGTCGTCGCGGGTGTCGCCCTCCTCCTTGCGGATCTCGGCGAGGCGGACCAGCAGCCGGTCGAGCTCCTCGCCGTCGCCGCCGGCGTGCATCCACCCGTCGCCCTTGACGACCGAGCGGCGCAGGGCAGCATCGACGTGCCCGCCGACGAGCAGCGGGATCTTCTCGGTCGCACCCGGGCACTGCTTGAGGGGCTCGATGTCGTAGAACTCTCCGTGGTACTCGAAGTACTCACCGGTGGTCAGGCCGCGCAGGATGTCCATGCACTCGTCCATCCGCTTGCCGCGCCTGGCCCAGTCCACCCCGAGCGCGTCGAAGTCCTCGGGCCACGGCGAGATGCCGACGCCGAGGCCGAGGCGGTTGCCGGACAGGAACGCCAGCGAGCTCGCCTGCTTGGCCGTCAGCACCGGCGGGCGGATCGGCAGCTTGAGAACGAACGGAGTCAACCGGAGCGTCTCGGTCACCGCGAACAGGTGGGCGCAGAGGATCATCGTCTCGATGAACTCCTTGCCATCGAGGAAGTGCCGGTCCCCGGTGTCGGTGTAGGGGTACTTCGAGTCCGACTCCTTGGGGAAGATCAGGGAGTCGGCGATGGTCATCGACGTGTAGCCGGCTGTCTCGCAGGCCTGGGCCAGCGGGGCGTAGTACTCGGCCTTGGTCATGCCTTCGGCAAAGGAGAATCGCATTCCCAGAGACTAGAACGTGTTCCAGTTTCTGACTAGGCTGATCCAGCAGCACGACCTTGTTTTTTCTGAAGGCATCTATCGCCGGGAGGCACCGTGGACCTGCAGGAAATGTCGGACCGGATGGAGATCCGCGACGCCATCACCAACTACACCTTCGGCATCGATCTGGCTGAGTGGGACCGCCTCGACAAGGTGTTCACCCCGGACGCGGCGATCAACTACGTCGAGTCGGGCGGCATCGAGGCCACCTTCGCCGAGGTCAAGCCGTGGCTGATCGAGAACCTGGCGATGGCGCCGAGCCGGGTGCACATGATCGGCCAGATCGACTACGAGCCGCTGCCTGAGGGCGAGGTCCAGGCCAACGCCTACTTCCACAACCCGATGACGTTCGACTTCGGGCCGGAGTCGAAGTACCCCGTCGAGGTGACCGGGATCTACCGGCACACCTTCACCCGGACCGATGCGGGCTGGCGGTCGCGCAAGCTGCACGAGACCGTGCTCTGGCGCCGTGGGTTCGAAGCGCTGGGCGTCTGAGCCGCTCGCTCATCGAGCTTGTCGAGATGCCGTAACGGAAGCAGGGACGCGTGGACAAGAAGCCCAAGGGGATCGACGACCCGGGCGCAGTGAAGTTCATGAAGGTGATGGCCGCGTTCAATGTGTGGCTGTTCAGGCGTACCGGTGGGCGGCTGGGGTCGCATTGGCGGATCGGGGCAGGGTTCCGCAACCCGGTGCCGATCTGCCTGGTCGAGCACACCGGGCGGAAGACCGGGCTGACCCGTACGACGCCGCTGGTCTACCTCGCCGATGGCTCCGACGTGGTCGTGGTCGCCTCGCAAGCAGGCCGGCCTGAGAACCCGATGTGGTTCGGCAACGTGTGCGCGAACCCGGACGTAACGGTCCTCCTCGGCCGTGACCGGCGGCCGATGCGCGCCCGGGTGGCTGACGAGGACGAGCGCGCCCGGCTCTGGCCGCTCCTGGTCGCGCACTACCCGGACTACGACAGCTATCAGTCGTGGACCGAGCGGGTGATCCCGGTCGTCGTGCTCGTGCCCCGCTGAGCCTCTGGCCCTACGAGCGCCGATTCGGTCCGGGCCCCTATCCTTGGCGACGTGTCTGACCACGAGCCGGATCCGGACCGGCAACAGCAGATCGTCACCGCCGTCCTGAAGTTCCTCGGGATCACGGTCGCCGTCTGCCTCGCCATCGGCTTGGTGACCTGGGTCGTGGTGAAGTCGCTCGACCTGAACAACGACGGCACCGGCACGTCGGGCTCGGTCAGCCCGGTCCAGCCGATCACCCCGCTGCCGACCACGGCACTGCCGTCGCCGACCGATTCGAACCTCCCGTCGGACACCAGCAGCCCGTCGGACGGCGACACCGACTCGATCCCGCCGTTCGCCACCGAGAGCCCCGGCTCCACGGCGCTCTTCCTCTCCGCGTCGCCGGTCTCCGTGCAGTCCGAGCAGCGGATCAACCTGACCGGCTCGTGGCCCGGCCACGACTCGGTGTCGCTGCTGGTCCAGCGCTTCGAGAACGGCGCCTGGGCCGACTTCGGCGTCCAGGTGGAGGTCGACATCGGCACCTTCGCCACCTTCGTGGAGACCGGACACGCGGGCGACAACAAGTTCCGGGTCTACGACCCGTCCTCAGGCACCGCTTCGAACGCGGTCACGGTGGCGGTCGGCCAGTAGGCCTCCATTCACAGGTAACCTACGGCGAATGCGACGCATCCGCGGCCGCCTAGGCCCCCATCTCGGCACCTCTGCAGCCTTCGTCACCGCTGTTGTCCTCGCAGCAGCGATGATCGTCCGCGCGGACGTCGCCTGGATCGACGTGCTGGGGTACTTGGGCTACCTCATCGTCTTCCTGATGCTTCCCGGGGTGATCGCGTGGAGGCTGTTGTGGACCGGCGGTCGGGGGTCCCTCCTGGAGCACGCAGTCTTCGGGACCCTGCTCGGTGTCGTGCTGCAACTGCCGGTGTACATGACCGGACTGGCCCTGGGCGTCCCGCGCCTGACCCTGCTGCTGCCGGTCGGCGCACTCGCGACGGTCGCCGTGCGCCGCGACAGACGTGCGCTGCTGCTCCCCGAGGTCGACCGGGTCAGCCCGTTGGTCGCCTGGACGCTCGCCGCGGCGACGTCGTACGCGCTGCTCTGGGAGACCCGGATCGGCTGGTCAGTCGCTCCGCAGTGGGGTAAGGCGCCTGCTGACCCGATCGGCGACCAGGCCTTCCACCTCGCCCTGGTCGGCGAGCTGCGCCACCACGCCTCCCCGACGATGCCGTTCGTCGAGGGAGTCCCGCTGCACTACCACTGGTTCGTCAACGAGTTCGTCGCATCGACGAGCTGGTGGACCCATGCCCCCACGTGGGCCCTGCTCGACCGGCTGCTGCTGCCGACCTGCATCGCCCTGGTTCTTGGTGCGGTCGCGGTCCTCGGCGAACGGCTCGGGGGAAAGCCCTGGGTCGGAGCGCTCGCGGTCGCGATCATGGGCTTCGTCGGTGATCTCAGCCCCTTCCGCTGGAGCGAGGTCCGCTCGAACTTCGACGAGCGCTTCCTCGCCTACTACGACCCGGTCAGCCCGTCGCTGCAATTCAGTGTCGCGATCATGCTGCTGATGACCATGGTGCTGCTGCACGTGCTGCGGGCACCGCGGATCGGATGGCGCGACGTCGTCCTGCTGGTTCTGTCGGCCGTCTTCCTGCCGCTGGCCAAAGGGTCGGCGATGCCGTTGGTGCTCGGCGGGCTCGGCTGTGTCGTAGTCGTGGGGCTGCTGCGCCGGTCGCTGCGCCGCCGTGACCTCGGACTCCTCGGGCTTGCGCTCGTAGTCCTGATCGGCGCCCAGGTGACCGTGTTCCGGGGCGTCCCGGGCCTGGTCCTCGACCCTCTGCACCTCAGCGGCTTCGTGTCCTGGAACCTCGGCCTGAGCGGTCCGTTCGGCGGCAAGCCGTTCCCCGCAACCACGGCAGTGACGGCCTTCGCGACCGTCGGGCTGGTCATCTCCTGGCTGGTCGGGGCGTCCGGTTCGATCGGCCTAGCGCGCGCCGGGACCTGGCGTGACCAGCGCGCTGTCTTCCTCGTCGGTGCCGGGCTCGCGGGGTGTGCCGCAGCGCTCACCTTCGGCAGCGCCTACCTCAATGAGGACTACTTCGTGCGGACGACGCCAGCGCTGTTCGCGCTCGCCTCCGCATGGGGCCTCGCGGTGCTGGTTGCTGATCGACCGCCGCGCCAGGTCGCCGGGATCCTCCTCGGAGCGGGGGCAACCGGCTTCCTGATCGCACTCTGCGCGTCGTATGCAGCGCCGGGGTCCAGGCCGGTCGTGGACGCCCACAACCAGAACCATCTGGTCGCGGTGATGCTGCGCCCGTACGCCGTCATCACAGTCCTGGTACTCCTCGTGGTGGCCTTGGCAGTGGTGGCGGTACGCCGAGGCGTGATGCGCCACGCGCCGGCGCTGGCCGTGCTGCTGATGGTCCTTGTGGGCCTCGGGCTGCTCCGAGTGCCCGAGACTTTCCGCGCGGTCGACCACGCGCCGACAGGCGCCAACCGTGATGCTGCGCATGCGGCGATCGGCCGGGGTGGGATCGTGGCCGCGACCTGGTTGCGCGATCACGGTTCGGCCGACGACCTGCTCGCCACCAACGCGCACTACCTGCACCCGGGTGGCACCGACAACCGGCACTTCTGGCTCTCGGCGCTGGCCGAGCGTCGGGTGCTGGTCGAGGGCTGGGGCTACACCCCGAAGATCGCCGAGGGCCTCGACGACGACACCACCGAGTACGACCGGCCGTTCTGGGACCAGCCGCTGCTGCGGAGCAACGACGCGGCGTTCACCGCCCCGTCGCCGGCAACACTCGACTTCATGCGCCGCCACCATGTCCGCTGGCTCTTCGTCGACGACCGTTTCCCGGTCGACCTCCCGGCGCTGCGCCAGGTCGCGCACCAACGGTTCCACGCCGGCCGTTACTGGGTGTTCGCCGTCTCCTGAGCTCCTCGTCGGCGATCCGTCAGGGGATCCAGTCGAAGGTGCTCGGGTTAGGCCCACGCCGCCCGGACTCTCCGCGGTCGAGTGCGGTGATGGCGGCGAGGTCGTCGGGGCCGAGCTCGAAGTCGAAGATGCCCGCGTTCTCGCGCATTCGCACGGGCGAGAGGGTCTTGGGGAAGACGACGTCGCCGCGCTGGATGTGCCAGCGCAGAGTGACCTGGGAGGGAGTCCGGCCGAGCTTGCCGGCGATGCCGGTGATGACCGGGTCGTCGAGGACCGCGCCCTGCGCGATCGGCGACCAGGCCTCGGTGAGGATCCCGGCGGCGAGGTCCGCCTCGCGAACGTCCTCGTTGCAGAAGTACGGGTGCACCTCGATCTGGTTCACCGCCGGTACGACGGCAGTCTCGGCCGCGAGCCGGGTCAGGTGGCCGACCTGGAAATTGGAGACTCCGATCGAGCGGGCGCGGCCATCCTCCTTGAACTCGATCAAGGTCTCCCAGGTCGAGACGTAGTCGCCGTCGTACTTGGTCGGCAGCGGCCAGTGGATGAGGAAGAGGTCGACGTGGTCGGTGCCGAGCCGCTCCAGTGACTTGGCGAACTCGTCGCGGGCATCGGACGGCCGGTGGAAGCCGTTGTTGAGCTTGGTGGTGATGTAGACGTCCTCGCGCGCCAGGCCGGAGGCGGCCAGCGCCTCGCCGACACCCTGCTCGTTGCCGTACATCTGGGCGGTGTCGATGTGCCGGTAGCCGGCCTCGAACGCATCGCTGGTCACCTTCGCGGTGTCCTTCGGCGGCACCTGGAAGACCCCGAAACCGAGCTGCGGGATCAGGTTGCCGTCGTTGAGGGTCAGGACCGGGCCGGGAGCCGAAGAAGTCATGTAAGGGATGACGCAGCAGCGGGCCGGAGTATTCCCCCGGCCCCGTCTATCTGCGGTACGACGAGCCGGTGCAGCTCGTCGCCGAAGGTGCGCGTCACCGAGGCTTGGCCTTCGGCCTGCAACGTGGTCGGCGACTCCGGGAGCCTCCGCCCGTAGCTGGTCACCGTGACCAGGCACCGGCGGCCATGGACGGTCGCCCAGCCGGATCTGAGCTGCGGGGACAGGTCGAGGTCCTCGACGAGCAGGACCTCACCGGCCAGGGTCGCGCGGCTGTGCAGCCGGAGGGTGCCGCCCACCTCGCCGGTGCGACCGAGCACGATCTGCTCGCGGACGACAGCCCAGCAGCCCGCGTCGAGGTCAAGGTCCAGGGCACGGTCCACCTCGGCACCGGCCGAGACCACGAACGGCTCACCTGCCCAGCTCAGGCTGGCTCCGTCGCGCAGCGAGACCGAGACGTCCCACCTGGCTGCCGCGCCGCGCATGTCGTAGGCGACAGTCCCGGCCGTCTCGACGATCTCCACGTGCACGCTCCCGGTGACGACCACCTCGACCCGTACCTGGTCGCCGGCCAGCAGCAACGCGGTCGCCCCGACGAGCGCGATCCGGACGACATGGCCCTCGGCCCTGAGCCGGCGCGGCGCCAGGGCGCCGGTGCACAGCTCGGTCCGCGGTCCGGCCGGATCTGCCGTGACCTCAATGCGTGTGACTGGATGCGTGGTCATGCGGGTGGTCGTGCTCCCCCCGGTGGTCGTGGGTGTCGCCGGCGTGGCTGTGCGGAGCCATCGGCCCCGGGTCGACCGGCACGTGCCGGCCCGCACGGAGCTCGATCACCATCCCGCGGACCCAGCTGGCCAGGTACTCGATCGACGCCGGGTCGGTCCGGGAGAGCGCCAGCACCGGCTTGCCTGCGCGAGCAGCCCCGGCGTCGGCGACCATCCGGGCCACGTCGACCCCGACGTAGGGGGCGAGGTCGGTCTTGTTGACCACGAGCAGGTCGGCGCGGGCGATGCCGGGCCCGCCCTTCCGGGCCACGTCGCCGCCGCCGGCAACGTCCAGGACGAAGATCTGGGCGTCGACCAGGGCAGGGGAGAACGTCGCGGTGAGGTTGTCGCCGCCGGACTCGACCAGCACCACGTCCAGCGGTGCGTGATCGGCCTCGAGGGTCTCGACCGCGATCAAGTTAGGCGTGACGTCGTCACGGATGGCGGTGTGCGGGCAGGCGCCGGTCTCGACGGCGCGGATCCGGTCAGCCGGGAGGACCCCTTCTGAACGCAGGAACCGGGCGTCCTCGTCGGTGTAGATGTCGTTGGTGACCACGCCGAGCCGGAGCTCGGTCGACAGGGCGCGGCAGATGGTGGCGATCAGGGAGCTCTTGCCGGTACCCACGGGGCCGGCGACCCCGAGGCGGAAGGAACGGGTGTCAGGCATGGAAGAGGCGCATCCTTTCGTAGCTGTGCTGCTCGGCGAACAGGTCGATGCCGGGGGCGGCATCGGCCGGGATCGTGTCGGGGGTGACGAGGTCCTGCACATGCTGGGCCAGGTCCTCGATGTCGCGGTGCAGTCCGGCGAGCCAGACGGCGGCGTCGCCGGGGTCGATAGGTAGCAGCTTCAGCGAGGCGGCGACCACGGTCTGCGCGTCGTCGTACCCGATCAACCGGGCGGTCCCGGCAGCGCCGAGGCCGGTGACCGCGCCCACGACGCCGACCACCAGCGGTCGGGGGAGCTCAGTGTCGGCGGGCAGGTGCCGGAGAACCTCTGGCCAGACCCGGGCAGCGAGCCGGATGTACCCGCGGCCCTGCCGGCGAGAGGCGTCGCGCAGCGCCCGGCTCGGCGTCCGCGCAGCCCAGTGCGGTACGACGTCGAGCGGGTCGGCGCCGGTCAGAGCCAGGTGCCGAGCGACCACTGCCGTCCCGGCCTCGACCCGAACCACCGTCCGGAGGCGGTCCCGGGCGTAGGCGCCGATCTCCTCGAGCTTGCGTCCCTCGTCGCCGAGGCCGGCGCGGACCGCCGGCTCGAGTCCTCCGGACTGGGTATGCCCGCCGGTAGGCAGCCGGGCGTCGGCCAGCATCATCGCGACGATCTCGGGCGAGCCCGCTGCGGCTGCCATCTCAGAACATCGAGTAGAGCTGCGCCAGCGGCAGCCGGTCGACGGGAGCGGGGACGACGGGCTCGCCGTCGATGCTGATCGCGAAGGTCTCGGAGTCGATGTCGATCGAGGGCAGCAGGTCGTTGTTCCGCATCTGCGCCTTGCCCACCTCGCGGGTGGGGCGGACGCCGAGCAGACGGCGCTGCAGCCCGAGCCGTCCCTCGAGCCCGTCGTCCAGTGCGGCGGGCGAGACGAAAGATACCGAGAGCGAGGCTCCGACAGCGTCCCCGAAGGTCGGCCGCATCAGGACCGGCTGGGGGGTCGGGATAGAGGCGTTCGGGTCGCCGAGCGCGGCCCAGACGATCATCCCGCCCTTGATCACGACCGAGGGCCGTACGCCGAAGAACCTCGGGTCCCAGAGCACCAGGTCGGCCATCCGGCCGACCTCGACCGAGCCGACGACGTGGTCGATGCCGTGGGCGATCGCCGGGTTGACGGTGTACTTCGCGACGTACCGGCGGGCGCGCTCGTTGTCCGCCGGCAGGCTGTCGCCGAGCGACCCGCGGCGCGCCTTCATCACGTCGGCGACCTGCCAGGTCCGCAGGATCACCTCGCCGATCCGGCCCATCGCCTGGGCGTCCGACGAGGTCACCGACAGGGCGCCCATGTCGTGCAGGATGTCCTCGGCGGCGATCGTCGTACCGCGGATCCGGGACTCCGCGAAGGCGAGGTCCTCGGGGACGTCGGGGGAGAGGTGGTGGCAGACCATCAGCATGTCGAGGTGCTCCGCGACGGTGTTGACGGTGTGCGGCAAGGTCGGGTTCGTCGATCCCGGGATGACGTAGGGCTGCGAGGCGATCGAGAGGATGTCCGGCGCGTGCCCACCGCCGGCGCCCTCGACGTGGAACGCATGGATGGACCGACCCGCGATGGCCGCGAGGGTGGACTCCACGAAGCCGGCCTCGTTCAGGCTGTCGGAGTGCAGAGCGACCTGCAGGCCCCAGTCGTCCGCCGCGTGCAGCGCAGCGTCGATCGCGGCAGGCGTCGATCCCCAGTCCTCGTGGACCTTGTAGCCCGCGGCGCCGGCGAGCGCCTGTTCCTTCAGCGCCTCGGCGCTGACGGTGTTCCCCTTGCCGAGCAGCAGGATGTTCAGCGGCACCGCGTCGAGCGCCCGGTGCATGTTCGCCAGGTGCCAGGCGCCCGGGGTCACCGTGGTGGCCTTGGATCCTTCGCTGGGCCCGGTGCCACCGCCGACAACCGTGGTGATGCCGGTGGCCAGAGCCTCGTGGAGCTGCGAGGGCGACAGCAGGTGCACGTGCGAGTCGATCGCACCGGCGGTGAGGATCTTGCCCTCACCGGCGATGACGTCGGTCGACGGTCCGATCAGCAGGTCGGGGTGCACGCCGTCGGCGATGTCGGGGTTTCCGGCCCGCCCGAGCGCGACGATGGCGCCGTCACGGATGCCGACGTCGGCACGGACGATCCCCCACCAGTCGAGCACGACGACATTGGTGATCACGGTGTCCAGCGCGCCTTCGGCGCGGGTGGCCGTTCCTTGGGCCATCGACTCCCGGATCGACTTGCCGCCGCCGAAGACGGCCTCCTCACCGCCGGCGGTGAGGTCCTTCTCGACCTCGATCCACAGGTCGGTGTCGCCCAGGCGGACCTGGTCACCGACGGTCGGACCGTAGAGCGCGGCGTACGCCGACCTGCTGATCTCGACCATCAGTGCTCCTTGATCTGGATGCCGGGGACCAGGCGCTTGCCCGCCAGGGCGACCGCGTGGACTTCGCGGGAGGCGCCGGGCTCGAACCGCTGCGACGTCCCGGACGGGATGTCGAGCCGGAAGCCGACGGCTGCGTCACGGTCGAACGACAGTGCGGTGTTGGAGTCGGGCAGGTGCAGGTGCGAACCGATCTGCACCGGCCTGTCACCGGTGTTCTCGATGACCAGGACCAGGCGCTCAGCGTCGGTCCGGTCGGCGTTGAGGACGATGGTGCCCTCGGCCACCCGCACGGCCCCTGGCCCGGCCGTCGTACCGCCGCTCATGCTGTGCCGATCGGGTTGTGCAGGGTGACCAGCTTGCGGCCGTCGGGGAACGTGGCCTCCACCTGGATGTCGGTGATCATCTCGGCCACGCCTTCCATCACGTCCTCGCGGCGCAGGACCTTGCGGCCCTGCTCCATCAGGTCGGAGACCAGGACCCCTTCGCGGGCGCGCTCGATCACCCAGGTTGCGAGCAGTGCCACCGATTCGGGGTGGTTGAGCAGGACCCCGCGCTCCAGCCGGTCGCGGGCGACCATGCCCGCGACCGACAAGAGCAGCTTCTCGGTGTCCGAGGGAGTGAGATGCACTGTTCCCCTAGCCGACCGCGACCGCGGGAGGCTGGGCAGGGAGAACGTGATCGCCTACCTTGTCGGTGCTCAGGCACAGCGAGCAGACGTAGGCGTCGTGGGTGTGGCACGCCGCCATGTCGGGACGCTCGTAGTCCTGGCGGCAGACGTGGCAGGTCAGCTCGACTCCGGAGGGGTTCCCGTGCTCGTCGAACATCGGCAGGGCGATGCCGTCGTCAGTACGCCGCTGGTAGTACTTGCCCTTCGTGGCGATCGCGATGACCGGCGGAAGGACGAGGGCCAGCACGATCGCGACCAGCGGCGAGTACGGCTTCAGGCCTGAACCGAGTCCACCGGCGAAGTCGATGATCGAGATGCCGGCAGCCAGGATCATCGAGCCGAAGCCGACCGGGTTGATGTCGTAGAGCATTCCGCGACGGAAGTCCGGCACCTTCGGGGAGAGCTTCAGCAGGTACTTGTTGAAGACGATGTCCGAGGCCACCACGACGATCCAGGCCATGCCGCAGTTGGCGTAGAAGCCGAGGATCGTGTTGAGGAAGCTGAACATGTCGGCCTCCATCAGCACCAGGGCGATACCCAGGTTGAACGCCAGGAACACCAGTCGGCCTGGGTAGTGCTTGGTGATCCGCGTGTAGGAGTTCGTCCACGCCAGCGATCCGGAGTACGCGTTGGTGACGTTGATCTTGATCTGGCTGATGACGACCAGGACGACCGCGAGGGTCAGCGCCAGCCAGTTCGGCAGGAAGCCCTTGTAGATCTCGAGGAACTGCTGCACCGGCTGGTTGGCCTTGCCGGGGCCACCGGCGACGTTCGCGATGATGTAGACCGCGAGGAAGAGCCCGATGATCTGCTTGGCGGCGCCGAAGATGACCCAGCCCGGTCCGGCCATGATGACCGCGGTCCACCACTTGCGGTTGTTCTCCGGCGTCTTGGGGGGCATGAAGCGCAGGTAGTCGATCTGCTCCGCGATCTGGGCGATCAGCGAGAGGCAGACGCCGGCCGCGAGCATCACCGAGCCGAGGCTGGTCGCGCCCTTGCCGTCCTGGCCGTTGTAGGCGAAGAACGAGGAGACCGACGACGGGTGCGAGATGACCAGGTAGGCGAACGGCAGCACCATCAAGCCGAGCCACAGCGGCGTTGTCCAGACCTGGAGCTTGGTGAGCACCTTCATGCCGTAGATCACCAGCGGGAAGATGATCAGCGTCGAGGACGCGTAGCCCAGCCAGAGCGGTATGTGCAGGCCGAGCTTGAGGCCCTGGGCCATGATCGAGCCTTCGAGGGCGAAGAAGATGAAGGTGAACGACGCGAAGATGACGTTCGAGACCACCGAGCCGTAGTACCCGAAGCCACTGCCGCGGGTGATCAGGTCGAGGTCGAGGTTGTAGCGGGCCGAGTAGTACGCCAGCGGGAACCCGGTCAGGATGATCACCAGGGCGAAGACGCCGATGCCCCACAGCGCGTTGGTCGTGCCGTAGGAGATGCCGATGTTCGCCCCGATAGCGAAGTCGGCGAGGTAGGCGATGCCACCCAGCGCGGAGATCGCGACGACGCCGGTGGACCAGGTGCGATAGCTCCGTGGAGCGAACCGCAGGGTGTAGTCCTCCAGAGTCTCGCGGGTCGCGACATCTGTCTCGAGCTCGGCAGGTGGATGAGCCTCGAGGATGGGTTCAGCGGTCATGGGGTTACTCCCGATCACGACGAAGTGAACGGCGTTCCGCCGGCGGGGCCTCACTGCCCTCGTCGAGTTACGCCCGATTGGAAGGAACCTAAGTTCGGCTTGTTTCGGGCGCGTTGCTCGGCCGTAAAGATCAGATACTTCCATCTGAAAGTAATTTCAGAGGAGCCGAGCTCTCAGATGAGGACGTGTGGGAGCTGGCTGAGGCCGGCGGCCAGGGACCGGAAGTGCTCTTCCCCGAGGCCCTGGGAGATCGCGTTCTCGACGGCTACCTCATCGGCTCGGAGCCGGTCGGCGAGGACCTGGCCGACCGGGGAGAGCGCGGCGACGATCTTGCGCTTGTCCGAGGGATCGAGGAGCCGCACGACCATCCCGCGCTCGACCAGCTTGTCGAGGTGGCGGGTCAAGGTCGCGGCCGGTACGACGGCGTGGTCGGCCAGCGTCGACATCGGCAGGGCCGGGCCGTCGAGCAGCACGGACATGATCCGCCAGTGCTCCAGAGTGAGGTCGAATTCCTCGAGGACCGGCTGCAGGCGCTGCCGGATCAGGCTCTCGGACTGGCGGAGCAGGAGCGCGAGACTCGAGGTCGTCATCGGTCCTCCTTCCGGCAGCAAGCCGGCTCGTGCCTGGATGCGTGGCAGGTGAGCGGCGACGTTGCCGTGTCCCCCAAAGGTAGTGCCGAGGGTAGCCTAGGAGCCTCACCGCCGCGGCACAGCGACGTGCCCGCCTCCGGAATCCCTGCATCTTCCGACAGGACGGCGACCCCTCCCGATGACCCACGCAGCGACGCTCGCGATCGCTTTCGCGGTGCCCCAGCAAGGCCCGACGGGGATGTACGGCCCGTCCTGCCTGGCCTGCGGCGAGCTGGCCGTCGAGCAGCTGAATGCCGCCGGCGGGATCGCTGGGCGACCGGTCGAGCTGGTCGTGGTCGACGCCGGCCGGGCGCCCGCCGTCGTGGCCGAGGAGATCGGTCGGCTGGTCGACAGCGGGAGGGTCGAGGCAGTGGCCGGCTGGCACATCTCCGCCGTGCGCACCGCCGTCGCGCAGCGGATCGCCGGTCGTGTCGTCTACGCGTACGCCGCGATGCACGAGGGCTGGGATGACACCCCGGGCGTCTTCATGATCGGCGAGCGGCCGGTGAACCAGCTGCTGCCGGCTGCCGGCTGGATGCACCAGGAGCTCGGCGTCCGGCGCTGGGCGATCGTGGGGAACGACTACATCTTCCCGCGGATCACCGGGGCGACCGCCCGGATGGCACTCCCTGGTGTCGGCGCGCAGGTCGTCAACGAGCAGTTCGTACCGTTGGGTACCACCGACTTCCAAGCGGTGCTGGACGGGTTGCCGAAGGACGGGCTCGACGGTGTCGTGATGCTGCTGATGGGTGAGGACGCCGTGCACTTCAACCGGCAGTTCGCCGAGTCGGGCCTGAGCGAGGAGCTGGTGCGGCTCAGCCCCGCGGTCGATGAGAACACCCTGCTCGCCGGGGGACCCGAGGCCAACAAGGGCCTGTTCGCGGCGGCGGCGTACTTCGACGCGTTGAGCACTTCGGAAGGCGATGCCTTCGCCAAGGCCTACTACCTGCGCTTTGGACCGAACGCTCCACCGCTGAACGCGGTGGGGGAGTCCTGCTACGAGGCGGTGCACTTCCTCGCCCGCGTCGGGATGACCTGCGGTTCGCTCGACGTCGCCGCCGCCGGAGCGCTACAGGCAGGCCACTTCTACGACAGCCCGCGTGGCCTGATGCGGCTCGACGGCAACCTGGTGAACCAGGACGTCTACGTCGCCGAGGCGGACGGACTGGAGTTCCGGATCCACGGCCAGATCGCCGAGACCAGCTGAGCGACGCGTCAGCCGCTGGCCTGCGAGGACCCCGCCGATCACCAGTGCCATCCCGATCGCCTGGGCCGGGCCGAACACCTCGCCGGCGAAGACGATGCCGAGCAGCGTGCCGACGACTGGGTTGACCAGGCCGATCAGGGATGCCGCGCCGGCGGGCATCCGGGACAGGCCCCGGAACCAGCAGAAGTAGGCCAGGGCAGTGCCGGCACCGGCCAGCCAGACGAAGCCGCCGACCGCCTTGGCATCCAGCGCTGGCGGGGCGCCTTCGACGAGCAGCGCCACCGGCAGCAGGGCGAGGCCGCCGACGACAAGCTGCCAGGAGACGACGGTGAGCATGTCGGTGGGGGCCTCCCAGCGCTTGATCAGCACGAACCCGACAGCGGAGACGACGACCGAGCCGAGGGCCGCGAGCAGGCCGAGGGTGTCGACCTGGCCAGGGCTGCGCAGGACCAGCAGCCCGACGCCGACGAGCCCCACGAGAGCTGCCCCGACCCGCAGTACCGGAGGCCGCTCGCCGATCACCGGCCAGGCGAGGCCCATCACGGCCAGCGGCGAGGTCGCCTGCAGCGTCGCGGCGAGGCCGCCCGGCAGGTGGTACGCCGCGAGGAAGATCAGCGGGAAGAAGAGGCCGATGTTGCACAGCCCGAGCACGATCGACTTCCACCACCAGTCGCCGTGCGGGAGCTCGCGGCGGAAGGCCAGCAGCACCAGGCCGGCGGGCAGGGCGCGGACGGTCGCTGCGAACAGCGGGCGGTCCGGCGGCAGGAAGTTCTCGGTGACGATGTACGTCGTACCCCAGGCGAGCGGCGCGACGGCGGTCAGCAGCACGGTTCCGATGCTGGTGGAGGGAGAAGTAGTTTCCATGGAAAGTATATTAGTTTCCGTGGAAGGTAATATCAAGCCCATGAGCAAGATTTCTTTACAGGAGCCTGGCGACGGCGTCGACCGGATCGTCGCGCAGTGGGCGGTCCAGCGGCCCGAGCTCGACACCGGCCCGATGGGTGTCGTCGGGCGGATCCACCGGGTCGCGGATCTGCTGGACGCTGGCCTCCGACCGCCGTTCGCCGAGGAGGGGCTCGGCAACGGGGACTTCGACGTCCTCGCCTCGCTCCGCCGGGCCGGAGCGCCGTACCGGCTCAGCGCCGCAGACCTGACCTCCACGATGATGGTGACGTCGGGCGCGGCCACGAAGCGCGTCGACCGGCTCGCCGCTGCGGGCCTGGTCACCCGGACCGTCGCGGAGCACGATGCCCGCGGACGGCTGATCGAGCTCACCCCGCTCGGCCTCGAGGTCGTGGACCGCGTCGTCGTGTCGCACTGGGCCAACGAGGACCGTCTGCTGGCGGCGCTGGACACCGACGAGCGCGAGCAGCTGACGGGTTTGCTGAGGAAGCTGCTGCTCTCCCTGGAGTAGCAAGTAATTTCTGTGATCCGGGAACATCCCCGCCTGGTCGTGAGTTGGAACCCATGACGGAAGTTGAGTTGATTCGACTCAAGTTATTTGTCAAACTCGCTGCCGCGGCACACGATGGCCGTAGCAGCCGAGGCTGCACCCCAGCTTGCACAAGAGATGCCCGGAACCATCCGGGCCCACAACGGAGGTAACCCAACATGGCACGTGCTGTCGGCATCGACCTCGGTACGACGAACTCAGTCGTAGCGGTCCTCGAAGGTGGAGAACCCACCGTCATCGCGAATGCTGAAGGTGCGCGTACGACCCCGTCCGTCGTCGCCTTCGCCAAGTCCGGCGAGGTCCTCGTCGGCGAAGTCGCCAAGCGTCAGGCGGTCACGAACGTCGACCGCACCATCCGTTCGGTCAAGCGCCACATGGGCACCGACTGGAAGACCAAGATCGACGACAAGGACTTCACGCCCCAGCAGATCAGCGCGTTCGTGCTGCAGAAGCTGAAGCGCGACGCGGAGGCCTACCTCGGCGAGACGGTGACCGACGCGGTCATCACGGTCCCGGCGTACTTCTCCGACGCGCAGCGCCAGGCGACCAAGGAGGCCGGCGAGATCGCCGGCCTGAATGTCAGCAGGATCGTCAACGAGCCGACCGCCGCCGCTCTGGCGTACGGCCTGGACAAGGGCGACGCCGACCAGACCATCCTCGTCTTCGACCTCGGTGGCGGCACGTTCGACGTGTCCCTGCTCGAGATCGGCGAGGGCGTGGTCGAGGTCAAGGCCACCAGCGGCGACAACCACCTCGGTGGCGACGACTGGGACCAGAAGGTCGTCGAGTGGATGACCAAGAAGTTCAAGGACGGCAACGGCGTCGACCTGGCCGCCGACAAGATCGCCCTGCAGCGCCTGCAAGAGGCTGCGGAGAAGGCGAAGATCGAGCTGTCCAGCTCGGCCGAGACCACCATCCACCTGCCGTACATCACCCACGGCGAGTCCGGCCCTCTGCACTTCGAGGAGAAGCTGACCCGGGCCGAGTTCCAGAAGCTCACGGCTGACCTGCTCGAGCGGACCAAGAAGCCTTTCCAGCAGGTCCTCAAGGACGGTGGCGTCGAGGTCTCGAAGATCGACCACGTCGTGCTCGTCGGTGGCTCCACCCGGATGCCGGCCGTCAGCGACGTCGTCAAGGACCTGCTCGGCGGCAAGGAGCCCAACAAGGGCGTCAACCCGGACGAGGTCGTCGCTGTCGGCGCTGCGCTCCAGGCCGGCGTCCTGAAGGGCGAGGTCAAGGATGTGCTGCTGCTCGACGTGACCCCGCTCTCGCTCGGCATCGAGACCAAGGGCGGCGTGATGACCACCCTGATCGAGCGGAACACCACGATCCCGACCAAGCGGTCCGAGGTCTTCACCACCGCCGACGACAACCAGCCTTCGGTGGAGATCAAGGTTGCCCAGGGCGAGCGCCAGATGTGGGCGCAGAACCAGGCGCTCGGCAACTTCGAGCTCACCGGTCTACCGCCGGCGCCGCGAGGCATCCCGAAGATCGAGGTCACCTTCGACATCGACGCCAACGGCATCGTGCACGTGGCTGCGAAGGACCAGGGCACCGGCAAGGAGCAGTCGATGACGATCTCCGGCGGCAGCGCGCTGTCGAAGGACGACATCGCCCGGATGGTCTCCGACGCCGAGCAGTACGCCGAGGAGGACGCCAAGCGTCGCGAGGCCGTCGAGGTCCGCAACCAGGGCGACAGCCTCGTCTACAGCACCGAGAAGTTCCTCTCCGAGAACGGCGAGAAGCTCCCCGAGGACGTGAAGATCGAGGTCACCGCCGATGTCGACGCGCTGAAGGCGCTGCTGGCCGACGAGGCCAGCGACGCCGACGCCCTGACGCCGGCGATCACCAAGCTCGGTGAGTCCAGCCAGAAGATGGGCGCCGCTCTCTACGCTGCCGCCGAGGCTGATGGCGCGGAAGGGTCGGCCGCCTCTGCTGACGAGGCCGGCGAGGACGAGGACGTCGTCGACGCTGAGATCGTCGACGAGCCCGTCGCCGAGACCGATGCGCAGGACGAGGCGAAGTGACCTCGGCTGACCAGCCGTTCGAGGGTGGGGAGCCGGCCGAGCCGGCTCCCCACCCGGACGCGGAGTTCGTCGTACCGGACGACATCTCCGGTATCGACAACTTCGTCGAGGAGGGCGCTCCGCTGGAGCCGGCTGACTTCGTCGAGGGCGCTGAGGGCGTCGAGGGCGTTGAGGGCGTCGAGGGCGTTGAGGGCACTGCGATCAACCCGCTCGAGGCAGCGCAGCAGGAGGCGGCCGAGCGGACCGCCGACCTGCAGCGGTTGCAGGCGGAGTTCCTGAACTACAAGCGGCGGGTAGATCGCGATCGCGACCTGATCCGGGAGAACGCGGTCTTCGCCGTGCTGACCCCGATGCTCGACGTGCTGGACAACATCGACCGGGCCCGCGAGGCGGGCGAGGTTGAAGGCGGCTTCAAGGGTGTCGCGGAGCAACTGGAGCGGATCGTGGCCGGACTCGGCCTGACCCGGTACGGCGAGGCCGGCGACGCGTTCGACCCGGCGCTGCACGAGGCGCTTTCGCATGTCGGCACCGACCCCGGCGTCACCGTGCCGACCTGCCAGCTGATCGCCAAGGCCGGCTACAAGATCGGCGAGCGCGTCGTCCGGGCGGCGCAGGTCCTGGTCGTCGACCCGGAGGCGTAGTCCGCGGGCGGGTGCAGAGGTCTCGAGGAAGGCGCTAGCGCGCCTTCCTCGATCAACGGAGATGGAAGGAGGGGTGGATGAGTAACGCAGACTGGGCCAACAAGGACTTCTACAAGGTCCTCGGCGTCGAGAAGGACGCGGATGCCGCGGCCATCAAGAAGTCGTACCGCAAGCTCGCGCGCGAGCACCACCCCGACTCCAACCCCGGCAACACCGTCGCCGAAGACCGCTTCAAGCAGGTCGCCGAGGCGTACGACGTGGTCGGCGACGAGACCAAGCGCCGCGAGTACGACGAGATCCGCTCGTACTCCGGGGGCTTCCCGGGCGGCTACTCCGGAGGGTTCGGCCAGGGTGTCCAGAACCCGGGAGGCTTCGATATCTCCGACCTGTTCGGCGGGCTCTTCGGCGGTGGTGGGGGTGGTGGTCCGCGCTCCTCGCAGCGTCGTGCCAGCCGTGGTACCGACCTCGAGACGGACGCCTCGATCCCGTTCACCGACGCGCTCGACGGTTCGACGATCAGCCTGCGGCTTTCCTCGGACTCCGCGTGCGAGACGTGTCGCGGCACCGGAGGCAAGCCGGGCACCAAGCCGCACGTCTGCCCGACCTGCGGCGGGTCCGGCATGGTCGTGAACAACATGGGCGGCGGCTTCGCCATGAACGAGACCTGCCCGGAGTGCCACGGCCGCCAGGTCGTCTACTCCGAGAGCTGCCCGACCTGCCACGGGTCGGGCCGCGGACGGTCGAGTCGCTCCATCTCGGCCCGGATCCCGGCCGGGGTCAAGGACGGCCAGCGGATCAGGCTCAAGGGCAAGGGCGCGCCCGGCGAGGGAGGCGGGCCGGCGGGCGACCTGTTCGTCACGGTCCGGGTCGCCACGCACCCGCTCTTCGGGCGGAAGGGCGACAACCTGACCTTGACCGCGCCGGTCTCCTTCGACGAGGCAGCACTTGGCGCAGAGATCACCGTGCCCACCCTCGGCGGTGCGCCGGTCAGGCTCCGGATCGCTCCCGGTACGCCGACCGGCCGGGTGCTGCGGGTCCGCGGCCGCGGCGCGCCGAAGAAGGCTGATGCCAACGGCACCGTTCGTGGGGACCTGCTGGTTACCGTGGAGGTGCAGGTCCCGACCGAGCTCGACGAAGCGGCGCGGGCAGCCGTCACGGCGTACCGCGAGGCGACAGCCGGCATGGATCCACGGGCCGCATTGTTCGTGCCCGGGTCGTCGGCCGAGAGGAGCTCGTGATGCCGCGCCAGACACCTCGCTCGTTCGCGGGCGCACCCGGACCGGCCACGCCGGTCTACGTCATCAGCGTCGCCGCCGAGCTCACCGGCCTGCACCCGCAGACCCTGCGCCAATACGACCGTGTCGGCCTGGTGTCGCCCGGTCGCACCGGAGGCGGCGGCCGTCGCTACTCGCTCAACGACATCGAGGCGCTGCGTGTCGTCGCCGACCTGACCGCGGCCGGTATCGGCCTGGAGGGCGTGCGGCGGATCATCGAGCTGGAGAACCAGGTCGCTGCGCTGCGGGCCCGTAACGCCGAGCTGCTCGACCGGGCCCGGGCGCTGCAGTCGGCACTCGACACGACCTCCGCCGCTTTGTACGAGCGCCGGCCCAACCTGCCCGCGCTCCGTCCGCGCGGGACGTTGCACCCCTTCGGCGACTGAGACGGACAGCGCCCCGGACCACCAGGTCCGGGGCGCTCTGCGTTTGCCTTTAGTTGGAGGTGACGCTGGTGATCGTGGTCGAGTTCAGCTTGGTCAGCGTGATCTCGGCCGGCATGGCGTCCGAGCCGGCGAACGCGCTGGACGCCGGAGGGGTCTTCCAGTTGGCCGACGTGCCCCCGGCCGCGTTGCAGCCGACGTCGAGCTTGTTGCCGTTCACGGTGTCGATAACCGCGGTAGCGCTGATTCCGATGAGCTGGCCGGCGACCTGGACTGCGTTCGACGCGCCTGAGGCGTGCAAGTGCAGCGTCGTCGGGTACTGGTCGAAGCTGCAGACGAACGTGATCGGATTGGCCGCGGTCGCGACTGCGGTCGTCGTGGCGTTCACGCTGTACGTCGCCAGGTAGCGACCGGCCGGCAGAGTGACCGGGACGGTGAAGGTGTGGCCGGTCGCTGCAGTAGCGGCCGTGAACCGGTAGACGCTGGTGACCTGGTTGGTCGCGAAGGACGTGGATTCGCGGCCGTCGAGCTTGTCCGCGTTGAGGTTGGCCACCTTGCCGGTGCTGCTGACGGCGAACGGCGGCTGCCCGGTCTTGGTCACGAACGACGCGGCCGGGCCGGCGTTCGTGCGCTTGATGGTGGTCACCTTCGTCTCCTTGTTCACCGCGCCCAGCAGCAGGCCGTGGCCGGTAGCGGCGAAGCTGACGTAGTCGATGCCGATGACCAGCGCGCAGGCGATACCGAGCGCGGCGAGAACGGACTTCAGTCGCATGTTCTGACTCCCCGATTTTCCACACGGCTCGAGCACTGTGCCCGAGCAACGGTGTCCACTCAGTCATAGATCCGTGCCGACGTCACGAGATGGGTCGCAATAGGGTCGAACCGGTCTAGAAAGGACCGAACGCGATGCGGGATCCTGTCAGCCTCCGCGTCAGGGCGACTCGTGACGGAAGCCCGACGCAACCGTTAGTCTCAGCGTCGGCCCGCACAGGCCGCGCACGAGCGAGGTGGGAGCCGGGTGACTGTTCCGCTGGATACTGACTGGTTCTTCCAGCACGTCAGCGCGCACGGTTGGATCCACATCGCGACCATCCCCGTGTTCACCGGCGTGATCGGCTTCCTGATCAACTGGACCGGGTTGATCATGCTGTTCTCGCCGGTGCGCTTCCACGGCTTCACCGTCCCCGGGCTCAAGCAGATCTCCCGGGTGCTGCCACGCAAGCTGCAGGAGATCCCCGGGTTCCTCCAAGGGGGTATCGGCTGGCAGGGGATCGTCCCGGCGCGGGCGGCGAAGATGGGCAGCATCGCGGTGGACAAGGCGATCTCCAAGCTCGGGACGCCTGCGGACTTCTACCAGCAGCTCGAGCCGGACCAGATCGCCGAGCACATCGTGAAGGTCTTCGAGCCGGACATGCCGGCGATGATCGAGGACATCATGCGTCGCGAGCACCCGAACCTCTGGCGGGATCTGCCGAGCCCGGCCCGGCGCGCGATCGTCGGGCGGGTCCAAGCACAGATGCCGACGGTGGTGCACGGGATCACCGAGGAGATCGGCGTCCACATCGACCAGCTGCTCGACCCGAAGATCATGGTGATCGATCACTTTGAGGCCAACCCGGCTCTCGTGGTCCGGATCTTCCGCGACTTCGGCCAGAAAGAGCTGAACCTGATGGTGATCTTCGGGTTCATCTTCGGGTTCGCGCTCGGCATCCCGGTCGCGATCATCGACCACTGGTTCGGGCTGTGGTGGGCGCTGCCGATCATGGGCATCCTGGTCGGCTGGACCACCAATGCTCTGGGCATGTGGTTGATCTTCGAGCCGCCGGAGCCCAAACGGATCCTCGGGATCAAGGTTCAGGGGCTCTTCTTACGACGTCAGGACGAGGCCGCCGAGGTCTATGCCCAGATCATCGCCGACGACGTGATCACCCTCGAGCGGATCGGTGACTTCCTGCTCGACGGCCCGCGCGGCGATCGAACCCGGCAGATGCTCGCCACCGCGATGCTGCCGGCGATCGACCAGGCCGCCGGTCCGGTGCGCGGAGCGGTTCGGATCGCGATCGGCTCGCGCCGCTTCGACAACATCCGCGATGCCGTCGCGAACGAGGCCGTGGACCGGACGATCACGCCGTTCCGCGACCCCGAGTTCTCCAAGCGCCAGGCCGACAAGATCAGGACGCTGGTCTCCGCGCGCACCAAGGAGCTGCCTCCGCGCGACTTCGTCGACATGATGCGGTCGGCGATCAAAGAGGACGAGTGGATGCTCTACGCGCACGGCGCGATCATGGGCTTCGCAGGTGGGGTCATCCACCTGCTGATCTTCGGGGTAGGTGGCAAGTGAGCGAGCGCGATCACAGCGATAACCGGCTCCCGGTGACCTGGGAGGGCGCGGCGGATGCCCTGCCCGGTGTGGCCCGGATCGCCGGCACGGCATGGCTGCGATCGGCATCGTGGGTGGCGGGCTCGAGCGCCCGCTCCGCCCGTAACCTGGCCCGGGCCGTCACCGACCCGAAGGCTGCCGGTGATCTGGTCCGCGAGCTCGCCAACGACCTGGCCGAGGCGACCCGGGCGATCTCCACGGTGGCGACCGCGATCTCCAACGGCGTGCCGGTGCCGACGGCGCTGTTCGAGGCCAGCGTCACGCTGACCTCGGTGATGGCACCCGAGGAGCACTCCTACCGCGACGAGCGCGAGAAGACCCTGCGCGAGCGTGGCGAGGAGCTGCTGCGCAAGTCCCGCGACGTGTGGAGCGACGACGAGGCGCACCCGGCGTACGCGCGGATCCTCGAAGAGGTGGCACCAGACGAGGCGCGGATCCTGCTGCTGCTCCTGCGCGGCGGTCCGCAGCCGTCGGTCGATGTACGTACCGGCGGTCCCGTCGGGATGGTCAGCTCGTCGCTGATCGCCGCCGGGCTGACGATGATCGGGCCTCGGGCCGGGGCCCGCTACCTCGACGAGGTGCCGGCTTACCTGAACAACCTCTATCGGCTCGGCCTGATCTGGTTCTCCCACGAGCAGCTCGAGGATCCGCTGGAGTATCAGGTCGTCGAGGCTCAGCCCGACGTGCTGGCGGCGATGCACTCGGTGCGGTTCGCCAAGGTGATCCGTCGCTCGATCCACCTGACCCCGTTCGGGATCGACTTCTGCAAGACCTGCCTGGTCGACGACGAGGACGCCCAGGACCTGCCCGAGCACGTGGTGCCCGAGGAGTAGGTCGTGAGCGACCCGGCGTCGCCCAGCGGGTCATCGAGCCGTGCGGGCTCTGACCCGCGACAGCCCGCCGGGGACACTCTTGAACTTGAACGGCACCGCCCAGACGCGGATCGGCTCCCCGGGGACCGTGGTGAAGTCGCCCGGCGCCTGGCACAGGAGCTGGAGCCTCTGACCGGCCGCGACCGTGACCACGTCCGAACCGCTCAGCGACGGGGTGATGTTGGCGCCTGACGGGCCGCTCTCCTCGGCTTAGTAGCCGACGGTGCCGCTGTTGGTCGACGTGTTGAGGTAGCAGTCCTGCTCACCCGTGGCGCCGCCACCGTGGAACAGGAAGGCCGAGTAGCCGATCAGATAGGTGCCGGGATGGATGGGAACGGTCAGCCCGGCCGTGGTCACACCGGTCGTGATCTCCTTCGTCCAGAGGTAGCCGCCTGCAGGCTGGTTGAGCAGCGTCGAGGAGTCGTAGCCGTCGACCTCGTCGGCGTTGAGGTGGGTGACCTTGCCGGTTCCGTTGACGGCGAACGGCGGGTTGGTCGCCTTCTTCGTCCGGACGGTCAGAGCGGCGCCGCTGGTGCTGCGGTTCAGCGTCGTGGTCGTCTTGGCGGTGTTGGTCTTGCCGAGCAGGAAGCCGTGGCCAGCGCGACGGTGTTGCCGGCGAGGACCAGCACGGTGATGGCGCCGATCACGGTGAGCAGGGACAGCAGCTTGGAGCGCATGGTGACCTCGTTCTTGTAGTGCATGGTTCGGTGTCGTCAGGAGAGCGGGGGGACGCCCTTGTTGGTGACCGAGGAGAGCGGGATCGCGGTGATCCGGAGGGGCTGGTCGCTGTCCAGGTGCCAGAGGACTGCGGCCTGGGTGTAGGCGCAGGTCAACCGCACGTCGCCGTTGGCTTTCGACGTCATCAACCCGGCGCCGTTGATCCCGGTGCCATCGGAGTTGCTGGTGTTGACCACCGTTCGCTGCTGGCCGCCGAACGCCCCCGTGGTGTCGTTCTGCATGCCGCAGTCGACGAAGCCGGTGGTGAGCATCGCGTGCGGGAACTCGACCTCGTAGTTGACCAGGTAGGTGCCGGCCGGGAGACCGTTGAGGACGAACACCTCGGACTGGTCCACCTCGGTGTCGATCGCTCCCGACGCGGTCCAGACGTAGGCCCGGGTGCCGAGCGCGGTCGAGTCCTTCCCGTCGAGCAGGTCGGCGTTGAGGTGGGTGACCTTGCCGGTGCCGTTGACGGCGAACGGCGGGTTGGCCGAGCTTTTGGTGGTGACCTGCAGAGCGGGGCCGGAGGTGGTCCGCGTGAGCGTCGTGAGCTTCGTGACCCTGTTGGTCTTGCCGAGCAGGAACCCGTGACCGCTGGCGGCGAGGGCGACCGTGTTCCCGGCCAGCACCAGGATCGTCACCGCTCCGATCACCGTCAGCAGTGTCTTGAGATGGCGCATTGATCACTCCCATGGGGATGCCTCGAGCACTCCAGATGTCCCGAGACCGACACCCTGGATCGTTGTCGACCGGGAGGCCGAGCGGAAGGGTTACGCGCCTTTTCTACACTTCGAGTCTGGACCAGTGACTCCTCAGCCTCGCGGCCAGGGCCTGCCCTCGAGGCGCTCGATCGACTGGTTGAAACCCTCGAGCAGCAGGTGCAGACGCTCGACGTCGGCCTCGTCCCAGTCGCCGATGACATGCCGGACGTGCACGTGCCGGACCTTCCGGTCGGCACGCAGCTGGGATAGCCCGAGACGGGTCGGGCGCACGAGCATGGCCACGCCGCCGTCGGGATCGTGGATGCGCTCCACGAGGCCCTTGCGGCGCAGGGCGGCGATCTGCCGGTTGACCGTCGAGACGTCGAGCCGGAACGCTTCGGCCAAGCCGCTCAACGACAGCGGCCCGAGCTCCAGGCGGCCGAGCAGCTGGTAGCCGGAACGGTCCAGGTGCAGGTCGGGATCCTGGCCGGTGCTGAGCTGGTGCCGTGCCAGCAGCGTCAGCTCCTGCTCGAGGAGGGCGAGCGTGTCGACGGTGGTGCGTGCCGGCATATGACGCTCCTCTCTGCGACTCAGATGTGCATAGTACACATGATGTGTATGATACATACCATGACGCAAACGGTGGATCCGCAACGCGCCGCGACCGAGCGCAAAGTGGTGCACCCGACGGCAGTCGTCGCCATCGGCTGCTTCTGCGGGATCGTGGTCGCGCTGACCCAGACGATGATCATCCCGTTGATCCCACTGCTGCCCCGATTGCTGCACACGTCGTCGTCGAACGCCTCCTGGACCGTCACCGCGACCTTGCTCACCGGGGCCGTGACGATGCCGATCTCCGGGCGTCTGGGCGACATGGTCGGCAAACGCCTCATCTTGGTGATCAGCCTGTGCTCGCTGGTCGTCGGGTCGCTGCTCTGCGCGATGACCAGCAGCCTGGTCCCGGTTGTTGCGGGCCGCGCTCTGCAAGGCCTGTCGATGGGCGCGATCGCACTCGGCATCAGCATCATGCGCGACGAGCTGCCGGCTGACATGGTCGGCCCGGCCGTCGCGCGGATGAGCGCCACCCTCGGCGTCGGCGGCGCCATCGGCCTGCCGGTCTCGGCGATCATCGTCGAGAAGGCCGACTGGCACGTGCTCTTCTGGATCGCCGCCGCGCTCGGGCTGCTCTGCCTGATCGCCGTCCTCGCGGTGATCCCAGAGTCTCCGGTGCGCAGCCCGGCACGATTCGACGGGATCGGCGCCCTAGGTCTCGCAGCCGGCCTGGTGATGGTGCTGCTCGCGATCACTGAGTCCGGCGAGTGGGGCTGGGGCGACGACCGGACGATCGGGCTGATCGTCGGCGGGTTGGTCGTGTTCGCCTGCTGGGGCGCGTGGGAGCTGCGCAACACCGCGCCTCTGGTCGACCTGCGTACCTCAGCCAAGCCGCAGGTGCTGTTCACCAACGTCGCCTCGGTGGCGACCGGGTTCGCGATGTACGGCATGTCGCTGATGCCGATCCAGCTCCTGGTGGCCCCGGGCCACACCGGCTACGGGGAGAACCTGACCTTGATCCAGGCCGGCCTGGTCTGCATGCCGAGCGGCCTGATGATGTACCTGTTCTCCGGTGTCGGCGCGCGGCTCTCGGCCCGACGCGGTCCGCGGATCAGCCTGGCGACCGGCGTGCTGATCCTGGGCATCAGCTATGTCGCGATCCTGCTGCTGCGCGACCAGTGGTGGGAGATCGGCGTCGCCACCGCGCTCCTCGGAGTCGGCATCGGGATCGCGTATGCCGCCATGCCCGCGCTGATCATGGGTGCCGTCCCGGTCACCGAGACTGCTGCCGCCAACGGCCTGAACGCCCTGATGCGCTCGGTCGGTACGTCGCTGTCCTCGGCCGTCGTCGCGACGGTGCTGGCGCAGTGGACGATCAAGCTCGGCGGGATCAAGTACCCGACCGATCACGCTTTCACGATCGCGTTCCTGATCTCGCTCGCTGCGTCCGCGCTGGCTTTGGTGCTGGCGCTGGCGATCCCGAAGCAGCGCGTCGCCCGGCCTGCCTGAAAATCCCCAGAGTTGAGTGGAATGGACTCAACTTCAAGGTCGTTGAACCACTGACGGGCTGATCGTGGTCCGTCACGATGGACACACGAGCCCTGGAGGGGGAGTTCATGGACGGATCGAAGTTCACCTCGCGCAGCGTCGAGGCGATCAACGCTGC
>DATAZI010000033.1:0-11939 GCA_036272095.1 Marmoricola sp. | reverse complement strand
GCTGCGGGCCGCCGGAGCGTCCGCGGTGCGCGGGAAGTACAGGTAGTACCGCATCGCCCGGGTGGGCGTCACCGTGAAGCTGACGCTGCCGTCAACCCCCGAGGTCGTCGACGCCAGCGCCGCGAACGTGTGCTTCCCGCCCACCGGCTTGCCCCAGAGCTGGACACTCTGGCCGGCGTACGCCGTGCCGTGGTCGGTCAGCACGCCGCTGACCGCCGCGGAGCTGCCGGACGGCACCTTCGCGGCGGAGGTCGCGATCGACAGGGCCGTCGCCCGGATCGCGACACGGACCACAGCGCTACGAGCGCTGCGGAAGTTGACCGTGCCCTGGAAGAGCAGCCGGTACTGGGTATCGGCGACCGGCTTGACGCCGAACGCGACTCCGCCGTTGCCGCCGGTGGCCTTGACGCGGACGAACGCCCAGGGGGCCGACGAGCTCGTACGGGAGAGCAGGACGACCATCTTGTGCCGCAACGGCGTCCGACGGGACAGCAGCCGGCCGCTGATCGCGTCAGCCCCGGCGATGCTCACCACCGGGTGCGCAGCGCGGATCGACAGCGACGCCGGCAGCCGGGTCGCCTGGTGCTGCGGGACCCGCACCTTCACCGTCGCAACGCCGCTGAGCGAGGCGTTGTCGGCGCCGTCCCCGGCAAAGGCCCAGCGATAGCGGGTGCTCTCAGCGGGAGTGACCTTCAGGGCGACGCCGCCGGCAGGCCCGGAGACCGCCGTGGCGATCGGCAGGAACGCCGTGTCGCCGGCAAGCCGGGCTTCGAGGGTGACGGTCTTGCCGGGGAGCGCCTGGCCGGCGACCCGGAGGTTGCCGCTGACGGTGTCGGTGCCGCCGGGCTTGACCGCAGCGTGCGCAGTACGGATCGCGAGCGAGGTGCTGTGCGGGCCAGCGCCGAGCGCCGTGCCGACCGTGCCTGCCGCGACCAGGGACGTCGCGCCGGCGGTGAGCGCCACGACGACCGCAGTGCGGCGGAACAGGGACGAGAACATGCTGCCTCCTGGACAGGGATGAGCGAGGTGGGATCACCTCTCACCCGGTACAGCGCAGGCGGTCGCTGCAGCGTTACATCTCTGGCGCTACATCGCTGCGAGGATCTGCGGGATCTCTGCGAGCTCGTGCGCGACCGCGTCCGGTACGCCCTCGGTATGCCCGACCTGCTCGGCCGGGATCACGCTGTGCGGGACGTGGATCGCGCGGAGCCCGGCGTTGTGCGCCCCCCAGACGTCGTCGAAGAGCCGGTCGCCGACATAGACGCAGCGACCCGGGTCGGTCGCGCCGACAGCCTCCATCGCTGCCCCGAACGCCTTCGGCGACGGCTTGGTCCACGGGATCTCGCTGGTGTAGACGTCGCCGTCGATCAGATCGAGGACGCCGTCGCGGGCGAAGAACTCGTGGTGCCAGGACCTCGGCCAGATCGTGTTGGACAGAACGCCGACCTTGATGCCGTCCTCGCGCAGCCCGGCCCACAGCGGCCCGACCTGCGGGTCGGTCATCGTGTGCGGCTCCCAGAACTGCTTGTAGGCCTCGAGCAGATCGGGATCGTGGTCGAGACCGGCCTGCTCGAACAGGTCGGCGACCGTCCCGCTGCGCTGGTGGTCGCGGCTCCAGCCCCAGACGGTCGCGCCGGCCTGGTGCAGCGCTGCGGCGTACCGGCGGTGGTCGTCCTCGACATTGGGCGTCGCGACGACCGCTCTCGCCAGGGCGAGGGACTCGGCGTGGAAGTCGATGTCGTGCCACGCGGTCAGCGTGCCGCCCCAGTCGAAGATGACAGCCTCGATCCTCGGTGCGCTCATCGGGCGAACCTACCGGGAAGGCGTGCCCCGCGGCAGCCCGTTTCGGGCTGACGCGGGACACGGTGCGCGGTCCTCAGCCTGCTCGGTACGCCGTCCACATCTTGTCCATCCGGATCAGCTGGCCCGGGGTGAATTCGGTGTAGCAGGTGTCGTAGCTGTAGTCCATGTAGTTGTGGATCGGGTCGTCACCGGCCGCGGTGCACGAGTCGCGGCCGGTGGGGCAGCCGCTGCTCGGCGAGGCCTGGGCCGCTGTGTCGCTGACCTCGTCGCCCGGAGACGCGCAGCCGCCCTGGAACGTGTGGTAGAGCCCGAGCCAGTGCCCGGTCTCGTGGGTCACCGTCTCGCCGTGGTTGTAGTGCGTCGCGCTGCCACCGGGCAGGCTCTTGAACTCGACCCTGATGCCGTCGATCGTCGGCGCTCCTGCGTAGTCCCACGGGAAGGTCGCGATGCCCAGGTAGTCGAAGTCGACCAGCCAGATGTTCAGAGCGTTCCTGCCGCCCTTGCGGGTCTTCGCCCGGTAGGTGGTGCTGTCGCCGTCGGTGTGCCAGGTGCTGTTGGCGTAGCGGTCGGTGCCGGCGAGCTGGAAGCGGATACCGGTGTCGAGGGTGCCCGGAAGATCCGGGTCCTGCCCGCCGTAGGTCTTGTTCAGGACGACGACCTGCTGGGCGATGCGGGCGTCTGTTACGTTGCCGGCCCCCGTCTTCGAGGTCATCACATGGACGTAGACGGGCACCGTGATCCGCTGCTTGGCGCCAGCACGCACCGGCGTGCGGCCAGCGAGCAGCCGCGTCGTACGACTCTCGATCGCCCGTTGCTGGGCTGCACTCATCCCCCGGGTGTCGTTGGCCCGGGTGCTGCGTGCCCCGGCATCAGAGGCCGGGTCGAGGCAGCTGCGGTCTTGGGCGCTGGTGGCGGCCGCGTGCGGCGCTCTGAGGGTCTCGGCGAGGTGCCGCGACGGGACCCCGTGGGCCGAGCCGACCAGGCTCAGGGCCGTCGTGAGCGCGGCGATCGTGCAGGTCAACGTTCGGTTCATTGTGTTCCTCCGCTGGTAGCTGGACCGCAGAAGCTAGGCAGCGCAGGACGACTCCCGCTCGGCGGCTGTCCGGCCCCGTGGACTGCTGAGGCCAGCGGGCGCCTGTGGACCAGAATCCCGGAAGGGGATGTTTCGAAGCGCAGGCATCGGGCACGGGTGCGGGAGCCATGAAACCAAGACCACGGAGGTGATTCCTCATGGCAGTCCTCACCCGAACGCTTGCCACCGGCGCCACGGCCGTTGCTATCGCCGGCGCCTTGGCCGGACCAGCCCAGGCCCACAATCCGGGCGGCGGCCACCACGGACGCGGTGGCCACGACGACGTACCTGGTCTGTCGCTGACCCGCAGCGCTGCGGCGACGCTGCAGAAGTACAACGTGAGCATCGACGTCTCCAAGGACGGGCGGATGGCGCACCACGGACATGACATGAGCCTGCGCGGCACCGTCGTGTTCTCGGGATCCGCGACCACGTCCTGGTCCCAGGTGCGGATCGACAAGCGGACCCACCGCATCAGCGCAGTCGTCAACGGCGGCGACCGGGAGGCCGTACTGAGGTTCCGCGGCACGTGCGACGGGTCTTCGTACCGTAGCCGCCACCACGGGCACGGCAGCGTGGTCCGGCTAACCGATGACGGCGCGGCATCGATCGACCATGCGGCCGGTGCCGACGCGTTCAGCGCCGGCGACGCGTTCGCTGAGGCTGGGCGCTAAGCCCTCCCAGGAGACCCTCGGCCCGGCCGGTCCTCCAGCCGGGCCGGGGTGCTTTCGGGTTGACTTCCGGAAGGCCTGCGCTCAGCCGTGCACCAGAGCGATCAGGTGCGCAGCGGCGGCACCGACCGGGACCTCGACCCGCTCGTCGGTACGCCGGTCGCGCACCTCGACGGTGCCGTCGGCCAGTCCGCGCCCGACCGTCACGATCGTCGGTACGCCGATCAGCTCGGCGTCCTTGAACTTCACACCGGGGCTGACCTTGCCGGCCCGGTCGTCGTACAGGACGTCGACACCCGCTGCCGAGAGCTCCTCGGCCAGCGCGCCCGCCGCCTCGAACACGGCGGGCTCCTTGCCGGCCGCGACCAGGTGCACGTCGGCAGGGGCGATCTCGCGCGGCCAGACCAGGCCCAGCTCGTCGTTGTTTCCCTCGGCGATCGCCGCAACGGCACGGGAGACGCCGATGCCGTAGGAGCCCATCGTGACCACGACCAGCTTGCCGTTCTCGTCGAGCACCTTCAGGTCCAGGGCGTCGGCGTACTTGCGCCCGAGCTGGAAGATGTGGCCCATCTCGATGCCCCGCGCGGACTCCAGCGTCCCGTCACGGCCCTCGACCGCGCACTGAGGGCAGGGGTCGCCATCGCGCACGTCGGCCGCTTCGATCGTGCCGTCAGGGGTGAAGTCGCGCCCGACGACGAGGTCGAGCACGTGCTGTCCGGTGACATTGGCCCCGGTGACCCACGCGGTGCCCTCCGAGACCCGCGGGTCGACGAGGTAGCGGATCTGCGACGCCGCCTTCTCCCCCAGCACCCCGGGCCCGATGTAACCGCGCACGAGCGCGGCGTGCTTGCGCAGCTCGGCCTCGTCCATCGGCTCGACCTCGATCGGCTCGAGCTGGCCCTCGAGTCGCTTCTGATCGACCTCGCGGTCTCCAGGCAGGCCGATCGCCAGCGGCTCGCGGGTGCCATCCGGGTGCTTGAGCACGACCAGCACGTTCTTCAGAGTGTCGCCTGCAGCCCATGGCCGGTCCGCGCGCGGGAACGCCTCGTTCAGGTGCGCGACGAGCGAGTCGATCGTGGGGGTGTCCGGGGTGGCCTCGGCATGTGCGACCGGCACCGCGTCGTATCCGACGGGTGCGGGCGCGGGCACCTGGACGGCCTCCACGTTCGCTGCGTAGTCACACGTCGTGCAGCGCACATAGGTGTCCTCGCCGACCTCGGCCTTGGCCAGGAACTCCTCGGACTTCGAGCCGCCCATCGCCCCTGCAGTCGCCTTGACGATCACGTAGTCGAAGCCGAGCCGGTCGAAGGTCTTCACGTACGCCGCCCGGTGCGCGGCGTACGAGGCGTCCAGGCCCTCTTGGCTGGTGTCGAAGGAGTAGGAGTCCTTCATGATGAACTCCCGTCCGCGCAGCAGCCCCGCCCGAGGCCGCGCCTCGTCGCGGTACTTGGTCTGGATCTGGTAGAGCCAGACCGGCAGGTCCTTGTAGGAGTTGAAGAGGTCCTTCACGACGAGCGTGAACATCTCCTCGTGGGTCGGCCCGAGCAGGTAGTCGGCACCCTTGCGGTCCTTGAGCCGGAAGATCCCGTCGCCGTACTCGCTCCAGCGGCCGGTCGCCTCGTAGGGCTCGCGAGGCAGCAGCGCCGGGAACTGCAGCTCCTGGGCGCCGATCGCGTCCATCTCCTCGCGGATGATCCCCTCGACGTTGCGCAGGACCTTCAGGCCCAGCGGCAGCCAGGAGTAGATGCCTGGCGCGGCACGGCGGATGTACCCGGCCCGGACCAGCAGCCGGTGGCTCGCCACCTCCGCGTCCGCCGGGTCGTCGCGCAGGGTCCGGACGAACAGGGTCGACATCCTGGAGATCATGAGGAGCAGGCTATCTGCGCGGTCGGGCGGGCCGCGACGCGGTTGGTCCAGAGCTCAGCCGCGAACTTCACGCTCAGCAGCCTTGACCGAGCAGCGGCCGTCGCTGCTCCGCCCGCGCCTGATCCGACCGTCGCACGCACCAGCCGACCACGTCTGTCCAGCCAAACCCTGATCAGCGCCGGGCGCGCAGGGCTGCCCGGATCAGGGGAGCCTGCAGCGGGAGCCGGAGCAGCGAGAGCACGATCACCACGGTGCCGCCGGACCTGATCTCGTGCACGGCCATCTCGATGTTTCCCGGGAAGATCACGACCAGCAGCACCGCGCTGACCAGCCCCGCACCACGTCTGGTCCGGCCAAGCAGCATCCCGGTCGCGCAGGCGAGCTCGACTATCCCGGAGACCACGATCACCAGATGGTGCGCCGGCAGCCACGGCGGAATCAGGGTGGCGAAAAACGCCGGGTCGGCCACGTGCACCAGCCCGGAGACGCAGAAGAGGGCGACCAGGACCCGGGTATCCCAGCGCAGCGGCGCCGAGCGCCTGACCTCGGTCAGCGACCGGCGCGCAGGGCGGCCCGGATCATCGGGACCTGCAGCGGCAGCCGCGCGAAGGACGCGACCTTGAACGGCACGTTGTTGCTCTTCGACGCGTCGAGGGCCATCTTGGCGTTGCCGACGAAGACGGCTGCGAGCAGCGCGGCGCTGGCCTTGCCGGCCGCTTTACGTGTTGCCGGGAGGGCGAGGCCGGCGGCACAGAGGATCTCGGCGACGCCGGAGTAGATGATCACCTCGCGGTGCATCGGCACCCACGACGGCATCAGCGGCTCCCAGACGTCCGGCCTGACCAGGTGGACGGTGCCGGAGACGAGGAAGCCGGCGGCCAGGAACTTCGCGTCACGGCGCAAGGGAGCAGTCATGCCGCCACCCTAGCCAGGTGCCCCAGGGCCGGGCCTTAGAACATCAGGGTCGAGAACGTCGCCGTCTGGGTGAAGCCGACCTTGGCGTAGGCCGCGCGTGCCGGGGCGTTGTGAGCATTGACGTAGAGCGCGACGGTCGGTGCGATCTCGGCCCGGGCGATCGCAGCCACCGCAGCCATCCCGCTGGTGCACAGGCCCTCGCCGCGACGGGACGGGTCGACGTACACGCCCTGGACCTGGCAGGCGAACGGCGAGGCGCAGGCGATCTCGGCCTTGAACAGGACCTTGCCGTCCTCGATCCGGGAGAAGGACCAGCCCCGGTTGACCAGCTGGGCGACTCGGGCCCGGTACAGGTTGCGTCCTCCATCGGCCTCGGGCGAGACTCCGACCTCCTCGCGGTACATCGCGACGCAGGACGGGTAGAGCTGCTCGATCTCGAACGGCTCGGTGCGCCGTACCGCGGGGTCAGGCGCCACCAGCGGGTCCTCGGAGAGCGCCAGGTGCGGCTGGTCCCAGCGCTCGTCGCGGGCGGGGCCCCAGTGCGGTGACAGCTCCTCCCAGAGCAGCCCGACCGCGTCGCGCGGCCCGACGATCGTCGAGCTCATCCGCCGCTGCCGCAGGGCCCGCTCAGCGAAGGCGGCACAGGCCTCGGCAGTCGCCTGGACCGGCACCAGGTTGGCGCCGACGTGGCACAGCGAGACGAGCTGGTCGTCCTCGACGTAGCCCCACATCTGCCCGCCCAGCCAGCGCTGGTCGAGCTGGGTGATCCGGCTGCGGTAGTCGGCGAAGACGTTGGTGACGGGCTCGGCCTCCAGGACCTGCAGCGCGGCGGGCAGATCGGCCGGTCCCAGGACGCGCACGCTCGAGGAGCGGCCGACGGGCCGCTCGGCGTCCGGTCCGGAAGAAGCGAGCACCCCGCGAGCCTAGAGGACGATCCCGTGGCGGGCACCCCCACGATGAGTCAACCGGCTGCCCGCTGTTCAGTTGATCGCTACGGTGTCAGCATGCGTCGTCCTGCACCGGCGGCCCTGCTCGGGGCCGTCCTCGTCCTGAGCGTGGTGAGCGCTGGGTGCGGCGCCCAGACCAAGGCAGCCCCTGCCCCGACCGGCCAGACTCTCAAGCAGTGCCACGACCAGTGGCATGACGTCGCCCGGGACGTGGCCGGCCTCGACCAGGACGCCGACCCGTCAGCGCTCGCGACGCGGTGGACGAGCGTGATCGCGACGATCGACTACTACCGGGCGTCGACCTCGGCCAAGGGCTGCGGAGACGACATCATGACCGAGGTCGACGCGATCAGCGCCCTGCGCCAGTTCAGTGCCAGGCTGCGCCCCTACGACATGGCCTACCAGCTGACCACGATCACGCCGTCGGTCGACCTCTACCTCCAGCAGCCGCTTCCGGCCCCGACCCGCAACGCCAAGGGCAAGCGTGTCGCACCGCCGACGAAGGCTGCGGTAGGCGCCGCTCTCGCCGTCTTGACATCGAAGTCGGCCGCGGCCAACGCCGACCTGCAACCAGGCTGGGAGCAGATGGCCTCGGTCGAGCTCAGCGACACCCAGGCGGTCGGCTCTGCGGTCCAGGACCTGCAGTTCCTGACCCAGGACAGCGCGAGCTGGCAGGCGTGCGAGACGGCCCTGAAGCTCCTGGTGCTCGCGGTGCACGACCAGGACCCGACGGGGGCCGGCAGCAGCCCCAGCGAGAGTCCCAGCGGCAGCTCGTCCCCCGGCTCGACCGCCAGCCCTAGCAGTACGCCGACAAGCTGATCGATCCGCGCACCCGGATCAGGAGACGGTGATCTGGGCGCCGGCGCCCTCGACCGGCTCCATCTCCTCGGCCAGGCGCATGGCCTCCTCGATCAGCGTCTCCACGATCTGCGACTCCGGCACGGTCTTGATGACCTCGCCGCGTACGAAGATCTGGCCCTTGCCGTTGCCCGACGCGACGCCGAGATCGGCCTCGCGGGCCTCCCCTGGGCCATTGACGACGCAGCCCATCACGGCGACCCGCAGCGGGACCTCGAGGCCCTCGAGCCCGGCGGTGACGCGTTCGGCCAGGGTGTAGACGTCGACCTGGGCCCGCCCGCAGGACGGGCACGAGACGATCTCGAGCTTGCGCGGGCGCAAGTTCAGCGACTGCAGGATCTGGATCCCGACCTTGACCTCCTCGACCGGAGGAGCCGAGAGGGAAACCCGGATCGTGTCGCCGATCCCCTCGGAGAGCAGCGCTCCGAACGCGGTCGCCGACTTGATGGTGCCCTGGAACGCCGGTCCGGCCTCGGTCACGCCGAGGTGCAGCGGCCAGTCGCCTTCGGCGGCCAGTAGCTCATATGCCCGGACCATCACGACGGGGTCGTTGTGCTTGACGGAGATCTTGAAGTCGTGGAAGTCGTGCTCCTCGAACAGCGACGCCTCCCACTTGGCCGACTCCATCAGGGCCTCGGGCGTCGCCTTGCCGTACTTCGCGAGCAGCCGCGGGTCGAGCGAGCCGGCGTTGACGCCGATCCGGATCGAGGTGCCGTGGTCCTTGGCGGTCCGCGCGATCTCCTTGATCTGGTCGTCGAACTTCTTGATGTTGCCGGGATTGACCCGGACGGCGGCGCAGCCGGCCTCGATCGCTGCGAAGACGTACTTCGGCTGGAAGTGGATATCCGCGATGACCGGTATCTGCGAGTGCTGGGCGATCTCCGGCAGCGCGTCGGCGTCGTCCTGGGAGGGGCACGCAACCCGGACGATGTCGCAGCCTGCGGCGGTCAGCTCGGCGATCTGCTGCAGGGTGCTGTTGACATCGGCGGTCAGCGTCGTGCACATCGACTGCACCGAGACCGGCGACTCGCTGCCGACCCCGACCTTGCCGACTTTGATCTGACGCGTCTGACGACGGGGCGCCAGCACCGGCGGCGGGGCCTCGGGCATGCCGAGGGAGATCGATGTCATGTCCGAAGGCTACCCGGCGCAGGTGCACGCGTAGCCACGCGTCAGGCGACGGGGATGACGATGTCGGCGTAGACGAGGAGCACTGTCATGAGCAGAAGGACGCCCGCCGTGACATACGCCACGGGGAGCAGTCTGGCGACGTCGAAGTGCCCTGGGTCGGGGCGTCCGAACAGGCGGGCCCAGCCGCGCCGGAGCGCCTCGTACAGGGCACCGGCGATGTGCCCGCCGTCCAGCGGCAGCAGCGGCACGAAGTTGAACATCCCGACGAACAGGTTCACGCCGGCAAGCAGGGTGAGCACGAACGCGAGCCGGTCCCCGAAGCTGACCTGCTTGTCGGAGGCGACCTGCCCGGCCACCCGGCCGACGCCGACCACGCTCATCGGGCTGTCCGGGCTGCGCTTGCCGTCACCGACCACGGCCTTGGCGACACCCCACAGGCGACCCGGCAGGTGGCCGAGCGCAGCGACGGTGTCCTTGGTGTAGCCGCCCATCTGGCCCAGCGTGTAGCCGGCCCCCTTGGTCACGTTCTCCTGGACCGGGGTGATGCCGAGGTAGCCGACATTGACGGTGTGGGACCCGTTGAGAGCAGGGAGATCGTTGAGCTTGGTCGTCGCGGTCAGGTCCATCCGCTTGCCGTCCCGGATCACCGTCAGCGTGACCTGCTTCTTCGGGTTCGCGCGGATCAGCTTCTGCAGCTGGGAGTACGACGTGATCTTGGTGTGGTCGAACCCGACGACGTTGTCACCGGATTTGAGCCCGGCGAGCTCGGCCGGGGAGACCGCGTCGGTCGGGCGGCAGGCCGTCCGCGCCGTGGTGTTGGCCGGGACCGCGATCACGCACTTGACCACCGAATCGACCTTGGTAGTCGTCTCCGGTACGCCGTGGAAGGCGAAGACCCCGCCGAAGAGGAAGAACGCGATCACCAGGTTCACCGTCGGGCCGCCGGCCATCACGATGACCTTCTTCCACCACGGCAGGCGGTAGAACATCCGGTTCTCGTCACCCGGGAGCAGGAGCTCGGCCTCGGCCTGGCGGGCATCGGAGACCAGTCGGCTGAACGCCCCCTGGCCCCGCTCGCTCTCGGGCCGGCTGTCGTCTGGCGGGAGCATCCCGATCAGCTTCACGAACCCGCCGAGCGGGAAGGCCTTGACGCCGTACTCGGTGCCGTTCCGGTGGGTGGACCACAGGGTTCGCCCGAACCCGACGAAGAACTGCGGGACCCGGACGCCGAACCTCTTGGCCGGCACCATGTGGCCGCACTCGTGCAGCCCGATCGAGACGGCCAGGCCGATCACGATCGCGAGCACCCCGAGGATGTAGAGCAGCGCGGTCATCAGTTCTTCTCCAGCAGACGGGTGACCTCACCGCGCGCCCAGGCATCGGCGTCGAGCACGTCGTCAAGGGTGAGTGTCGTTGTCTTCGAGGGTACGGGGTGGGGGCCAACGCCGTGCTCGTTCAACACACGAGCAACCGTGTCCACGATGCCCGTGAACGGCAGCCGGCCGGCCCGGAACGCCGCGACGCACTCCTCGTTGGCGGCGTTGTAGACGGCGGGCGCCGTACCGGCCGCGGCTCCCGCGTCGCGCGCCAGCCGTACGGCGGGGAACGCTTCGTCGTCGAGCGGGAAGAACTCCCAGGCTTGCGCGCGGGTCCAATCCACGGCCGACGCCGTGTCCGGGACCCGGTCGGGCCACGCGAGCCCGAGGGCGATCGGGATCAGCATCGTTGGCGGGGACGCCTGGGCCAGGGTCGAGCCGTCCACGAACTCGACCATCGAGTGCACCACCGAGGTCGGGTGCACCACCACCTCGATGCGGTCGAAGGGGATGTCGAAGAGCAGGTGCGCCTCGATGACCTCGAGGCCCTTGTTGACCAGGGTCGCGGAGTTGATCGTCACCACGGGGCCCATCGCCCAGGTCGGGTGGGCCAGCGCTTCGGCGACGGTGACCTCGGCCAGCTCCGCCCGGGTGCGGCCCCGGAACGGTCCGCCGCTCGCGGTCAGGACCAGCTTCGCGACCTCCCCGGCGGCGCCTCCGCGAAGGCACTGCGCCAGCGCAGAGTGCTCGCTGTCGACCGGGACGATCTGGCCGGGCGCCGCAGCCGAGGTGACCACCGAGCCGCCCATGATCAGCGACTCCTTGTTGGCAAGAGCCAGGGTGTTGCCGGCCTGCAGCGCCGCCAGGGTGGGGCGCAGGCCCACTGCGCCGGTGATGCCGTTCAGGACCACGTCGCAGTCCAGGGCCGCTGCATCGATCGAGGCGCTCTCCCCCAGCCCGGCGAAGCCTGGGGCGAACTCGGCGACCTGGGCGTCGTACAGATCCCGGTTGCCGCCGCCGGCCGTCAGGCCGACGATCCGGAACGAGCCAGGGTTGGCGCGGACCACGTCGAGCGCCTGGGTCCCGATCGAGCCGGTGGACCCCAGGATCACCACGTCGCGTCTGCTCACCCGCTCATCCTCCCGCACTGGATAGTCCCCGCCGAAAAGCACGTCTTGGCACCGGTTGATGGTGCTTTTCGGCGGGGACTATCGAAAATTAGATGTTCAGCGCGACGTACTTGGTCTCGAGGTACTCGGCGATCCCCTCGTTGCCGCCCTCGCGGCCGGTGCCGGACTGCTTGACGCCGCCGAACGGGGCCCCGGCGTTCGAGACGATGCCCTGGTTGAGGCCGATCATC
>DATAZI010000032.1:0-16584 GCA_036272095.1 Marmoricola sp. | reverse complement strand
CTCGTCTCGGGTCGTTAGAGCGGCCGAGCGATGAGGTCTACGCCCTCGGTGCCCACCACCACGGCCTCGATCATGTCACCCACCGCGAGCGGGCCCGACAACCCGGTCAGCGTGGTCGACCCGTCGACCTCCGGGCCCTGGCACTCGGCCCGGCCCTCCGCCGTGCCGGGGCCTTCCTCGCCCAGGGACTCGACCAGGACCGTGATCTCCTCGCCGATCCGCTCCTCGGCACGCTGGGCGGTGAGCTCGTCGGTCAGAGCGCGCAGATGCTCGAGCCGCTCGGCGATCTCGTCGGCGTCGATCTTGCCGTCGTAGGTCTCTGCCTCGGTGCCGTCCTCGTCGGAGTAGCCGAACACTCCGATGGCGTCGAGGCGCGCGTCGGTGACGAAGTCGCACAGCGTCTCGAAGTCAGCCTCGGTCTCGCCCGGGAAGCCGACGATGAAGTTCGACCGGACGCCAGCAGCAGGAGCGTGCTTGCGTACCTGGTCCAGGAGGCTGCCGAACGACTCCGGGTCGCCGAAGCGGCGCATCGAGCGCAGCACGGTCGGCGAGGCGTGCTGGAAGGAGAGATCGAAGTACGCCGCGACGCCCGGAGTGCCGGCGATGGCGGCGACCAGCCCCGGCCGGGTCTCGGCGGGCTGCAGGTAGGAGACGCGGACGCGCTCGACACCGTCGACGGCCGCGAGCTCGGGCAGCATCGTCTCCAGCAGCCGGATGTCGCCGAGGTCCTTGCCGTAGGACGTGGAGTTCTCCGAGACCAGGAACAGCTCCTTGACGCCCTGCTCCCCCAGCCAGCGGGCTTCAGCGAGCACGTCCGCGGGCCGACGGGAGACGAAGGAGCCGCGGAAGCTAGGGATCGCGCAGAACGCGCAGCGCCGGTCGCACCCCGAGGCGAGCTTGAGCGGCGCCATCGGGCCTCCGTCGAGGCGGCGGCGTACGGCGCGGGGACCGGTTACCGGAGCACCGATGCCGATGTCCTCGGTCGTCGCTACCTCGAAGCTGTGGCCCGGCACCACGACCTCGACGTCGATCCGCTGGGTCGGCGAGATCGGCAGCAGCTTGCGACGGTCCGACGGCGTGTGGGCGTGCTGTGCCTCCCCGGCCAGGATCGAGCGGAGCCGGTCGGCGATATCGGGATAGGCGTCGAAGCCGAGCACGGCATCGGCCTCGGGCAGGGAGCCGGCGAGCTCGTCGCCGTACCGCTCGGCAAGGCAGCCCACCGCGACGACGGAGCGGGTCACGCCGCCGTCCTCCTTGAGATCGGCAGCGGCCAGCAGGGTGTCGACGGAGTCCTTCTTCGCGGCCTCCACGAAGCCGCAGGTGTTGACCACCACGGTCTCGGCATCAGCCGGGTCCTCGACCAGCAGGAACCCGCCGGCCTCGAGCTGACCGGCCAGCTCCTCGGAGTCGACCTCGTTGCGGGCGCAGCCCAAGGTCACCAGGGCGACGGTGTGCAGGGAGTCGGGGGTGGCAGTCATCTCCGGGAAGTATGCCGGTCCGCCCCCGTTGAGGGCGAACCGAAAGCGCCTCCGGACTCCGATCAGCGTGCCCAGAGCGTGCCCAGAACGAGCCCAGAGCGTGCCCAGGACCTGCCCGGAACGTGACTGGCTGCACTACCGGGTGCGTGACTAGGCGCGCGCCCGCGTCCGGATCAGCGGAACGTCTTCGTACCCGAAGCGCCGGCAGTGCCGAGGCCGCCCTGCTCCTTGCCTCGGACCGCGACGTCCACGGCACCGGCGTTGTCGGCGCTGACGGTGAACGGGGCCAGCCCGACGATCTTGCGGTGCTTGCCCAGCGCGAGGTCCCCGGACCAGAGGACCTTGCCGGTCCGGTCCTTCACCACGACGTGGGCGGCCGCATGCGCCGCGGTCACCGTCATGGTGGTCGTCTTCATCAACGGCGAGCTGATCGGCTGGTGGTTCGAGGCCAGTCCGGCCTGGCTGGAAGGGTCGGGCGCCGCACTGAGGTGCTCGGGGTCGCCGGCGAAGATCCGGGCCAGGCCCCACACCATGGTCAGGCAGAGCACCGACCCGATCAGCAGGCTCCAGCGCGGGCCGCCGAGGGTCGCGCGCATCCCGCCGGACAAGCCGGTGGACAGCTCGGCCTCGAAGACCCGGCGAGCGTTGATCGGCGCCTGGGCGTAGCGCTCGTCGTAGGTCTTCATCAGCGGGTCCACGGTGAGCCCGAGCGCGCGCGAGATGGCAGTCAGGTGGCCACGGGCGTAGAAGTCGCCGCCGCACGGGCCGAAGTCGTCGACCTCGATCGCCTCGAGCACATGCGGGCGGATCCTGGTGCGCTGGCTGAGCTCTTCGATGCTCATGTCGAGCATCTGCCGGGCGTGGGTGATCCTGGGCCCGATCACCGGCTCCGCGGCGGCCCCCCGAGGTGTGGTGTCGTCCATGACGAGCTCTGCCGGGAGCTCGTGCCAGGCCGGGCCGTTCCCGAGGCGGGAGGTCGGCTCGTCATCATCGGCGGCGGGCCGCTGGGCCGGGAGCACCGGCGGATCGATCCGTACGTCGACCCGCGCCGGCTCGCTGACCTCGCGCAGCGGCGAGACCGGCGCGGGCATGGCCACCGGCTCCTCGACGTCGTCCCAGGGGCCGCCGATCGGCGCACGCACCGGGCTGAGCTCATGGACAATTACTTGCTCGCTGAAATCGAACGGGTCGTATGCCTCGGCGGGCCCGTCCGGCTGGTCATGCGGCCCGTCCTGCTCGCTGGGCCTGTCGGCCTCGTCGGCAGCGTCGGCCTCGAGCTCGTCCTCGGCACCGCGCGCGGGCAGGGCGCGACCCGGCGTGTCGTCGAGCCGGGACAGCTCGCGGCCACGCAGGTTCACGATCTCGACCCGGCCGTCGGCGAAAGAGGCGAGGTCGGCGGCGAGGTCGGCGGAGTCGATCAGCGTCGTCATCCCGAGCGGGATGCTCAGCGGGGCGCCGTACCAGACGTTGTTCCAGCGCAGGTGCGCCTCGGCGAGCAGGCCGAGGTGGTTGAACGCCACCTTCGGATCGCGGGGCACCAGCACGAGCCGGCCCTCGCGCAGGGGCGAGTCGGCGTACTCGACGACGACCTGCCGGATGGAGCCCCAGGTCAGGCCGCGCCAGGTCAGGCCGATCCGGAGCCGGATGCCGTGGTCGTCGGCCACCAGCACCGGCGTACGGGCCGAGACCAGCGCGGGCAGGTGCAGGCAGGCGATCGCGACCAGCAGAAGTCCGAGCAGGACATCGAACGCCGACTGGCCACGGACGAGGTAGGCGATGCCGAGGAGCATCGAGAGACCACCGACGACTCCGCTGAGCAGGACGTTGCGACGGATCGCGACGAGGTCCTCGACCGCATCATGCGGCTCGACGAGGCCGTCGTGCTCGGCCGGCTCCCGGTGGCCGGGATCGTGGCTGGTCCAGGCGCTCACATCTCCCCCTGCAAGGTCGCGATGACGCCGTCGAGGTCATCGGGCTTGATCAGTACGTCGCGCGCCTTCGAGCCCTCGCTCGGGCCGACGATGCCGCGGCTCTCCAGGATGTCCATCAGGCGCCCCGCCTTGGCAAAACCCACCCGGAGCTTGCGCTGCAGCATCGAGGTGGAGCCGAACTGGGTCGAGACGACCAGCTCGACGGCGGCGACGACCAGGTCGAGATCGTCGCCGATGTCATCGTCCAGCTCACGCTTGGAGGCGGCCGGAACGGTGACGTCCTCACGGTACGACGGTTCCAGCTGCGTCTTGCACTTAGCCACCACCTGGTGGATCTCGGCCTCGGTAACCCAGCTGCCCTGCACCCGGATCGCCTTGGAGGCGCCCATCGGCAGGAACAGGCCGTCACCCTGGCCGACCAGCTTCTCCGCGCCCGGCTGGTCCAGGATGACCCTGCTGTCGGCGAGGCTTGAGGTCGCGAACGCGAGCCGCGAGGGCACGTTGGCCTTGATCAGGCCGGTGACCACGTCGACCGAGGGGCGCTGGGTTGCCAGCACCAGGTGGATGCCTGCAGCCCGCGCCAGCTGGGTGATCCGGACGATCGCATCCTCGACGTCACGCGGGGCGACCATCATCAGGTCGGCGAGCTCGTCGACGATCACCAGCAGGTACGGGTACGGCGTCAGGTTGCGCTCGCTGCCCGCAGGAACAGCCACCTTGCCGGCCCGGACCGCCTTGTTGAAGTCGTCGATGTGCCGGAAGCCGAAGTTCGCCAGGTCGTCGTAGCGCATGTCCATCTCGCGCACGACCCACTGGAGCGCCTCGGAGGCCTTCTTGGGATTGGTGATGATCGGCGTGATCAGGTGCGGGACGCCTTCGTAGGCGTTCAGCTCGACCCGCTTCGGGTCGACCATGATCATCCGGACCTCATCAGGCGTGGAACGCATCAGGATCGAGGTGATCATCGAGTTGATGAAGCTGGACTTGCCCGAGCCGGTCGCACCGGCGACCAGCAGGTGCGGCATCTTGGCGAGGTTGGCGACCACGAATCCGCCCTCGACGTCCTTGCCGAGGCCGGCGATCATCGGGTGGTGGTCGTTGCGTGCGGTGTTGGACCGCAGCACGTCGCCCAGCGAGACGATCTCCTTGTCGGTGTTCGGGATCTCGATGCCGACCGCGGACTTGCCGGGGATCGGCGAGAGGATCCGGACGTCGGCCGAGGCAACCGCGTAGGAGATGTTCTTGGCGATGTTGGTGATCTTCTCGACCTTGACCGCCGGTCCGAGCTCCACGATGTACCGGGTCACCGTCGGGCCACGGGTGTAGCCGGTGACGGTCGCGTCGATGTCGAACTCCTCGAACACGCCCTGGAGCCGTTCGACGACGGCGTCCGAGGCCGGGGTACGGGACTTGTGGGCGCTGCCCGGCTTGAGGATGTCGCTCTCGGGCAGCGTGTAGGTGACGTCGCCGGACAGGCTGAGCTGCTCGACACGGGCCGGCAGCGGAGTGTGCGGCGGCGGCTCGAGCTCGGCCTTGTCCTCGGTGCCCTGCTCGACGTCGAAGACGTCCAGGCCGACATCGGTGACCGGCGCCTTGCGGGACCGCTTCTGGACCTCGCGATCCTCGTTCTGCCCATCAACGCTCCGCCCATCAACGACCGGCGAGTCGTACGCCGCATCGCCCATGTCCGGGTCGATGTCGGCAGCGAGCGTCTTGCGCCCGCGGCGCTTCGCCGGCACCAGGTCCTCGGCCTCGAGGGGCGCCTCGCGGCCGAGCATCCGGTCGCGGGCCAGACCCAGCCGGTTCGGGATCTGGTAGACGGGTGTCGCCGTCACGATCAGCACGCCGAACACGGCGAGCAGGGCTAGCAGGGGCACCACGACGTAGCCGGTGTGCAGCAGATCGGTCAGCAGCTTGGCGACGACGAAACCGAGGGCGCCACCGGCGTTCTGCAGGTCCGTGGTGTCGCCGAGCTCGGGCTTCGGGGAGCCGTTCGCGATGTGGATGATACCCAGGACGCCGAACAGGAACGCGCCCCAGCCGACGATCTGACGGCCCGCCGGCCCGTTGGCGTCGGGGTCGCGCATGTTGCGCCACGCGACGTAGCACAGCAGCAGCGGCACGAAGTAGGCGAGCAGGCCGACCGAGCCGGCGACCGCTGCCCGGGTCCCGGCGAAGACCGAGCCCGGCAGCTGCCACCAGACAGAGGCTGCGACGACGACGGCCAGGGCCAGCAGGAACAGGCTGGCGCCGTCGCGGCGCTGCTCCGGCTCGAGGTCGCGGGCGCCCTGGCCGACCCGGCGGGCACCGGAGCCGATGCCCCCGGCCACACCGAGCCAGACGGCTGCCACGCCGTGACCGAGCGCGCCGAAGGCACGCGAAACGGGACCAGGGCCGTTGCGGACTGCGCGCGGAGCCGGTCGCTTCTTCTTCGAAGCGGCAGGTTTCCGTGCAGCAGGCTTGCGCTTGCCCTGGCTACCGGACGGCCGGCTTCGCGTGGCGGGAGCGCCCTTGGAGGTGCTCCTGCTGCGCGACGCCGGCGGGGAAGACGTACGGGTCGCCATGATCGGCAATGTACGCGAAAACCTCAGGAGTCCCACCTGTCCCACGCCGTGTCGCGTTGGGCGAGTCGCCGGCGGCGAGGTCTGCCGGGTCAGCCTGCGGTGGACCGCTCCAGCAGCCCGCGGACGTACGACGCCTGCCCGATGTGCTGGCTGATGTCGTTCACGACGCTGACCAGCCGGGCGCCGAGGGTGACCGGCGGATCCCAGCGCTCGTCGACGACCCGGTCCAGATCCGCGGGAGCCAGGGTCGCGATGTAGGCCAGCACCGCGTCGACGACGGCCTGGTGGTAGCCGGCGAGCAGGTCCCCCGCGACCCGCACGGCAGCCACGTCCTGGCTGGACTGGCCGTAGCCGTGCGCATCAGCAGGGAACGGCAATGCGAACCGGTCGTACCAGCCAGCCGCTGTCCACACCTGCTCGGTGCCGGCGACCTCGGCGACGTGGTCGTCTGCGACCCGGGTCAGGTGCCAGACCAGCCAGGCGATCGAGTTGGCCTCGGCGTCCGGGCGCCACGCGAGCGCGTCGGTGTCCAGCCCGTCGAGGACGGCCGGGACCAGCTCGGCGACGCGGCCGATGCCATCGGCAAGCAGTTCATCGATGTCCATGGCACCACTGTGCCCCGGCCCGCCGACGTAAAACTCGGTGGGCCCCGGTCAGGAGCCCAGGACCCGGCGGCGCAGGGTTGCGAGCGGGTCCTGGTCGTCGCGGCGGCCACGCGGCCCATCGCCGTCCGAAGCGCTCAGCCTCCCTGCGACATCGCGGGTCCACTCCCGGACCGCGAACCGCTCCCGGATCCGCCAGCCCTGCGGCATACGGACGAAGTGGTCGACGTAGCGGAATCCCGAGGTGAAGTTCATCAGCGGCTCGGTCGCCGGCGTCCCCCAGTGGGTCGCGGTGCCGTAGGTCTCTGCCACGGCCTGGTCGCCTGAGATCTCGCAGAGGTGGTTGCCGAGCAGGTGCATGGTGCCGTCCAGCAGCGGAAGCATCCGGGCGAGCCAGGCCACGAAGTCGTCTGCAGAGCCGCTGAAGCCGGTGTGGTGGTCGACGCCGTCCTCGGCGTACACCGCCCGGACCGCGTCGAGGTCGAGACGGTCGACCGCACGGCAGTAGCGCAGCACGGTCTCGTGGATCTCGTACCGGTCGGCCTCGCGGGTCACGACCCGCCCTTGGGGCCTTCTGAGGCAGCCAGGGCTCCCAGGCGCTCGAGGTCGCCGGCGAGCGCCGGGCCCCGGTCGAGGTGGCTCGGCATCAGCCGTACGACGGCCAGCTCGAGCATCCGCGGCATGGCATGGATCTGGTAGGTCTCGCGGATCCTGGTGCCGCCGCCCTCGGCGGCCAGCTCGAAGGACCACTCGGTCGCGTCCCCGGCGAGCCCACCGTCGGTGCGGTAGGCGAACCGGTACGGAGCCTCGGCGATGGTCACCGTGCAGGGCCGAGCCCAGCGCAGCTGGCCGAGCCTGTTGGTACCGCGGAACACGTTGCCGGCCTCCGCGCCCTCGCCCCTGGTCCAGCGGGCGCCACGTGCTTCGTGGCTCCACTCCCCTACCCGGGTGACGTCGGTCAGCAGCGACCAGACCGCCTCCGGGGGCGCTCCTACGACGGCCTCGGCACTCGCCGTGCGGGGCAGACGGGGCACCTCAGGCCTCCCCATCCGCACGAGCCGCCGTGGGCCCGGCATCGAGGAAGGTGTCCTCGTTCTCGCGGATCTCCTCCTCGAGCGCCTCGGCGAAGTCGTCGGTGACCTTGCGCTCCGAAGGCTTCGGGGCGATCGAACCCCAGGCCTTGTCGATCGCGGCCGAGACGTCGATGACCCGGGCCGCGACGATGTGCGGCTTGGTGGTCTCCCGGGCGACGTACTTGGCCACGAACCGGCGCAGCTCGGCCTCGATGTTGACCACCCGCTGCATGATCGAGGCACGGATGCCCTCGGCCTGGACCTTCACCTCGATCTCCGCGCTCTGCGGAGGTTCGATCTCGATGAAGATCCGCACCCCCTCGGCGGCGCGGGCCACCAGGGTCAGCGGGACCAGCAGCTCGGCGTGGAAGACGTGCGTCTCGACCTGCAGATCGACCTCGAAGGTCAAGGTGACCGGGAGCTCGACGCGGTAGGAGATCGCCGGGCCGTCGAGGCGGTGCGCGCTGGCGGCGCCGATGGCGCCATGGGCACGGACCTTGGCGATCTTGCCCGGGCCGACCCCGATCGGCCCGAAGTCGATCGGCTGGCCGGCGATGTTGTCGACGGCACCGAGGATGCGCTCGGCGCTGACCGCCTCGTCGAAGAAGTCCACGCCCCACTGCTGGTAGCTGACGAACTCGTCGTCAGCAGGCGGCCCCGACGGCGGCATGCTGTCCGGATCGTGCTCCGGGCTCATCTCAGGCCTCCAGCACGACCGGGATGATCATCGGGCGGCGCCGGTGGGCGTTGCTGACCCAGCGTCCGACCACGCGCCGGATCACCTGCTGGAGCTGGTGGGTGTCATCGACGCCCTCGCTGACCGCCTTGGCCAGCGCGTCGATGATCGGCTGCCGGATCTCCTTGAAGGTCTCCTCGTCCTCGGCGAAGCCGCGGGCGTGGATCTCGGGCCCGCTGATCACCTTGCCGGACTGGGAGTCGATGACCACGATCACCGAGACGAAGCCCTCCTCGCCGAGGATCCGGCGGTCCTTGAGGCTGGACTCGGTGATGTCGCCGACCGAGGTGCCGTCGACGAAGACATAGCCGCAGTCGACCTTGCCGGCGATCGCGGCCTTGCCGTCGACGAGGTCGACCACCACGCCGTCCTCGGCGATGACGACCCTGTCGCTCGGGACCCCTGAGGCGATCGCGAGGTCGGCGTTCGCGCGCATGTGCCTGACCTCGCCGTGCACCGGCATCACGTTGCGCGGGCGGACGATGTTGTAGCAGTAGAGCAACTCGCCTGCGCTGGCGTGGCCGCTGACGTGGACCAGGGCGTTGCCCTTGTGCACGACGTTGGCTCCCCAGCGGATCAGGCCGTTGATCACCCGGTAGACCGAGTTCTCGTTGCCCGGGATCAGGCTGCTGGCGAGGATGACGGTGTCGCCCTCCTCGAGGTGCACGAAGCTGTGGTTGCGCTGGGCGATCCGGGCAAGAGCCGAGAGCGGCTCGCCCTGGGAGCCGGTGGAGATCAGCACCACCTTGTTGGCCGGCATGTCGGCCAGCGCCTTGGCGTCCACGAGCAGGCCCGGCGGCACGTCGAGGTAGCCGAGGTCCTTGGCGATCGCCATGTTGCGCACCATCGAGCGACCGACGTACGCGACCTTGCGACCGTGCTTCTCGGCGGCGTCCATGATCTGCTGCACGCGGTGCACGTGCGAGGCGAAGCAGGCGACGATGATCCGCTGGCGGCTGTTGTGGAAGACCCGGTCCAGGACCGGCGTGATGTCCTTCTCCGAGGTGGTGAAGCCGGGAACCTCGGCGTTGGTGGAGTCGGTCAGGAAGAGGTCGACCCCCTCCTCGCCCAGCCGCGCGAACGCGCGCAGGTCGGTGATCCGGCCGTCCAGCGGCAGCTGGTCCATCTTGAAGTCGCCGGTGTGCAGCACCAGGCCCGCGCCGGTCCGGATCGCGACCGCGAGCGCGTCCGGGATCGAGTGGTTGACCGCGATGAACTCGAGGTCGAACGGACCGAAGGTGATCCGGTCGCCCTCGGCGACGATGTTCTGGTCGGTGTTCCGCAGCCGGTGCTCGCGCAGCTTGGAGCCGAGCAGCGCCAGCGTCAGCTGCGACCCCACGAGAGGGATGTCCTCGCGGCCGCGGAGCAGGTACGGCGTGGCGCCGATGTGGTCCTCGTGCCCGTGGGTGAGGACCAGCGCCTCGACGTCGTCGAGCCGGTCGTTGATGGAGGCGAAGTCAGGGAGGATCAGGTCGACGCCGGGATGGTTCTCCTCGGGGAACAGCACCCCGCAGTCGACGATCAGCAGCCGGCCGTCGTACTCGAACACGGTCATGTTGCGGCCGACCTCGCCGAGGCCGCCCAGCGCGGTGACGCGTAGGCCGCCGGGAGCGAGCGGGGCCGGTGCGGGCAGCTCGGGGTGCGGGTGGCTCATTCGGCGCCGGTGCCCGACTCGGTCGGCAGCAGGCCTGCCGTGGCCAGGGCCTCGTGGACCAGGCCGACCAGGTCGTTGTCAGCCTCGACCAGCGGGAGTCTGACGGTGCGGTTGTCGAGCACCCCGATCAGCTGCAGCGCGGCCTTGGCTGTCATCACCCCCGGTGCGTGGTTCATGATCGCGTCGACCAGGGGCAGCAGCTCGGTGTAGATCGCCAGCGCGCCGGGGAGGTCGCCGGCGTCCACGGCGGCGACCATCGCGGCGTACTGGCTGCCGGCGACGTGGCTGACCACCGAGACCACCCCGCACCCGCCATGCGTGAGCCACCCGAGGTTGAGCACATCGTCCCCGGAGTAGAACGACAGGCCCGTGTCAGCCATGATCCGCGCGCCGCGGAAGAGATCGCCGACCGCGTCCTTGACCGCCACGAACTTCTCGTTGCTCGCGATCCGCGCGTAGGTCTCGGGCGCGATGGTCACCCCGGTGCGACCCGGGATGTCGTAGAGCATGATCGGCAGGTCGCTGGCGCTCGCCACAGCCTCGAAGTGCGCCGCGATCCCCGCCTGGGTGGGCTTGTTGTAGTACGGCGAGACCAGCAGTACGCCGTCCGCACCGGCCTTCGCGGCCTGCTCGTTGAGCTCGATCGAGTGCTCGGTGTGGTTGGTGCCGACACCGGCGACCACGGTCGCCCGCTCGCCGACCGCGTCCAGGACCGCGCGCAGGATCTCACCGTCCTCGGAGACCGACGTCGTCGGCGCCTCGCCGGTGGTGCCGCTGACGACGATGCCGTCGTTGCCGTTGCGCACCAGGTGGTCGGCGACCCGGGCGACGCCGTCGAGGTCGACCGAGCCGTCCGGCTTGAACGGGGTCACCATCGCGGTGAGCACGCGACCGAACGGGGCAGCAGGAAGACTCATGCCGCCTAGGTTAGTGCTCCCAGCGCCGGGGAGCGCGCGGGTATCGGATCGTACGGCGCCGTACCCGCGCCACGCCGACGGCGCTGCTGCGCCGACCGGTCGGCTCGCGTCGGTAGTTTCGGTGTGTGAAGCCATCGAAGATCCTGCGCACCGCCGCCGCCGGGGCCGTGGCCGCGTTGGCCGCCACGACCCTCTTGGCGGCGTGCGGCGGCAGCAGCGGCCCCGACGCAGCGACGTCCGAGCCGACCCCGACCCCCACCGCGTCGAGCACGCCAGCGGCGTCCTCGCCAAGTCCGACCCCGACCCTCGCGCCGACTCCCAAGGCGTCTCCGACGCGAGCCGCCGGCGGCAACGGCGACAGCGCGGGCGACCACGAGCCGGCCACGGCCGGCGGCGGCATCTGCACAGTGCTCAGCTCGGCCGAGGTCGGAAGCGTCCTGGGCGGGAGCACCACCGGCGCCGGGCTCCCCGGCGGCGGCTGCGGTTTTACCCCCGCCGACCACAAGGCCCCGGCTGCGACGTTCATCGAGACGAAGTTCGCCACTGGCGGGATGTCCGGGGCGATGGCGCTGGCGACCTCGTCGGTCGAAGGCACCCCGGAGAACCTGCCCGGGATCGGCGACGCTGCCTTCGTCGTGACGGGCACCTCGTTCGGCCAGCCCGACGTCCAGGGCGCCGGCGCCGTCAAGATCGGCAGCCGGCTGATCAACGTCAGCCTGGACCAGAACGCCGGGGAGTCTGCCGCCACGGTCCGCGCGACGATGATCAATCTGCTCAAGCTCGCGGTCGCCCAAGCCGCCTAGTTGGGCCGGCCAATTCGGATAGTCCCCGCCGAAAAGCACCACCGTCGCGCGCAAAGTGGTGCTTTTCGGCGGGGACTATCTCGTCTGATTGCGTAGGTAGCCTTCACCCATGAGCCTCGCGCTGAGCACCGTGATCCTCCCGTACCAGCGGTGGGAGGGCGGCGGGCGCGCCGCTTGGACCCGGGCTGAGGAGCTCGGGCTGCACGCGGCCTACACCTACGACCACCTGTCCTGGCGCACGTTCCGGGACGGGCCGTGGTTCGCGGCGATGCCGACGCTGACCGCGGCTGCCGGCGTGACCGAGCGGATCCGGCTCGGGACCCTGGTCACCAACCCGAACTTCCGGCACCCGGTCACTTTGGCCAAGGACCTGATCAGCCTCGACGACGTCTCCGGTGGCCGGATCACGCTGGGCATCGGTGCCGGCACGACCGGGTTCGACGCGGCGGTGCTCGGCCAGCACGCGTGGTCGGCTCGCGAGCGTGCCGACCGCTTCGCCGAGTTCGTGGCACTGCTCGACCGGCTGCTCACCGAGCCGGATGTCACCAGCACCGGCACGTTCTACTCGGCGTACGAGTCGCGCAACCTCCCTGGCTGCGTGCAGCAGCCGCGGCTTCCGTTCGCCATCGCAGCCACCGGGCCGCGCGGGCTGGCGCTGGCCGCAGCGTACGGGCAGGCCTGGGTCACCACCGGCGACGACAAGCTCTTCGCGGATGGCACCCCGGCCGAGTCCGACGCTGCGATCGCCGGCCAGGTCCGCCGGCTCGAGGAGGCCTGCGCGACGATCGACCGGGATCCTGCCGGTGTCCGCCGGATCCTGCTGACCGGCTTCACCCCGGAGGCCAACGGGCCCCTGCAGTCCTTCGAACGGTTCGTCGACTTCGCTGGGCGGCACCGCGACCTCGGCTTCGACGAGATCGTCGTGCACTGGCCGATCCCGGACAGCGACTTCGCGGCACCGTACGACGTCTTCGAGCAGATCGCGACGCAGGCGATGGCCCAGCTGGGCTAGGGACCCCGCGGCTAGACACCGTGGGCTAGACCCGCTCCCACCAGACGAACTCATAGGGGATCTCGGCGTCGAGGTGCGGCTCGCGCCTGGCCTCGTCCCACTGTCCGCGATCGAACTGCGGGTAGCGGGTGTCGCCTGCCGGCGAGAGGTGCACCTCGGTCAGCACCTGCGCGTCCGCGAGGGCCAGCGCCTCGGCGTACACCGAGGCTCCGCCGACCACGAAGACCTCGGAATCGATGGTCTCGGCGAGCCGCACCGCACTGGCGAGGTCTGGCGCAACCAGCACCCCATCGGCGCTCCACGCCGGATCCCTGGTCAACACGATCGTGATCCTTCCCGGCAGCGGGCGGCCGATGGACTCGAAGGTGGCCCGCCCCATCACCAGGACGTGCCCGAGGGTCAGCGCCTTGAAGTGCGCGAAGTCCTCAGCGATCCGCCACGGGATTCCACCGTCGGCGCCGATCACGCCGTTGTCCGCGACAGCGGCGACCAGGGTCAGCGGCATCAGACGGCGATCGGGGCCTTGATACCCGGGTGCGGGTCGTAGCCGCTGATCTCGATGTGCTCGAGGTCGAAGCCGTCCAGCTCGCGCACCGAGGGGTCCAGCGTCAGAGTCGGGAGTGGACGCGGCTCTCGGGTGAGCTGGAGCCGAGCCTGCTCGAGGTGGTTGGTGTAGAGGTGCGCGTCGCCGAGCGTGTGCACGAAGTCGCCGACCTCGAGGCCGCAGACGCCCGCGACCATGTGGGTCAGCAGCGCGTAGGAGGCGATGTTGAACGGCACGCCGAGGAACACATCCGCCGAGCGCTGGTAGAGCTGGCAGGACAGCCGCCCGTCGGCGACGTAGAACTGGAACATCGTGTGGCAGGGCGCTAGCGCCATGTCCGGGATGTCGGCGACGTTCCAGGCCGAGACGATATGCCGACGCGAGTCCGGGTTGCTCCGGATCTGGTCGACGACCTGGGCGATCTGGTCGACGTGCCGTCCGTCCGGCGTCGGCCACGACCTCCACTGGTAGCCGTAGACCGGGCCGAGGTCGCCGTTCTCGTCGGCCCACTCGTCCCAGATCGTGACGCCGCGGTCCTGGAGCCACTTCACGTTCGTGTCACCGCGCAGGAACCAGAGGAGCTCGGCGAAGACCGACCGGGTGTGGATCTTCTTGGTAGTCACCAGCGGGAAGCCCTCGGCCAGGTCGAAGCGCAGCTGGTGCCCGAAGACCGACAGCGTGCCGGTCCCGGTCCGGTCGGACTTCTCGGCGCCCTCGTCGAGGATCCGCTGCACCAGGTCGAGATAACTCTGCACGCACCGAGCCTACCGTCGCAGCAGGCCCGGGATGGTGCCAGACACAGGTTGCCGGCACCCGCGTGACACACTCCGGAGGTGCTCCTGGGACTGTTGGCCGCGTTAGCGGCTGCTGCGCTCTTCGGGGCTGTTGCGGCGAGCCAGGCATCGGTGATCCGCAAGCACGGTCTCTGGTCCCCGCCGATGATCGGCGTGGTCCTCGTCTACGGCATCGGCTGGCTGCTGCACCTGGTCGCGATCGCCCGGCTCCCGCTCTACCTGGCGCAGGTCGGGGTGAGCGCCTCGCTGATCGTCACGGCCCTGATCGCGTCCTTCATCCTCGGCGAGCCGCTGCGGCGCGAGCACTGGGTCGCGGTGATCGGCATGGTCGGCGGCCTGGGCGTGCTCGCCAAGGCGGCAGGCGACCGCGGCCAGTCGCATTTCACCGACCGGACCACCGTCGCGCTGTACATCCTGCTGATCGTCACCGCGCTCCTGGGCTGGCTGGTACGCCGTTGGCACCATCCGCTCAGCGGCGTCGCCATCGGCACGCTCGCCGGGGTCGCGTACGGCGCCTCGCCTATTGCCACCCGCGCCCTGGTCGACTTCTCCTGGGATCCCGACACCCTGGCCACCGCGATCAGCATCGGCCTGTTCGGCGGGCTCGGGTTCCTGCTCTACTCGATCGCACTCAACCGGGCCTCGGTGACTGCGGCGACCGCACCGCAGATCCTGCTCCAGACCGCGATCCCAGCGGTGGTGGGGATCGCGGTCTTCCACGACCACGTCCGGTCCGGCTGGTGGCCGCTGGCCGCTGCGGCGTTCGCTGTCAGCCTCGCTGCCGGCATCGTGCTCTGCGGTGCCGAGACCAGTCTGGACCTGCTCGAGGACGGCCTTGATCCTGGGCTCGACAACGTGCTCGACGAGCACCTCGAGGACACCGGGCCGTGAGCACTCTCCCCTGCCCGCCACCTGGTTGGATGAGCCGGTGAGCTCTGATGTGTCCTGCCGGGTCGCCTGGTCCGACGATGCGCCTGCGATCGCGGCGGTCCAGGTGCGCGCCTGGCGGACGTCGTACGCCGACCTGCTGCCTGCCGAGGTGCTCGAAGGGCTGGATCCCGGGCAGCTGGCGGCGGGCTGGAGTGCGTCGCTGGCCAAGCCTGCCGACGCGCGCAACCGGGTGCTGATCGCCCTGGAGCGCAACCTGGTTACAGGGTTCGCGATCACCGGCCCCGCCGGGGACCCCGACCGCGACCCGGTCGCCGACGGCGAGATCACCGACCTGACCGTCGACCCGCACAAGCGCGGCGCCGGGCACGGGTCCCGGTTGATGCAGGCCTGCGTCGACACCCTGAAAGCCGACCGTTTCTCCCGGGCGGTCACCTGGCTGGCGGCTGCGGACGATCAGACCCGGGCGTTCCTCAGTGACGCCGGCTGGGAGCCTGACGGTGCCCACCGGACCCTCGACCTGACCGGGGACAGCAGCGTGGTCCTCAAGCAGGTCCGGCTGCACACGGACCTGGGCTGAGCCCAGTGCAGGACCCGGCGCCCGACCCTGGAGCCGACCCTGGACCCGACCCTGGACCCGACCCTGGGCTCGACCCGACCGAGCGCCGCAAGATCGTCCGCGACGGGCTCGCGGTCGCGGTGGCGACGGGCGCCTACGGCATCTCCTTCGGCGCGATCGCGGTGAGCAGCGGCCTTGGGGTGGCGCAGGCGTGCGCGCTGTCCCTGCTGGTTTTCACCGGTGCCTCGCAGTTCGCTTTTGTGGGGGTGATCGCAGCCGGCGGCGCGCCGTTGCTGGGTGCCGCCTCAGGCCTGCTGCTCGGTTTCCGCAACAGCCTCTACGGCCTCAAGCTCGCGCCACTGCTCGGTTGGACCGGTCTGCGGCGCGCGGCCGCCGCGCACCTGGTGATCGACGAGTCGACCGCGATGAGCGTGACCCGGTCCTCGAACCAGGCCGCACGGGTCGGCTTCCTGAGCACCGGCATCGGCGTCTTCGTGCTCTGGAACGCCTCCACCCTGATCGGTGCTCTCGCCGGGGCGGCGATCGGGGACCCACGCCGCTACGGCCTCGACTCTGCGGTCGGCGGAGCCTTCCTTGCGCTGCTGTGGCCACGACTGGACAAGCCGGCAAGCCGCTTGACGGCGGTGCTGGCGGCCGGCCTCGCCCTGGTCCTGGTGCCGCTGACCCCGGCCGGGATCCCGGTGCTCGCCGCCGGGGTCGTCGCCCTCGGTCTCGGTCTGCGCGGGGCAGGGGCCGGTGCAGAGGCCGGGGCAGAGAACGGTCCGTCGAAGGGGCCGGCCTCATGATCTGGATCGCCATCGTGGTCTGCGCGGCCGGCTGCTACCTGCTCAAGCTCGCCGGGGTCGCCGTGCCGCCGAGCGTGCTGGAGCGGCCTCTTGTGCAGCGCTTCGCGGACCTGCTGCCGGTAGCGCTGCTGGCCGCCCTGATCGCGGTCCAGGTCTTCGCCTCGGGCGGCTCCCACCCCTCGCTCGCCATCGATGCGCGGCTGGCCGGCCTCGGCGCCGCGGT
>DATAZI010000031.1:0-94465 GCA_036272095.1 Marmoricola sp. | reverse complement strand
GCGCGAACGGGACGAACCCGAGCACGTAGACCAGGCTGAGCAGGGTCAGCGAGTGGTTGTCGACGATCAGGACCACCAGGCCGCCCGCCACCAGGCTCAAGGTCTGCCGGGCAGTGTCCAAGGCGAACGCGGTGTCGGGCTTGCCGGCCCGGATCGAGGTCGACTTGCCGGCGTTGAACAAGATGTCCCCGCCGGCCTTGCTCAGCGCCAGCCCAGCCGGCAGCCAGACCGCGAACCCGGCCAGGCCGATCACGAACAACGTCACCCCGATCCACCAGCGCGAGGCGCGGTCGACCGGGAACTGCTCATCGTCGACCCGGGGCGAGCGGACCAGGTAGTAGGCGTCCAGCGGGATCGAGATCAACGAGGCTGCGGCGATGCCGACCGCGAAGCTGCCGAAGTCGCTCTTGCCGAGGTACGCGATCACCATCAGCGACCAGAGCAGGCCGATGCCGCGGCCGCCGAACATCCAGACCGCGGCGATGATCGTCCGCGCGGTCCGCCTCGTCGCGTCGTCCGTGCTCATCGCGACCACACCGCCAGGAACGGCTCGGCCGTGTCCTCCTCGCTGCGCAGCTCGCGGTGCCGCGCCAGCACCGCAGCGAACCGGTCCAGCTCGGCCGGGTCGGTCACCAGGGCCGCAGCCGCGTCCGCCAGCCCCGCAGCACCGCCGTCGGCGAGCAGGGTGAGGTCGTCGGTGGCGAGGTACTCGGTCATCGTCGAGCGCAGCGCCACCGTCGGCGTACCGAGAGCGACCGCGAGCTCGTGGGTCCCCGAGCACGGCAGCATCTCGTGGCCGCCGACACTCGGCCTGTCATAGGGCAGCAGCAGCGCCCGGATCGAGCCGAAGAATCCCGCCACACCGTCCGCCTCGAGCGGGCCGAGGACCTCGACGCCGGGGACCGGTCGGAGCGTCTCGGTGCCACGACCGGCCACCCGCAGTGCGATGTCGGCGGGGAGCCGCCGACGCAGGTCGGGCAGCAGGTCGAAGCCCTTACCGGTGTAGACGTGGCCGAAAAGACCGACCGCTGCGGGCCTCTCGGTGACCGGAGGCGGCATCGTGGTGGCAGCGGTGACGCTGACCGGCCGGGTATGACGCACCGTCGTCACGCTGCGCCCGATCCGCAGGCGCCGGGTCGCCGCAGCACCGGGCTCGGTCAGGACGAACAGGTCGACCTCGGCCAGCGTGCGTCGCTCGAGCGGCTCCAGCGCCCAGTGCAGCGGCCGGTGGATGGCTTGGTTGAGCACCCGGCCGCGGCTGACCCCGCGGGTCAGGAACGGGTACCAGACCGCGCGCGGCGGGTCGTGCAGGGTCGCGGTGACCCGGACTCCGTCGCGCTGCAGGGCACGCACCCCCCAGAACGCGGTCACGGCGCCGCCGCTGAGCTCGGCGTGGACCACGACCGGGCCGGGCGAGCGGCGCAGCTCGGTGACCAGAGCGCGCAGCCGGCGTACCTCGGAGCGGATCTCGCGCGCCGAGGCCGTCCGTGGCGCGGCGTGCCGGAACTCGACCACCTCGCGTACCGACGGCGCGATCGCGGCGGCGAAGTCGCTCGCATAGTCACCGACGCCGGAGGCGCCCCGGTGCGGCGCGAGCAGGACGACCCGCAGATCCTGGCTCACTGGAACCAGGGACGCCAGTACGTCTCGTACCCCAGCTCGCCCTCGCGTGTGCCGATCACCTTCGCAGGGATGCCGGCCACGACCGCCAGTGGCTCGACGTCCTTGCGGACCAGGGTGGAGTTCCCGACGACCGCTCCGCGGCCGATCCGGACGCCGCCCTCGATCGTGCAGCGGGTGGCGATCCAGGCGTAGTCCTCGACGTAGGTCTTGGCTCGGATGCCGGCGAAGTCGGGGGAGTTCATGTCGTGGTAGCCGGGCAGGAAGTGGGTGTCGCTGGCGACGATCACATGGTCGCCGATGGTCAGGCCTTCGGTGCGCTCCTTGTACCGCCCGGTCGTGGCGCGGCCGTCGAGCAGGCAGCGGAACCCGATCGAGCAGTCTTTGCCGATCTTGATGCCGTGGATGTCGATCACGGTCGCGCCGCGGAGGATGTGGGAGCCCTTGCCGATCTGGGCGCCCCAGATCCGCAGGTGGGTCAGCCGCACCCACTGGAACGGCTGGTAGGTGATCAGGTAGTTGTAGAGCAGCATCCCGAGGTGCGCCCAGAGCTGGAAGGCGTGGTTCGGGAACTCACACTCCGGACCCGTCTCCGGGTCGACCTGCCCGACCTCAACGCCTCTTCCGCTTGCCCGGGCGCTTCGGCTCGGCCGGCTTGGCGGCGTTCGGGGTGCGTGGCTGCTTGACGGGTTTCGGGACCGGGGTCCGCTGCGGCTTGCTCATCCGCCGGAACAGCGAGTCCTTGGTCGGCACCGGCGCGTCGGGGTCGAGGTCGCGGATCCGGACGAACCGGATCGCGGCGAGCGCCAGCCCGAGCACCAGGCCGAGCAGGATGCCGGCCGCGACGTCGAGCTGCATGTGCGGGGACGACGGCGACGTGGGCTGCGACGGGTCGGTGACCAGGGCGCCGGTGACCGCGCTGATCGGCGCGCCGGTGGTCTTGTCGAGCTTGTCCGACCGCTGCTCGATCGAGGAGACCGTGGTGAGCAGGCTGTTCGCGACCGACCTGACGATCCGGGTGGCCAGCGCAGCGTTGGTGTTGTCCACCGAGACGGTGAGCAGCGTGGAGGTCGGCTCGAACGAGGCCGTGACATGGTCGGCGAGCTGGGTGGGGGTCTCGGTGAGGTCGAGGTTGGAGACCACCACCCCGAGCACCTGCGGCGTCTTGACCAGGCCCTGGTAGGCGATCATCCGCGACTGCGTGTACGTCGCGCCGTAGGCCAGGTCCTGGCCCGAGAGGGTGCCGGTGTTCGCGGTGAACAGGACCTGCGCGCTGGCGGTGTAGGTGGGCGTGATCGCCAGCGTCGCGCCGACAGCGACGCCCGCACCGGTCACAGTGAGCAGCACGATGGGCTTCCAGTACGTCCCAAGTACCCGAACGTAGTCACTGAACGTCAACGCGTCACCTCGTATGCGGGGGCCGGGAGCAGGTTCAACCCTAGGGGTCCCGCGTGTCGTACGCGTGTCAAACCGCGTATCTAGGCTCCGGCGTCTCCGGTCCGCTCAGCGAGCGCGCCCTCGACCTTCGCCCGGATGGCCGGGGCGTGCTCGATCAGCGTCCGGAAGGAGTGGGCGCTGATCACTAGCGCGTGCACGGGGGTCTGCGCGACGACGCTCGCGGTGCGCGGGCCGCCGCGGACCAGGGCGATCTCGCCGAAGAAGTCGCCGGCGCCCATGGTGTTGATGACCTCGTCGCCCTTGGTCACCGTTGCGGTTCCCTCGATGATGACCACGAACTCGCCGCCTTCTGCGTTCTCGGTCGCCAGCTGCCGGCCGGCGGCGAGGTCGATCTCGTCGGCGATCGCAGCAACCTCGGCGACCTCGGAGGACGTGCAGCCGGCGAACAGCGGCAGCGAACGGATCAGCTCGGCCTTGGCGTCCTTGTGCAACCTCATGGGGGGAACCTAGACCCGCCCTCGGCTCGCTGTCTGTAGCCCGACGGGCAGCAATACCCACGCGGTGAGCGGATTGCTACCGGTTCGTACCGCTTCGTACCCGGTAGCTCATCGGGCAGGGCCCGTCGGCGCGCGCGACGCCGCCGATCTGGGCCGGGACCGGCGCCGGGTAGTCGCTCCACCCGGGCTGGAGGTCGAAGCCGGTGAACAGGTGCGTGACTGCCAGCGACATCGCCGCCAGCGAAAAAGGCTGCGCCGGGCAGGAGTGCCGGCCGTGGCCGAACGCGGTGACCAGCATCGGCGAGCCCAGCGCGCTGGTGTCGGCCAGCCTGCTGCGGTTCCAGCGCTCCGGCTGCCACGACTCCAGGCCCGGAGCAGCGGAGGTGTTGGTCAGCGGCAGCAGCGTCGCAACGGTGGCGCCCGGGCCGACGGTGTAGACGCATACGCCGTCGTCGACCTCGACTGTCTCGAGCACCGTGCGGCCCATGATCGAGCGCTGGGCGAGCCGGGTGGACTCCAGCGTGCACTGGTCGGCGAAGGGGCGGTCGCCGGCCACGACCCGGTCGCGAGCATCCGGGTGCTCGGCGAGATCCACCAGCGCCCAGCCCAGTGCCGAGGCCAGGTTCGACATCGAGGCCACGTGGATCAGCGCCACGTCCCAGGCGGCTCCGGCACGGCGTACGTCGTCCGGTTCGCCGTCCCAGGCGGCGACGATCCGCTCGAACAGGTCGGTGCCGCCCGGCTCGTCGATCACCGCGCCGACGACGCTGGTGATCTCGGCCAGGGCGGCCTTCTCTGCAGACTTGCCGGACGCAGCGACCGCAGCCATCGCGTCGGGGTGCACGAAGGCATCCGAGCCGTCGAGGGCGTCGAAGGCGTCCACCAGGCGCTCGAAGGCCTCGCCCTCGGCGCAGCCCGGTCCGGCCCAGGAGGCCAGCCCCATCCGGTGTGCGAGCCGACGGGTGAGGGTGAAGACGTCGAAGGCGCCGGTGGTGCCGAGCTCGACTGATGTCGTTTCCAGGGCAGCCTGCAGGTTGACCAGGTATGTCGCGACGTCGCCCTTGCGGAACAACGAGCCGGGCAGCGTACGACGCCCGTCGAAGATCTCCTCGGGCAGCTTGCGGCGCAGCATCAGGTAGTCGGCGACGCCCTTGCTGGCCTTGTCCTCCGGCAGTGCGTAGAACGACTCGACGCCGGTGGGGGAGAAGGTGAACAGGTAGCGGTCGCGGCCGGACTCGACGGCGAAGGTGTCGCCGTAGGCCTCGCGCGCCCGGGCCAGGACGGCCACTGCGTCGTCGACGGGGATGTCCCAGGGCAGGCCGACGCCCTCGGCAAGCGGAGGGGTTGGGGAGATGTCGGGCACAGAATCATCCTGCCGGTTGTTCACCCTGCCTAGGCTTGAAACGCCCAGAGAATGTCGAGAGAGGGCCCAGAGCGGGCCCCAGGCGAGTCCGAAGAAGAGAGAAGGCACCGCGATGACGATGCAGGCAACCTGGCGAGGCACCGTGCTGGCGACCAGTGACGACACCGTCGTCGTGGAGAACAACCACTACTTCCCGGAGTCCTCGCTGACCCGCGAACTGTTCTCGGGCTCCGAGACGCACAGCGTCTGCCCCTGGAAGGGAACCGCGTCGTACTACTCGGTGACGGTCGACGGCGAGACCAACGCCGACGCGGCCTGGTACTACCCCGAGCCGCTTCCCGAGGCCACGATGGTCACCGACCGGGTCGCGTTCTGGAAGGGCGTCGAGGTCTCAGAGGTCTAGGCCTGACGGCTCCGAGGCCTCACGGCTCTTAGGCATCACGGCTCTTAGGCATCACAGCCTTAGGCATCACAGCTCGCCGGTGCGGGCGCCGATCGCGATGACCTCGCAGGCCAGGGCGATCTGCTCGCGCAGCGGCCTGGCGACCTCGGGTGCGCCGAGCTCGAGCAGCAGCAGGGCCGCGTTGCGGGCCCGGTGTCCGGCGTGCCCGTCGGGCAGCCGGCGGCTCAGCGTCCAGCTGAAGGCGATGGCCTCGGAGCAGAGCCGGAGGACGAAGTCGCGGTCCGTTCCGGTCCGCAGCAAGCGGTCGTCGAGGTTCTCCACGAGAGCCGGGACGAGCTGGGGGGCGGGCTGTCCGTTCATGCACCGATCAACGACCGACTCGGACATTTGTTACTAATGCTCCTCAGACGGTGAGGTCCTCGACGTCGATGTCGGGGATCGTGCGCAGGAAGTCGGTGCCGAGCGCCTGGGACGGAGCCCATGCCCCCGGCGGGGTGTCGCCGGCCTCGGTGCGGCGTACGGCGGCCAGGGCGCTGTGCGCGGTGAAGTCGTAGGTGTTCGGGATCCTGATCGATGCGGTGACCCGGCTCCCGCTCGGGTCGCTCAGCTCGGCCCAGGCGTCGCTGCGGGTACCGGCGCGCCTCGCTTCCGAGGGGCCGCCGAGGCGGGCCAGGGCCCGATCGACGAACCCGTGCACGGCGTCGTTGCCGAGCACTACCCGGTTCACGCCGTCGAGCAGGCCGAGCAGCCGGCCGGCGGGCAGGTTGGTGAAGTTCGTGATCTCACCGATCCCGGTGGCCCGGTAGCCGCTGCTGACGTCGCCGAGCGGCAGGCTCGCGACCCTCCTGCGACGCCCGTCGATGGTGATCCGACGGGTGCGATGCGCTGTGCGGACCGGGGTGATGGCGCCGCCGGAGCGGACCAGGTTGCCGGTGCGCATCCCCTCGACGGCGGTGCGCAGGGTGCCGGAGGAGAAGCCGCCGCGGCTGATCAGCACCACATCGGCGGCGGTGGCCGTCGGCAGCTCGGCGTAAAGGCGGGCCAGCAGGTGGTCGGTGGGCACGACGTCGTAGCCGACACCGGGGATCAGGCTGACCCCGGCGGCGAGGGCTTCGTCGTGACGGGCGTAGACGGACTCGAAGACCTCGATCTCGCCGGTCAGGTCGAGGTAGTGGACGCCATGGGCGAGGCAGGCCTCGACCATCGGTGCCGAGGTGCGTGAGAAGGGGCCGGCGCAGTGCAGGACCGAGGTGATGCCGTCCAGGTCCGGCGAGGCGAGGTCGAAGACCCGATGCTCGGTCCCGAGCTCGGCCGCGAGGGCGGCGACCGAGGACGACCGCCCTGCGAGGACGGGCCGCTCGCCGGCGGCGACCGCCAGGCGAGCGAGCAGAGTTCCGGTGTAGCCGTTCGCGCCATAGAGCATCCAGGTCATGGGGAGAAGTCTCGCGGCTCACTAGGGTGAGCGGGTGAGCACCCCAGCACCTGGACCAGGACCGGGCCGCACCCGGCAGGAGAAGATCTACCGCGAGGGCGTCTTCGGGCGCCGTCCTGCCGTGCCGACCGACTTCGCCACCCTCGAGACGCAGGCCAGGCTGGCCAGTACGCCGACCGCGTGGGCCTACGTCGCCGGTGGGGCGGGCGAGGGCCGCACGATGCGCAACAACCGGGCCGCGTTCGACCGATGGTCGATCGTGCCCCGGATGGCGCACGGCAACACCACTCGCGACCTCTCCCTGGACCTCCTGGGCACCACCATCCCGGCGCCGGTGCTGCTCGCGCCGGTCGGAGCGGGCGCGTTGATGGCAGCCGACAGCGACCTGCATATCGCCCGCGGCGCTGCTGCGAACGGAGTCCCTTATGTGTTCTCCAACCAGGGCTGCAACCCGATGGAGGAGTGTGCCTCCGCGATGGGTGACAACCCGCGCTGGGTGCAGCTCTACTGGAGCACCGACGAGGGTCTCGTCGACTCGATGATCGGCCGCGCCGAGGCACTCGGCGCCGGCGCCCTGGTCGTCACCCTCGACACGACCTTGCTCGGCTGGCGGCCGATGGACCTGAACCTGGGGTCGCTGCCGTTCAGCCGGGGTGTCGGGATCGCGCAGTACACCTCTGACCCGCGGTTCGCCGAGATCGTCGCTGGGCGGGTCGCCGCGGCGACCAAGCAGACCACCGAGGTGACTCTCGGCGCGATCAGGACGCTGCTGTCGATGACCCGCAACCACCCAGGCGGCTTCCTGGGCAACCTTCGCTCGCCCGAGCCGCGGGCCGCGGTCGAGACGTTCCTGGACATCTACTCCAACCCCGGCCTGAGCTGGGACCACCTGGCCACTCTGCGCAAGCGGACCAGGCTGCCGGTCGTTCTCAAGGGGATCCTGCACCCCGACGACGCCCGTCGCGCCTTCGACTCCGGCGTCGAGGCGATCGTGGTCTCCAACCACGGTGGACGCCAGGTCGACAACGCGATCGCCTCGCTGGACGCGCTGATCGGGATCCGCGAGGCCGTCGGGGACGACCCGACAGTGCTGCTCGACAGCGGGATCCGGACCGGTGCCGACGTCTTCACTGCGCTGGCACACGGCGCCGATGCGGTGCTGCTCGGACGGCCCTACATGTACGGCCTGGCGCTGGCCGGCGAGCGAGGGGTGGCCGAGGTGGTGGCGAACGTGATCGCCGAGCTGGACCTGACGATGGCACTGGCGGGCGCTGCGGATCTCGCGGCGATCGGCAGGGACCACGTCGTGGCGAACCCGTCCTGGACCGCCCGATGACCCCCGACTTCGTCCGGACGCCCGACGAGCGTTTCGCAGGCCTCCCGGACTGGCCGTTCGCACCGCACTACGCAGACGTCGATGGGCTGCGGCTCGCCTACGTCGACGAAGGCCCGCGGGACGCCGCGCCGGTGCTGATGCTGCACGGCGAGCCGAGCTGGAGCTATCTCTACCGCTCGATGATCCCGATCTTCGCCGACGCGGGGATCCGGGCGGTGGCGCCGGACCTGATCGGGTTCGGCAGGTCGGACAAGCCGGTCAAGCAGAGCGCGTACTCCTACCAGCAGCACATGGACTGGCTGACGGCATGGCTCGAGGAGGCCGACCTCCGCGGGATCACCCTGATCTGCCAGGACTGGGGGTCGTTGCTGGGGCTGCGGCTGGCGATGGAGAACCAGTCCCGCTTCGACCGGATCGTGGTGGCCAACGGGTTCCTGCCCACCGGCGACACCGATCCCGGCCCGGCGTTCAAGATCTGGAAGACGTTCGCGACGTACACCCCGGTCCTCCCGATCGGGCGGATCGTCGCCACCGGCACCAAGCGGACCCTGTCTGCAGCAGAGCGTCGGGCGTACGACGCCCCGTTCCCGAGCTCGAGGTTCAAGGCCGGCGCCCGGGCGTTCCCCGGCCTGGTCCCGGTCTCGCCCGATGACGCGGCTGCCCCGGCGAACCGCAAGGCGTGGGACGAGCTGGGCCGGTGGGAGAAGCCGTTCCTGACCCTGTTCGGCCGGGCCGACCCGATCCTGGGCAAGGCCGACAAGGCCCTGCGTGAGCATGTGCCGGGATCGGCCGGGCAGCCGCACGACCGGCTCGACGGCAGCCACTTCGTCCAGGAGGACGTCGGGGCCGAGATCGCGCGGCGGACGGTCGCCTGGATCACAGGGGCCTGACGGCCGGGCACGATCGCTCGGTGCCGGTGGGTCACCGTGTCTCGACAGGCGCGCCGAGCGGCGTTGACCGCCGAGCGGCGTAGGAGCTGTCAGCGGTCGGGGTCGACGTCGTGGAACGACGGTGGCTCGGAGTCGCGCAGGGCACCCCAGTTGCCGACGATCGCCGCGACCGGTGGGATCACCGCGGCGACGATGCTCATCCCCACCGCAGCGGGGATCGACCAGAACCGCACCACGTTCCAGGCGAGCAGGATCAGGCCGATGCAGGTTCCCATCAACCAGAAGTACGCGCGACGCGGCCGAGAGCGGTCCATCTCCCCGAGGGTAACGACTCAGGCGGGCGGGGCAAACCGGGTCGGTGGGGCAAGCCAGGGATATGGAACAGGCGCTCCCAAAACCAGACACCCCGTTTTTCTTATGTGCAACGAGTGGTGGCATGTTAAAAACTGAGGGTCCCTCGGTTCTGGAGGACTGGGTGGCATATCCCCGCCCGCCCGCGCCGCGTCGCTCGCCGACGCCCCGCTCGTCGAGCCTGTCGAGACGCCCGACTCACTGCCCCTAGTCTCGGCCCATGACGACCGAACGCCCTCCGCTGCTGTTCGTGCACGGGGCCTGGCATGCGTCCTGGTGCTGGGATGAGCACTTCACCGGGCACTTCGCCGATCTTGGCTACGAGGTACACACGGTCGACCTCCGTGGGCACCGACGCGACGCCGGCCCGGCGCGGCTGGGCTGGCATTCGGTGGCTGACTACGTCGCCGATGTCCGCGAGGCGGTCGCGGCGATCGGCCGTCCGCCGGTGATCGTCGCGCACTCGATGGGTGGCTTCGTGCTGCAGAAGTACCTGGAGGCCGATGACTGCGCCGGGGCGGTGCTGGTGGCCTCGGTGCCGCCGCGCGGTGTGCTCGGCGTCGTCCTCGGGCTGGCCAAGGCCCGGCCGCGGGACCTGCTCCGCTCGCTGACCACCTTCGACCTCTACCCGATCGTGGCCGGGCCCGAGCACACCCGCGCGATGTTCTACTCGGCCGCGGTGCCGGAGACCGAGATCATCAACTACTCCGCAGCACTCGGCAACGAGTCGTACCGGGCCTTCCTGGACATGATGGTGCTCAAACTGCCGCGTACGAAGAGGATCCGCGGGAAGGTGCCGATGCTGGTCCTCGGCGGCGAGCTGGACCGGGTGTTCCCGCCTGCCGTTGTCCGCGCCACCGGCGCGGCGTACGGGACCGAGCCGGTGCTCTTCACGGGGATGGCCCACAACCTGATGCTCGACGTCGGTTGGGAGGACGTCGCCGCGACGATCTCGGGCTGGCTCAGCGACCGCTGACCGCGGTGCCTAGCCTCGTGCCCATCTGACTGGTTCCTACCTGACTACGGTGTTGATCGACGCTGCAGTGCTGATCGGCGCGTGTGGGTCCTTGTCGAGCGACCGGCCGATCACCATCCGCTGGATCTGGTTGGTGCCCTCGAAGATCTGCATCACCTTGGCCTCACGCATGTAGCGCTCGACCGGGAAGTCGCGGGTGTAGCCGTAGCCGCCTAGGACCTGGACCGCGTCGGTGGTCACTTTCATCGCGTTGTCGGTGGCTACGAGCTTGGCGATCGAGGCCTCGCGGCTGAACGGGAGGCCGAGGTCCTTGAGCCGGGCCGCGTGCAGCAGCATCGCCCGAGCCGTCTGGATCGCCGCCTCAGCGTCGGCAAGGACGAACGCGAGCCCCTGGTGGTCGATGATCCGTTCGCCGAAGGTCTCGCGCTCCTTGGCATAGGCGACCGCCTGGTCCAGCGCGCCCTGGGCCAGGCCGGTGGCGACGGCGGCGATGCCGAGGCGGCCGGCGTCCAGGCCGGCGAGCGCGATCTTGAGCCCCTCGCCCTCGGCGCCGAGGCGTCGCTCGACCGGCACCCGGACGTTGTCGAACATCATCGTGGCCGTGGTGGAGCCGGTGAGCCCCATCTTCTGCTCGGCCGGGTCGGCCGAGAGGCCCGGAGTCTCGGCGGGGACCAGGAAGCAGGAGATCCCGTTGCGATCCTCCGAGGTCCGGGCCATCACCTTGTAGAAGTCCGCCTGGCCGCCGTGCGTGGTCCATGCCTTGGCGCCGTTGAGCACGTAGTCGTCGCCGTCGCGCCGGGCAGTGGCCCGCATCGCAGCCGGGTCGGAGCCGGCATGCGGCTCAGAGAGGCAGTAGGCGCCGAGGAGCTCGCCGCCGAGCATGTCCGGGAGCCAGGCCTGCTTCTGCGCCTCGGTGCCGAAGTTGGCCAGGCCGAAGCAGGACAGTGCGTGCACGCTGACGCCCACGCCGACACTGGACCAGACGCTGCCGATCTCCTCGAGCACCTGGAGGTAGACCTCGTAGGGCTGCCCGCCGCCGCCGTACTCCTCGGGGTAGGGGAGTCCGAGGACGCCGGCACGGCCGAGCACCCGGAAGGTCTCCCGCGGGAACTCCTCGGCCCGCTCGGCCGCGGCGGCCAGCGGCAGCAGCTCGCGCGCTGCGAGGTCTCGGACGAGCTTGAGCAGGTCGGTGGCTTCCTCGGTGGGAAGCACGCGGCGTGCGGTCATGCCCCGAGGATAGAGGTCGCCTCGGAGCGGTAGCGACGCCCGGTCGGGGTCGTGGTCACGGCATACTGCTGCTGCCCGCCGCCGGGCCCGGCGGCGCGTCTCCGTCCGCCGGGTCTCCGTCCGCCGGGTCCCCGTTCGTCGAGCCTGCGTTCGTCGAGCCTGTCGAGAAGCCCCGACCGTGTCGGAGCCGGAACCGATTTGTCGAGAACTATCTCCGAGACGGGAACAGCACCGCGCCTGCCTTGGTTGGGCCCGACATGACCACTCTTGCTGCGCGCACGATCGATGCCCTCCGCCACGAGCACAACACCCTCGCCGGTCTCGTGCCCACGTTCACCGACGACCAGCTCACCGGGGGCTCGGGAGCCAGCGAGTGGTCGGTCGCGCAGGTGCTCTCGCACCTCGGTAGCGGCTCCGAGATCACGCTGGCGAGCCTGCGGGCGGCGCTCGGCGAGGCCGACGCCCCCGACGATGGCTTCAACCGCTCGGTGTGGGACCGCTGGGACGCGATGACGCCGGCGGACCAGCGCGACGGCTTCCTCGAGCACGACGGCGTGCTGGTCGAGGCGCTGGAGGCGCTCAGCCCGGAGCAGCATGAGGCGCTTCAGGTGTCGATGGGGTTCCTGCCCGCCCCGCTGAACGTGGCGTCGTACGCCGGGATGCGGCTCAACGAGGTGGCCCACCACAGCTGGGACGTGCGGGTGGCGACCGATCCTGATGCTGCGCTGCTCGATGCCAGTGCGCAGGTGCTGCCCGACCACATGCTCGGCGACCTCGGGTTCCTGCTGGGCTTCCTGGGCAAGGCCGACCAGGCCGACGAGCGGATCGTGCTCGCACTGGGCGACACCGGCCACCTGCTGGTCGTCGATGACGCTGTGAGCGTCGGGTCTGCCGCCGACGAGGTGACCGCGACGTTCACCGGCGCCACTGAGGCCGCGCTCCGCCTGGTCAGCGGGCGCTTGAAGCCGCAGTACACGCCCGCCGACGTAGCCGTCACGGGCAACGTGAGCCTCGACGGCCTGCGTGCGGTCTTCCCGGGGTTCTGAGCTCAGGAGTTCTGCGGGAACCCTAGGTTCAGCCCGCCGTGGCTCGGGTCGAGCCAGCGCGCGGTCACGGCCTTCTCGCGGGTGAAGAACTCGACGCCGTGGGTGCCGTACGCCTTCGCGTCACCGAACAGCGAGGCCTTCCACCCGCCGAACGAGTGATAGGCGACCGGCACCGGGATCGGCACGTTGATGCCGATCATCCCGGCATCCACCTCGCGCTGGAACCGTCGGGCGGCGCCGCCGTCGTTGGTGAAGATCGCGCTGCCGTTGCCGTACGGACCGGCATTGATGATGTCGACGCCCTCGGTGTAGCCGGAGACCCGGACGATCGAGAGCACCGGCCCGAAGATCTCGTCGGTGTAGACCTTAGAGGTGGTCGGGACCTGGTCGATCAGGGTCGGCCCGAGCCAGAAGCCGTCGGCGTCGCCGTCGATCTCGACGCCTCGGCCGTCGACCACCACGGTGGCGCCGTCGGCGGTCGCCAGGTCGATGTACGACGCGACCTTGTCGCGGTGCTCGCGGGTGATCAGCGGGCCCATATCGCAGGACCGTCGGCCATCGCCGATCTTCAGCGTCGCCATCCGCTCACTGATCTTCTCGATCAGGGCGTCCGCCACGCTGTCGACGGCGAGCACCACACTGATCGCCATGCAGCGCTCGCCTGCCGAGCCGAAGCCGGCGTTGACCGCTGAGTCGGCGACCAGGTCGAGGTCCGCGTCGGGCAGCACCAGCATGTGGTTCTTCGCTCCGCCCAGCGCCTGGACGCGCTTCCCGTGAGCGCTGGCCGTGGAGTAGATGTACTGCGCGATCGGGGTGGAGCCGACGAAGGAGATCGAGGCGACGTCCGGGTGCACGAGCAACGCGTCGACCGCCTCCTTGTCGCCATGCACGACGTTGAAGACGCCCGGCGGCAGGCCGGCCTCGGTCATCAGGGCGGCCATCCAGTTCGAGGCGGACGGGTCTTTCTCGCTCGGCTTGAGCACCACCGTGTTGCCGGTCGCGATCGCGATCGGGAAGAACCACATCGGCACCATCGCGGGGAAGTTGAACGGGCTGATGATCCCGACCACGCCGACCGGCTGCTTGAGGCTGTAGACGTCGACGTCGGAGGAGACCTGCTCGCTCATCGCGCCCTTGAGCAGATGCGGGATCGAGCACGCGAACTCGACGACCTCCAGGCCGCGGGCGATCTCGCCGGCGGCGTCGCCGAGGACCTTGCCGTGCTCGGCGGTGAGGATCTCGGCGAGCTCGCCCTGGCGGGCGTTGAGCAGCTCGCGGAAGGCGAACATCACCTGCTGGCGCTTCGCGATCGAGGTCCGGCTCCAGTCGGTGAACGCCTTGGCCGCGATCCCGACTGCCGTGTCGACGTCCGCCGCAGACGCGAACCGCACCTGCTTGGCCACGATCCCGCGAGCGGGATCGAAGACGTCCCCGGTGCGCGTCGAGGTCCCCGGCGACGTGCCGCCATCGATCCAGTGATCCAGAATCTCAGTCATTGCGTTCTCCTCGTTCGTCCGTGCTCATCCGAGCAATCCCAGCACCTCGTCGTACGCCGCGACCGCCTCGCCGACCTCATCCGGCGTCACCACGCAGGGCGGGACGACGTGGATCCGGTTGTCTGCCGTGAACGGCAGCAGGTTGCGAGCGAGCAGCTCGGACTTCACCCGTCCCATCACAGCAGCACCTACCGGCTCGCGCGTCTCCGGGTCGGCCACCAGCTCGATCGCCCAGAACACCCCGGTCCCGCGGACCTCGCCGATGACCGGGTGCTTCGCGGCGAGCTTCTCCAGCGCCGGCCCGATGTGCTCGCGGCCGATCATCTCCGCGTTCTCCACGATGCCCTCGGACTCCATCGCGTCCAGCGTGGCCACGATCGACGCCATCGCCAGCGGGTGACCTGAGTAGGTGAGCCCGCCGGGGAAGACCTGCTGGTCGAAGTCGGCAGCGATCGGATCGGAGATGATCACGCCACCGGCCGGGACGTAGCCGGAGTTGACGCCCTTGGCGAAAGTGATCAGATCAGGTGCCACACCGTGGGCGTCGAAGGCGAACCAGTCGCCGGTACGGCCGAAGCCCGCCATCACCTCATCGAGGATCAGCACGATGCCGTGCTGCGTCGCGAGCTCCCGTACGCCGGCCAGGTACCCCGCCGGCGGGATCAGCACGCCGGCCGTCCCGGGGATCGACTCGAGCAGGATCGCGGCAATGCCGGCCGGTCCCTCGGCCTCGATCACCCGGCGGAGGTGCCGCAGCGCGCGCTCGCACTCCTGCTCGGGCGAGGCCGCCCAGAACTCGCTGCGGTACAGGTACGGGCCGAAGAAGTGCACGTGGCCGCGGGCGTACTGGTTGGGCACCCGGCGCCAGTCGCCGGTCGCGACGACGGCCGCGCCGGTGTTGCCGTGGTAGGACCGGTACGTCGAGAGGACCTTGTCGCGCCCGGTGTGCAGCCGGGCCATCCGGATCGCGTTCTCGTTGGCGTCCGCGCCGCCGTTGGTGAAGAAGACCTTGTTGAAGCCGTCCGGAGCCCGCGCGGTGATCCGCTTCGCCGCCTCGCCCCGGGTCAGGTTGGCGGTCGCGGGCGCGATCGTGGTCAGCGACTGCGCCTGCTCGACGATTGCTGCGACGACCTTCGGGTGCTGGTGGCCGATGTTCAGGTTGACCAGCTGGCTGGAGAAGTCCAGGTAGGTGCGCCCGGCGTGGTCCCACACCCGGCAGCCCTGGCCGCCGGCGATCACGAACGGCTTCAGAGCGCCTTGAGCGGACCAGGAGTGGAAGACGTGGGCGCGGTCGAGCTCGGCGGCGCGCTGGTCGAGGTCCGGGTCGCTCATGCCTTCGCCGTCACGTGGTCTCGCAGGGCGGGGATGATCGTCTCGCCGTACTGGCGCATGGTCTCCTCCTTGTTGTCGTGCTGGAGGTAGACCGCGAACTGGTCCACCCCGATCGCCTTGAGCTGCTCGAGCTTGGCGATGTGCTGCTCCGGTGTGCCCAGGATGCAGAAGCGGTCGACGATATCGTCCGGCACGAACTCGGCATGGGTGTTGCCGGCTCGCCCGTGCTCGTTGTAGTCGTAGTCCTGGCGGCCGGCGATGTAGTCGGTCAGCGCCTGGGGGACCGACCCGTCGGCGCCGTACCGGGCGACGATGTCGGCGACGTGGTTGCCGACCATCCCGCCGAACCAGCGGCACTGGTCGCGCATGTGGGCAAGCTCGTCCTCGGTGCCGACGTACGCCGGTGCGGCGACACAGAACGTCAGCGCGTCCGGGTCGCGGCCGGCGTTGGAGGCGGCCTCGCGCACCTGTCCGATCATCCAGGCGGCGATGTCAAGGTCGGCGAGCTGCAGGATGAACCCGTCGCCGACCTCGCCCGCCGCCTTCAGCGCCAACGGCCCGTACGCCGCGATCCAGACCTCGACCGCGGAGGTGCGCGCCCACGGGAACGCCAGCGTCGCGCCGCCGTACTCCACCGAGCGGCAGTTGGCCAGCTCGCGGATCACGTGGGTGGCCTCGCGGACCTCCTTGAGCGTGGTCGGCTTGCCGTTCAGCACCCGCACGGCCGAGTCGCCGCGGCCGATGCCGACCACGGTGCGGTTGCCGTACATCTCGTTCAGGGTCGCGAACACCGACGCCGTGACGGTCCAGTCGCGGGTCGCCGGATTGGTCACCATCGGCCCGACGATGATGCGGTTGGTCGCGGCCAGGATCGCGGAGTAGATGACGTAGGGCTCCTGCCAGAGCAGGTGGCTGTCGAACGTCCACGCGTAGTCGAACCCGTGCTCCTCGGCCTGCTTGGCCAGCGCGACCGTCCGCCACGCCGGCGGATTGGTCTGCAGTACGACGCCGAATTCCATGAGATCCCTCCCCTTCGTTTGGTTGAGGTGCGAGCCGCTGGTCCAGGTGCGAGCGCACCGAGCCTCGGAACCTGTTGAATCTCAGACGGCGCTACACCAGGTACTGGGTGAGGTCCCGCTTGAGGAACCGCCCGCGCCCCTTGCTACCGGTATACGCGCCGTTCTCGACCAGCACGCTGCCGCGCGAGATCGTGACGTCGACATGCCCGTCGACCTCGAAGCCCTCCCAGGCCGAGTGATCCATGTTCATGTGGTGCGTCCTGCCCTCGCCCACGCCGATCGAGGTGTGGCCTCGCGGGTCGTAGACGACGATGTCGGCGTCCGCGCCCGGCTGGATCACGCCCTTGCGCCCGTACAGCCCGAACATCCGTGCCGGGGTGGTCGAGACGATCTCGACCCACCGCGCCACGGTGATCTCGCCGGTGACCACACCCTGGTAGATGAGGTCGACGCGGTGCTCGATCGAGCCGATGCCGTTCGGGATGGCCCGGAAGTCGCCCTGGCCGAGCTCTTTCTGGCCCTTCATGCAGAACGGGCAGTGATCGGTGGAGACCATCTGCAGGTCGTTGGTCCGCAGGCCCTGCCACATGGCGGCGAGGTGTCCCTCCTCCTCGCTGCGCAGCGGCGTCGAGCAGACCCACTTCGCGCCCTCGAAGTCACCCCACTCCTCGCTGCGTGCGCCGAGCTGGTTCTCCAGGGACAGGTAGAGGTACTGCGGGCAGGTCTCGGCGAACACGTTCTTGCCCCGGTCGCGCGCCGCCGCGAGCTGCGCGACGGCCTGCTTGGCGCTGACGTGCACGACGTACAGGGGAGCATCGGTGACGTCGGCCAGCATGATCGCGCGGTGCGTCGCCTCCTCCTCCATCTGCCAGGCACGCGCGATGCCATGGAAGTACGGCGTGTTCTTGCCCTGCTCGACGAGCTGCGCGGCAAGGACGTCGATGGCAGGGCCGTTCTCGGCGTGCATCATCGTCAGCAGCCCGCTCTCGCGCGCCTTCTGCATCGCTCTGAGGATCTGGGCGTCGTCGGAGTAGAAGACGCCGGGGTAGGCCATGAACAGCTTGTACGACGTGATCCCCTGATCGACCAGGGTCTCCATCGCCTTGAGCGACTCCTCGTCGACCCCGCCGATGATCTGGTGGAAGCCGTAGTCGATGTGCGCCTCGCCGTCGGCCATCGAGTGCCACTTCGCGAGGCCGTCCTCGACGCGCTCGCCGTGGCGCTGGACGGCGAAGTCGATGACGCTGGTCGTCCCGCCCCAGGCGGCCGCGCGGGTCCCGGTGTCGAAGTCGTCGGAGGCCTCGGTGCCGCCGAAGGGCAGGCTGAAGTGGGTATGGGCGTCGATACCGCCGGGGATGACGTACTTCCCGGTCGCGTCGATCACCGTGTCGGCGTCGATCGCGCCGAGCGGGGTGGTCCCGGGCGCGATCAGCGCGACGATCCTCTCGCCGTCGACCAGGACGTCGGCTTGGGCGGTACCGGTCGCGTTGACGATCGTCCCGTTCTTGATCAGCAGTGTCATGAGGGCCCTCCGCCCGTCCGTAGAGCCCGTCGAGACGCCATCACGGCCTCGCAATCTGCGTGTACGAGTCGGGCCGCCTGTCCCGGTAGAACTGCCAGTCGTCGCGCATCTCGCGCACCATGTCCATCTCCAGGTCGCGGACCAAGAGCTCCTCGGCCGACCCGCTGCCGCGCTCGCCGACGAAGTTGCCGCGCGGGTCGATCACCTGGCTGGTGCCGTAGAAGTCCACCGCCTCGTCGCCGTACTCGTTGTCCTCCAGCCCGACCCGGTTGGGCTGCAGCACGAAGTACCCGTTGGCGACCGCTGCTGCCGGCCCCTCGATCTCCCAGAGCCGGTTGGACAGGCCCGGCTTGGTGGCGTTGGGGTTGAAGACGATGTGCGCGCCGGCCAGGCCGAGCTCGCGCCAGCCTTCGGGGAAGTGCCGGTCGTAGCAGATGTAGGTGCCGACCTTGCCGACAGCGGTCTCGAAGACCGGGTAGCCCACGTTGCCGGGCCGGAAGTAGAACTTCTCCCAGAACTTCTCCACGTGCGGGATGTGGTGCTTGCGGTACTTGCCCAGCACGGTGCCGTCCGCATCGACGACGACCGCGGTGTTGTAGTAGACGCCGGTCTGCTCCTCCTCGTAGATCGGCAGCACCATCACCTGACCGAGCTCCTTGGCCAACGCCGCGAACCGCTGCACGATCGGCCCGTCGGCGGGCTCGGCGTAGTCGTAGTACTTCTTCTCCTGGGTGATCCCGAAGTACGGCCCGTAGAAGAGCTCCTGGAAGCACATCACCTGTGCGCCCTGAGCGGCGGCGTCGCGGGCGAACTTCTCGTGCTTGTCCAGCATCGACGCCTTGTCGCCGGTCCAGGTGGTCTGGCTGATGGCTGCTCGAACGGTCGCCACAAGAATCCCTCCAGTTGTGTTGTCTCACTCGTCCCCAACGCCAGTCTCACCCGTCGGCGGTTGTCCGCGCCAGGGGTCGTAACCTAACGATCGTGACAACTGACGCGACCGCCGCTGCGGCCCCCGACCTTTCCGACCTGACCATCGCCGTCCTCGGCGGCACCGGCCCCCAGGGCCGGGGACTGGCCCGGCGGTTCGCCCAGGCCGGCCTGAAGGTCGTGCTGGGCAGCCGTACAGCGGAGAAGGGCGCGGCGGCCGCTGCGGAGCTCTCCGAGGCGATCGGCGTACCGGTCTCCGGGTCCGACAACCGCGGTGCCTCCGAGGCTGGCGACATCGTGCTCGTCGTCGTCCCGTGGGAGGGCCACGGCGAGCTGCTCGCCGACCTGAAGCCCGCCCTGGACGGCAAGGTCGTCGTGGACTGCGTGAACCCGCTCGGCTTCGACAAGCAGGGCGCCTACGCGCTCGCGGTGCAGGAGGGCTCGGCTACCCAGCAGGCCGCCGCGATCCTGACCGGCTCCACGGTGGTCGGTGCGTTCCACAACGTCTCCGCCGTGCTGCTGGAGGACCCCGAGGTCTCCGACCTCGGCACCGATGTGCTGGTCCTCGGCGACGACCGCGACGCCACCGACCTGGTCCAGGCTCTCGCCGACACCATCCCCGGCGTCCACGGCGTGTACGGCGGCCGGATCCGCAACGCCCACCAGGTCGAGGCCCTGACAGCGAACCTGATCAGCATCAACCGGCGCTACAAGGCGCACGCCGGGGTACGGGTCACCGACATCTGAGCCGAATAAGTGGTGGAACCCTCCGGTTCCGGATCTAAGATGGGTCCATGACCTCGGAGACAGCTGCCCCCACGACGAGCGGCAACGAGCTCACGCCCCGCCAGATCATCACCGCGATGAGCGGGTTGATCGTCGCGATGCTGCTCGCCCAGCTCGACAACATGATCGTGGCGCCCGCGCTGCCGACGATCGCCGGCGACCTCGGCGGTGCGACCCACCTGTCCTGGGTCGTGACCGGGTACATCCTGGCCTCGGCGGTCGCCACCCCGATGTGGGGCAAGCTCGGCGACCTCTTCGGCCACAAGTACACCTTCATGACCGCGATCGTGCTGTTCCTGATCGGGTCCGCGCTGTGCGGGCTCAGCCAGAACATGACCCAGCTCGTCTTCTTCCGCGCCTTCCAGGGCATCGGCGCCGGCGGGCTCCTGGTCGGGATCATGTCGGTGGTCGGGATGCTGGTCCCGCCGCGCGAGCGCGGCAAGTACATCGGCGTGATGATGTCGGTGATGCCGGTCGCGATGATCGGCGGCCCGCTGATCGGCGGCTTCATCACCGACCACGTCTCCTGGCGCTGGAACTTCTACGTGAACCTGCCGCTCGGCGCCATCGCGCTGTTCGTGATCTGGTCCACGCTGCACCTCTCGGTCGAGACCCGCAAGAAGGACAAGGTCATCATCGACTGGACCGGTGCCGGCGTCCTCACGGTCTGGATCGTCTCCCTGGTCCTCGCCATCACCTGGGGCGGCAGCGAGTACCCGTGGGGCTCTTGGCGGATCATCACGCTGTTCGTCGTAGCCGCCGTCTTCTTCGTAGCGTTCCTGCTCGTCGAACGACGTGCGACCGAGCCGGTCATCGGCCTCTACCTGTTCAAGAACGCTAATTTCTCGCTCGCCACGATCATGGGCTTCATCGCCGGCTTCGCGATGTTCGGAACGATCACCTTCCTGCCGCAGTTCCAGCAGTTCGTGCAGGGCAAGTCGGCGACCAACTCGGGCCTCCTGCTGATGCCGATGATGCTGGCCCTGATGGCCACCTCGCTCGGCGGCGGCCAGTTCATCAGCAGGACCGGCAGGTACAAGGCGTTCCCCATCGTCGGCACCGTGCTGCTCGGCGTCGGGCTCTATCTGTTCTCGACCATGGACGTGGACACCGGTACCGGCAAGTCAGCGTTGTTCATGGTGGTGATGGGCCTCGGCCTCGGCTGCCTGATGCAGACCACCAACCTGATCGCGCAGAACAGCGTGGCGATGAAGGACCTCGGCGCCGGCACCGGCACCTTCACCTTCGTCCGCACCCTCGGCGGCTCGATCGGGGTGGCGATCCTCGGCACCATCTACAGCCACCAGCTCAAGGGCTACCTCGCCGACCACGTCGGCTCGACCGGCAAGCTCGGTGGCTCGGTGGCCTCCTTGACGCCGGTCGCGCTGCGGCACTCGCCGCCGGCCTTCATCGCGGCGTTCAAGCACGCGGTGATCTCCGGGACACACTCGATCTTCCTGTGTGCCTCGGTGCTGCTGATCGCGGGCTTCGCGGTCTCGTGGTTCATCCGTGAGGTGCCGCTGCGGGGGAGCAACACCACTGCGGACCCCGAGGCGGCGGCGGCCGAGATCGCGGACCCGCTGACGATCTCGCGCTGAGCAGCAGCTGAGCCCGGCAGGCGTCAACCGAACTTCTTGTACAGCGCCTCCTGGGCGACGCTGGCGACCATTGTGCCGGAGGCGTCGAAGAGCGAGCCGGTGTACATGCCCCGGTTGCCGGCGACCGCACGTGCCGTGTAGTCGGTGAAGACCCAGTCCTCGAGCCGGGTGGGCCGGTGGAACCAGACGGCGTGATCCAGGCTCGCCGCAGGGATGAAGCCGTCGGTCGCGAAGCTGTGCATGTCGGCGGACACGTCGGAGAGATAGGTCAGGGCGGCAGCGTTGCGCAGCACGTCGTCGCCGATCGCCGTGGTGAACCGCGACCAGAACCTGGCCGGCCAGGCGGTGACGCCGTCCTCGGGCGGAATCCGCACGTCGAGGGAGAACATCCGCGGCGCCACCCAGCGCACGCACTCCTCGGGGCCGGTGACCGCAGGCAGGACGGGGGACTGGCGGTCCAGCCCGTCGACCGGGGCGGTGAACGACGCGGAGGCCGAGAAGATGACCTCGCCGCGCTGGATCGCGACCACCCGGCGGGCTGAGAAAGAGCCTCCGTCCCGGTCGCGGTCGACGCGGAACATCGTCGGTCGGGACGCGTCGCCGCGGCGCAGGAAGTAGCCGTGCAGCGAATGCGGATGCCGTTGCCCGTCGACGGTGAGCCCGGCGGCGAGCAGTGCCTGAGCAGCGACCTGCCCGCCGTACAGGGGCCAGTCCTCCTCGAAGACGAAGTTCGCCCGGAAGGTGTCGTCCTCGATCTGCTCGAGGTCGAGGAGGTCCAGCAGATCGCCGGTCTGGGTCGGGTCGAAGGCGGCCATGGGTCGGCAGGCTAGCGCCTCGCGCCCTAGGCTGCGGCCATGAGCAGCTACGTCTCCTACTCCCTTGCCGACGGCGTCGCCCGGATCACGCTGGTCGACGGCGATCGCGGCAACCCGATCCACTCCGCGCAGATCGCCGAGCTGCAGGCGGCGGTTCGGCAGGCAGGCGTCGACGAGGCCCGGGTGATCCTGCTGTCCTCGACCGGCCGTTTCTTCTGCGTCGGTGGCGATGTCGGCGCGTTCGCCGCCCAGGACGACATCACGGCGTACGTCGACGACCTGGCCGAGTCGCTGCACCGGGTGATCAGCGACCTGGTCCGCAACCCGGCCGTGGTGGTCTCGGTGGTGCACGGAGCAGCCGCCGGTGCCGGGTTCCCGCTGGCGGCGGCGGCTGATGTCGTGCTGGCCGGCCGGAAGGCGAAGTTCAGCCTCGGCTACACCAAGATCGGCCTCTCGGTCGACGGCGGCACCAGCCTGCTGGTCAACTCGCTCGGGCTGCACCGGGTGCTGCGGCTCTCCTTGCTCAACGATGTGATGGACGCCGAGGAGGCGCTGGCCGCCGGCCTGGTCGCCCGGCTGTACGACACCGAGGAGCTCGCCGCAGCGGCTGACGAGCTCGCCGCCTCCCTGGCAGCGGGTCCGGCGACGGCGTTCGCGGCCACCAAGAAGCTGGTCCGCGACGCAGCCGAGAAGGCACCAGAGTCGGCGATGCGCGCCGAGACGCTATCGATCCGCCAGCGGTGTGCCGAGCCGGACGGCATCGAGGGCGTCCGAGCCTTCGTGGAGAAGCGGCCCCCCGTATTCGGGGCCTGAGCTCCCGTTCGTCGAGCTTCGCCCCGCCCGTCGAGCTCGGCCCCCGTTCGCCGAGCTTGTCGAGACGCCTGTACCCACATACCCCCTAGGGGTATGATCGAACCATGACCCACCAGCACTCCTACCTCGCCCACGGCACCAAGGACGACTACCTCAAGCGGCTGCGCCGCATCGAGGGCCAGGCGCGCGGCCTCCAGCGGATGGTCGAGGAGGAGCAGTACTGCATCGACATCCTGACCCAGGTCTCGGCGATGACCAAGGCGCTCCAGGCGGTCTCGCTGAGCCTGCTCGAGGAGCATCTCGAGCACTGTGTGCTCGACGCCGCCAAGGCTGGCGGCGCTGAGGCCGAGGTGAAGCTGAAGGAAGCCTCGGACGCGATCGCCAGGCTGGTGCGGTCATGACCACCGCGACGTACAGCGTGGTCGGGATGACCTGCGGGCACTGCGTCGCCTCGGTCGTTGAGGAGGTCTCCGAGGTCGCCGGAGTCGAGGCTGTCGAGATCGACCTGGAGACCGGCGCGATGCTGATCACCAGCGCCGCCGGGCTCGAGGAGGCAGCCGTCCGGGCTGCCGTCGTCGACGCCGGCTACGCGCTGGCGGAGTAGGGGCTGGGCAATGAGCACCGACATCGAGCTGGCCATCTCCGGGATGACCTGCGCGTCCTGCGCCAACCGGATCGAGCGCAAGCTGAACAAGCTCGACGGCGTCGAGGCGTCGGTCAACTACACCACCGAGACGGCGTGGGTCAGCTACCCCGGCACGCTGGAGCCGCACGACTTGATCGCCACGGTGGAGTCCGCCGGGTACGGCGCATCGCTCTCGGCCGGGCCCGACGAGGCAGCAAGCGGCCTCTCCCGGCTGCTCGTCTCTGCCGCGTTCGGTCTGCCGGTGGTCGTGCTGGGGATGGTCCCGGCCTGGCGCTTCGACGGCTGGCAGTGGGTTTCGCTGGTACTCGCCACACCGGTCGTGGCGTGGGGAGGCTGGCCCTTCCACCGTGCCGCAGCCGTCAACGCCCGCCACGCCGCCAGCACGATGGACACGCTTGTCTCGATGGGCACGATCGCTGCCTTCTGCTGGTCGGTGGTCGCCGTCCTACGCGGCGACACGATGGGCACCTACTTCGAGCCCGCAGCCGGCGTGACGGTGTTCCTGCTCGCGGGCCGGTACGCCGAGGCGCGTGCGAAGAAGCGGTCAGGAGCGGCACTGGCGGCCCTGCTCGAGCTCGGCGCCAAGGACGTCGCCGTGCTCCGCGGTGGCGTCGAGGCGCGGGTGCCGATCGGTGAGCTCGGCGTCGGCGAGGAGTTCGTCGTCCGGCCCGGCGAGAAGGTCGCGACGGACGGTGTCGTGGCAAGCGGGAGGTCCTCGATCGATGCCGCGCTGGTCACCGGGGAGTCGGTGCCGCTCGAGGTGGGGCCCGGCGACCCGGTCGTCGGGGCGACGATCAACGCCGGGGGCCGCATCGTCGTGACCGCTACCCGGGTCGGCGCGCAGACCCAGCTGGCCCAGATGGCTCGCCTGGTCGCAGAGGCTCAGCACGGCAAGGCCACGGTGCAGCGGCTCGCCGACCGGATCTCGGGCGTCTTCGTCCCGGTCGTGCTCGCTCTGGCGGCGGTGACCCTGGCGGCCTGGCTGCTGCTCGGCGGCAGTGCGGACGACTCCTTCACCGCGGCCGTGTCGGTGCTGATCATCGCCTGCCCGTGCGCGTTGGGGCTGGCGACTCCGACGGCGCTGATGGTCGGGACCGGTCGCGGCGCCCAGCTCGGGATCCTGATCAAGGGCCCCGAGGTGCTCGAGTCGACCCGCGTCGTCGACGCGATCGTCCTGGACAAGACCGGCACCATCACGACGGGCGAGATGACAGTGCTCGACGTGAATCCGGCCTCCGGGTTCGAGGCCGCCGAGGTGCTCCGCCTCGCTGCGGCTGTCGAGCAGGCCTCCGAGCACCCGATCGCGCGTGCGATCGTCGCTGCCGCCGGCACGCTGCCGCACCTCGAGGACTTCGTGAGCACGCCAGGGGTCGGCGTCCGGGGCCGGGTCGAGGGCACGCTGGTCGAGGTGCGACGGGCTCCGGCCGCCGGGTCCGGGACGACGGTCGAGGTGGTCGTCGACGGGAGACCGGTCGGCACGGTCGTGGTCGGCGACGAGGCCAAGCCGACGTCGGCTGCGGCGATCGCAACGCTGCGGGCTCTCGGACTTCGGCCTTACCTGCTGACCGGCGACAGCGCAGCCGTGGCGCACGCCGTCGCGGCGCACGTCGGCATCGCGCCCCAGGACGTGATCGCCGAGGTTCTGCCGGCCGGCAAGGTCGATGCCGTCAAGCAGCTGCAGCAGCAGGGCGCGACCGTGGCGATGGTCGGCGACGGAGTCAACGACGCGGCTGCGCTCGCCCAGGCCGATCTCGGGCTGGCGATGGGGACCGGGTCCGACGTCGCCATCGAGGCGAGCGACGTGACCCTGGTCCGCGGCGACCTGATGGTGGCGGCCGACGCGATCCGGTTGTCCCGGCGTACGTTGGGGATCATCCGAGGCAATCTGTTCTGGGCCTTCGCCTACAACGTCGCCGGCCTGCCGCTCGCCGCAGCCGGCCTTCTCAACCCGATGATCGCGGGCGCGGCGATGGCGCTGTCCTCGGTCTTCGTGGTCACCAACAGCCTGCGGCTGCGGTCGTTCAGCTGACCACCAGCGCGAGACCGGAGCCGATCAGCTCGGTCTGGTACGCCGCGTAGGCCGACCGCAGCGCCGGCGCCGACCAGTCGGCCGGCAGCAGGACTGCCGGGAGCGCGGGGTCCTCGCGCAGGTGCCGGACCACTGCTGCGGCGACAGTGAGCCGTTCGGAGGCGGTGCGGGCGGCCGCGATGTCCTCGGTCAGGTGCAGCCCTGCCCGGTTCCAGCCGTCGAGGTCCCACAATCGGCGGACAAGCGCGTCCGGCTCGTCCTCGGGGGTCCCGTTCTGGGGGGTCCCGTTCTGGGGGGTCCCGTGGAAGACCCGGATCAGGCCCTCGGGCCACGACGGCAGCTCGCGGGCCAGGTTCGCCGGACGCATCCAGACCCCTTCGCGGAGCTCGGCGAGGCGGAGGTCGGACAGCTCGGTGCGCAGGCCCGCCCTGTCGGCGGCGCTGCGTCCGACCGAGGTGACCACCACCATCTCCCAGCGGCCGTCCCAAGGGCCGGCCGCCTCGAGCGCCTGGTCCTGACGCCGCTGCCGCTCCAGCAGCCGGGCGCTGAGCCGGTAGGTGCGGTCGGTCCGCTCGAGGTCGCCGTTCGCCACCATCCGGGTCAGTGCGACGCGCAGCGTCGGCTCGGCGATGTCGAACATCTCCCCGGCGTCGACCAGGGCGCTGACCGGCAGCTCGGGCGGGTGCGCGCCGAGCAGCAGGCTCAGCACGACCGATCGGGCGCTCAACGCGCGCACACAGGCTCCTTGAAGGTCCTTACACTCTTGTCACGGTTGTCGTGATTCGGTAATACTAGCGGAATGACGACCAGCATCGAACGTCCGGGCAGCTCGAGCTCCTATGCCACCCACGAGGTCACCAACCAGCCGCCCCCGCACGCGCCGTACGACGCGTCGGCGGACGCCGCGCTGATCGAGGGCCTGCACCGCGAGGGGGCCAGCTGGGCCGAGGCCGACGTACTCCGCCTGGGCCAGCTCGCCGGCTCGGAGGAGGCGCAGCGCTGGGCCGAGGAGGCCAACAGGTTCGAGCCCGAGCTGAAGACGGTCGACCGCTACGGCAACCGGATCGACGAGGTCGAGTTCCACCCGTCGTGGCACAACCTGATGCGCACCTCGGTCGCCGAGGGCGGCGCCGGAGCCGCCTGGACCGACCCGCGGCCGGGAGCCCACGTCGCGCGTACGGCGGGCGGCCTGGCCTGGCAGCACACCGAGGCCGGCCACGGCTGCCCGATCACGATGACCTACGCCGTGATCCCGGCGCTGCGGCACGCCCCCGACCTGGCGGCGCTCTACGAGCCGGGCCTGACCAGCCGTGTCTACGACCCGGGCCTGCGGATCCCGTCCACCAAGCGCGGTCTGCTCGCCGGGATGGGCATGACCGAGAAGCAGGGCGGCTCGGACGTACGCACCAACTCCACCGTCGCGGCCCCGACAGCCGAGGCCGGCGTCTTCACCTTGACCGGCCACAAGTGGTTCACCTCGGCGCCGATGTGCGACCTGTTCCTGGTGCTGGCCAACTCGCCCGGTGGGCTCTCCTGCTTCCTGGTGCCGCGGATCCTGCCTGACGGCACCCGCAACACCTTCCGGATCGTCCGGCTCAAGGACAAGCTCGGCAACCGGTCCAACGCGTCCTCGGAGCCCGAGTTCGACGGCACCGTCGCCTGGCTCGTCGGCGAGGAGGGCCGCGGTGTCCGGACCATCATCGACATGGTCGCCTGCACGCGCCTGGACTGCGTGACCGGCTCTGCCGGGATGATGCGCAAGGCGCTCGTCGAGGCCGGGCACCACGTCAAGCACCGCGCGGCGTTCGGCAAGACGCTGATCGACCAGCCCCTGATGCGCAACGTCGTCGCCGACCTCGCGGTGGAGTCCGAGGCCGCGACCACGCTCGCCCTGCGACTGGCGGGCGCGGCCGACCGGGCGATCCGCGGTGACGAGGGCGAGCAGGCGTTCCGCCGGATCGCCACCGCGATCGGCAAGTACTGGGTCACCAAGCGCGGTGCGGCGTTCACTGCCGAGGCGATGGAGTGCTTCGGCGGCAACGGCTACGTCGAGGACTCCGGGATGCCGCGGCTCTACCGCGAGGCGCCGCTGAACTCGATCTGGGAGGGCTCGGGCAACGTCAACGCGCTCGACGTGCTCCGTGCGCTGGGCCGCGAGCCGGCGTCGCTGGAGGCCCTGATGGGCGAGCTCGCGCTCTCGGCCGGCGCCGACGCGCGGCTCGATGCCGCGGTCGGCCGGCTCGGGTCGCAGCTCGGCGACCTGGCCGACATCGAGGTGCGCGCCCGTGGGCTCGTCGAGCAGATGGCGCTGGTCCTGCAGGGCTCGCTGCTGGTCCGGCACGCTCCGGCCGCCGTCGCCGACGCGTTCTGCGCGACCCGGCTCGACGGTCAGGGCGGATTCGCGTTCGGCACCCTGCCGGCCCGAACCGACTTCACCGCGATCCTGGAGCGCGCACTGCCCGAGGGCAGCTGATGGCGGAGTACCGGACGCTGACCTACGAGGTCGACGGCCGGATCGCGCGGATTACCTTCAACCGTCCTGAGCAGGGCAACGCGATCACCGCGGACACTCCGGTCGAGCTGGCGGATGCTGTCGAGCGCGCCGACGTCGATCGTGGCGTGCACGTGATGCTGGTCTCCGGGCGCGGGAAGGGCTTCTGCGGCGGCTACGACCTGGGGGTGTTTGCCGAAGGCACGATGGGTGGGTCGGCCGGCGCCGCCGACAACAGCGTCCTCGACGCGACCGTGCAGCTGGAGAACCACGACAAGAACCGCACCTGGGACCCGATGGTCGACTACCAGATGATGAGCCGTTTCAACCGCGGCTACGCCAGCCTGCTGCATGCCAACAAGCCGACGGTGGCCAAGCTGCACGGCTTCGCCGTCGCCGGCGGTACCGACATCGCGCTGCACTGCGATCAGATCGTCTGCGCCGACGACGTCCGGATGGGGTATCCGCCGACCCGGGTCTGGGGCGTGCCGGCCACCGGGCTGTGGGCGCACCGGCTCGGCGACCAGCGGGCCAAGCGGCTCCTCTTCACCGGCGACCTGATCACCGGCAAGCAGGCCGTCGAGTGGGGCCTGGCGATCGAGTCCTGGCCGGCTGCGGAGCTCGACGAGCGCACCGAGGCGCTCGTGCAGCGGATCGCGGCGATGCCGCTGAACCAGCTGATCATGGTCAAGCTGGCTCTCAACAGCGCCCTGCTGGCCCAGGGAGTCGCGACCTCGGGGATGGTCAGCACGGTCTTCGACGGCATCGCCCGGCACACCCCGGAGGGGTACAGATTCGTCGACCGGGCCGGCGAGGTCGGGTTCCGCGAGGCTGTCCGGGAGCGCGACGAGCCCTTCGGCGACAGCAAGCCGTTGCCTTCCTGACCTCAGCCCGTCACGATTCGGTGCATGCGCCGCCTCTATGAGATCCAGGGACTGCACGGCCCGGACCTCCGCGGCGTGCGGCCGTTCCAGGTGATCGCGCTGGTCTGGGCGGCCAACGTGGTCGGTGCCGCGACCCTGATCGTCGACTACCTGGTGGTGCTGCCGTTCCCGGACCGGTACTCCACAGGCTCGATCGTCCGCGGCAACGTGATCCTCGGCCTGGGGCTGGTCGCGTTCAGCTGGGTGGTGCTCGGCGTCGTCGGGGCGCCGCGGGCCAAGCGCGCACTGGGCTGGACCGTCCGCGGTACGCCGCCGGACGAGGAGGAGCGCGCCCTCACCTTGAACCTGCCGTGGTGGCTGTTCTGGATGCAGGTCGTCTTGTGGGGGCTGTCCTGCGTGGTGTTCTTCTACGCCAACCTGCACGTCTCCGACACCTTCGCGCTGCAGCTGTCCACCGCGACGATCATCAGCGGCCTGGCGACGGCGGCGACGTCGTACCTGCTGTGCATGCGGCTGTTCAAGTCCGCGATCACCCGGGTACTGGTGCTTTCGCCTCCGCAGGCCGGTACGACGGCCGGCGTCGGCCAGAAGGCCGTCTTCATCTGGAGTCTGACGACCGGGGTGCCGATGCTCGGCCTGATCGGCCTGGTCGCCTTCGCCGGTGAGACCGGGGTGTCGCTGCACCAGGTGGCGGCCAGCGGGCTGGTCGTCGGGCTGGGTGCGCTGCTCACCGGCTTCTTCGCCACCGTCCTGTTCGCCAAGTCGGTCGGCGAGCCGCTCGGGGACCTGACCGCGGCGCTCGCAGCGATCGAGGAGGGCGACCTGTCGGTCAACGTGCCGGTCAACGACGCCGGCGAGATCGGCCAGCTCCAGTCCGGTCTCAACAACATGGTCTTCGCCCTGCGCGAGCGCGAGCAGCTCCGGGACCTCTTCGGCCGGCACGTCGGCGAGGACGTCGCCCGGCTCGCCCTGGCCCAAGGGGTCGCGCTCGGTGGTGAGGAGCGGGAAGCCGCGGCGCTGTTCGTCGACGTCATCGGGTCGACCACCTTCGCCGCGACGCACCCGGCTGCGGAGGTCGTCGCGGCGCTGAACCGGTTCTTCGAGGTAGTCGTCTCGGTGGTCTCGGAGTACGGCGGGCTGGTCAACAAGTTCGAGGGCGATGCTGCACTGTGCATCTTCGGTGCGCCGCTCGAGCTGCCGGATCCCGCCGCCTCCGCGCTGGCCGCCGCGCGCGTGATGGCGCAGCGCCTGCGGGACGAGGTCCCCGACCTCGACGCCGGGATCGGTGTCTCGCACGGCCTGGTGATCGCCGGCAACATCGGCTCGGTCGACCGGTTGGAATACACGGTGATCGGCGATGCGGTCAACGAGGCGGCCCGTCTGACCGAGCAGGCCAAGGACCGCCCCGAGCGCGTGGTCGCCTCCGAGCGGATCGTCGACCGTGCCGCCTCGGGCGAGCAGGAGCGGTGGCGGCTGCTGGAGCCGATGGTGCTCCGCGGCCGGCTGGTGCCGACCACGCTCGCCGTGCCGCTCTAGGCGTTGCGTTCGGCGAAGGCCGGGTAGGACCGCCCCGCTAGGTTGACCCGCATGATGCTGAGGACCTTCGCCTGGTCGATGGTCGCGACCGTCGCGGGCCTGGTCCTGGCCGGCCTGTACGGCGGGGCGACCGGGGTGACGGTCACCGCGATCCTGATCGTCTTGGAGATCTCGCTGTCCTTCGACAACGCAGTGGTCAACGCCCGGGTGCTGGAGCGGATGTCGGCTTCCTGGCAGCGGCTGTTCCTGACCGTCGGGGTGCTGATCGCCGTGATCGGGATGCGGCTGCTGTTCCCGCTGGTGCTGGTCGGCATCACTGCCCACCTCTCGCCGGTGCACGCGTGGCGCCTGGCGATGGAGAAGGGCGACCCGGACACGCCAGGGACCTACGGCTACCTGCTGCACGACGCGCACCCTGCGATCGCGGCCTTCGGCGGGATGTTCCTGCTGATGATCTTCCTGAGCTTCCTGCTCGATCCCGACAAGGACCTGCACTGGCTCGGCCCCATCGAGCGGGTGCTGTCGAAGGCCGGCGCCCTGCACCAGGTCACGGTGCTGGTGGCGCTGGTGACCCTGGCCGGCTTCGCGCTGCGGTTCTCCGAGCATCGCGAGCAGGTGCTGCTCGCCGGGGTGTGCGGGCTGATCACCTACCTCGCCGTCGACGGGCTCGGTCGGCTGTTCGCCGTGGACGCAGTCAGCACGGTCAGCACCGCCAGCGCCGTGCTGGCCACCGGCCGGGCCGCGCTGATGCTGTTCATCTACCTCGAGGTCCTCGACACCAGCTTCAGCTTCGACGGGGTGATCGGGGCGTTCGCCATCACTGCCGACCCGGTCATCATCGCCCTCGGCCTCGGTGTCGGCGCGCTGTACGTACGGTCGCTGACGATGTACCTGGTCAGGGCCGGCACCCTGGACGACTACGTGTTCCTCGAGCACGGCGCGCACTGGGCGATCGGGGCGCTGGCGGTGCTGCTGATGCTCACCATCGGCCACGAGATCCCCGAGATCGTCACCGGGCTGATCGGTGTCGGCTTCATCGGGGCGGCGTTCGCCGGCAGCCTGCGCTACAACCGCGCCCGAGCTGCGTAGTCCCCGAGGGACTATGCGGTGTGGAGGGCGTGGGCCAGCGCGCTGATCGTCGAGGCCGGGTGGGTGCTGCCCGGGAAGTAGGCGCACACCCGGTCGGCGACGTCGCCGAAACGGGCCGTGATCTGCGCGGCGCACTCCGCGGGTGTGCCGACCACGGCGAGGATACGGAGCACGTCGTCGTCGATCCGGTCGATCATCGTCATGACGTCGCCGCTCTTGCTCAGCGCGTTCAGCTCCGGCTGCAGGTCGCCCCAGCCCTCGACGTCCAGCACCGGCCGGTACGCCGGCGTGGAGCCGTAGAACGCCAGCAGGCCCTTGACGCCGAACGTCGCGGCCTCGATCGCCTCAGGGGAGTCCCCGGTCGCGACGATGACCTGGGGGTAGATGTCGAAGCGCGCTGCCGACAGGGGCTCCCTGCCGCCGAGCTCCAGCCCTTCGGCCACAGCCGGTAGCGTGCGCTCGCGGAAGTGCCGATGACTGTGGAACGGCATCACCAGCAGGCCGTCGGCGACCTCGGCTGCTGTCCTGGTCATCAGCGGGCCGAGGGCGCCGAGCAGGACCGGTGGGACGCCGTACGGGTTGGGGCCGGGGACGAAGGTCGGCGGCATCAGCGTGTGCTTGGTGAACTCGCCGCGGAAGTCGAGCCGGGTGCCGTCCTGCCACGAGTCGAGGATCGCCTTGACCGCCAGCACGATCTCACGCATCCGGGCTGCCGGCCTGCTCCAGGTCGAGCCGTACCTGTTCTCGATATGCGGCTTGATCTGCGAACCCAGCCCGAGCCGGAACCGGCCCCCCGACAGCAGCTGCAGGTCGTAGGCCATGTTCGCCAGGTGCATCGGGCTGCGCGGGATCGCGATCGCGACGTTCGTCATCAGGTCGGTCGACGGCACGTCCGACGAACCAGCCGCCACGATCAGGGGCAGGAACGCGTCGTGCGGTCCCTCGAAGGTGAACAGGCCGTCGACGCCGGCCGCGATCAGCTCGCGGGATCGCTGGGCGGCCTGGTCCGGGCGGCCGTCGAGCTGGACGTCGAGCTTCATCCCGCCACCGCCAGGGCCAGGGTGCCGAGGTCGCGGATCGCGGTGCAGGAGCGCTCGACCATCGCAGCGAACATGGCGTCACCGCGCTCGGTACGGGCGCCGTAGGCGCACCCGAAGACGCTGACCAGCGGACCCTGGACCATCGAGAAGCAGTAGTCCTCCCAGCACAGCTCGGCGGAGTAGTCCGTCACCCCGTGGGCCACCAGCGCTGCGTGGTACGCCGCGACCAGCTCGCTCTCGTGGGTGCGCCGGTCCTCGACCGACAGACCGGTGCCGAGCAGGTACGCCAGGTCGCGCGTGGGGAGGCCGAGGCTGAGGGTCTGCCAGTCGACGGCGCTCACCGGCGGCGTCACGCCGGGCGCGTTGAACAGCAGGTTGTCGAGCCGGTAGTCGCCGTGCACCAGCCCGAAGCGCTCGGACTGCCGCGCCAGCGACCACGCCACGGCGACCTCGACGCACGCCAGCAGCGTCTCCCGGGTCTCGGCGCTCAGCGCGTCCCCGAGCTGCTCGAAGAAGGTCTCGGTCGCCGGGCCGTAGACGGAGGCCAGCAGCTCGGCGTCGTCGGGACCGCTCAGGGTGATCCCGTCGATCTCGAGCAGGGTCGGGTCGGACCAGCGGGGGCCGTGCAGCCCGGCGAGGTTGACCGCGGCACTACGCGCCTGGTCGGGTGTGCAGCCCGCGATCTGGTCGCCCTGCTCGGCCGGCGCCATGTCCTCGAGCAGCATCGAGAACCTGCCGTCCTCGGTCACGGCAGTGGTGGCGTAGCACTGCGGCGTGCGGATGCCGACGGTGCTGAGGATCTCGGTGTAGAACCGCACCTCCGACCGGTAGGCGCCGGCCACCATCGACCGGGCTGCGGCGTCGCCGTTGGGCAGCTTGAGCAGCGTGCTCGCGGGGAGCTCCGGTGCCCCGTCGAGGGTGATCCGGAAGCAGGAGCCCATCTGGCCGGTGCCGACCCGGGCGACGTCGAAGCCGGTGACCTCGGCGCCCAGCACCTGGCTGAGCCACGCCGTGCTGAGGTCGTCGGCGGACTCGATGGGTTCGGTCGAGGTGAGAGTCATCAGCGCAGCACTCCGGCGGTAGTCAGTCCCGGGTTGGTCGGGAGGTCGGTGAACCGATCGGCGGACCGGATCGCCCGCCAGGCCTCGAGCACCGGCGCGAGCTCGGTCGGGGTCGCGCCGTGCAGGATCACGCTGTCGGCTCCGGCGTCGAACTGGTCCAGGACGCGCTGGGCGCACTGCTCGGGCGTGCCGGTCGCGGACGCGGCCAGCCAGTGCGCCGGCAGCACCTCGTCGCGCAACCGGGTCAGCTCCTCGGTGGTGCCGATCGCGTCGAAGGCGCCGGGGTAACCCTGCACCAGCGGGTGGTTGCGGAAGGCATCGAGGTCCGCCGGGTCCCAGCCGTTGGCGGCGACGAGCGCGTCGCCGTACCCCTGCAGGTACGTCGCCAGGCGCCCGACGAGCTTGCGCAGCCGCAGCTCTTCGGGGAGGTCGTCGGTCACGGTCGCGAGCACCGACCAGATCCGGACCGACGCCGGGTCGCGACCGGCCTGCTCGGCCGCGGTACGGATCCGGGTGACGGCGCGGGCCAGCGTCTCGTCGCTGAAGAAGGTGTGCAGCACGACCGCGTCCGCGATCCGGCCGGCGAGGTCGAGGGTGTTGTCGCCGATCGCCATCAGCATCACCGGGATGTCCTCGTCGAACGACGAGTCCTGGTTCAGGTACGCGTAGGTGCCGGCCGGACCGTCGTGCCCCATCACGGCCTCGCCGTGCCAGAGCTTCCGGTAGATACCGATCGCGTCCTCGAGCTGCGCGCCCGTCACCTTCGGCACTCCCATCAGGTCGAAGAGCAACCCGAACCCGCGTCCGAGTCCGAGCGCGTAGCGACCACCGGAGAGCCGGTGCGCCGTGGTGGCGAGCGTCGCGGTGACGAGCGGGTGCCGGGTGTTGTGGTTGGTGGCGGCGGTCCCCACGCCGAGGGTCGTGGTCGCGGCGATCGCGGCGCCCGCCATCACGCCGGCGTCCTTGGTGTTGAACCGCTCGGACAGGAAGATCGAGCCGAGGCCGAGCTGCTCGGCCAGACGGGCCTCGCCGATCAGGTCATACGGCGTCGCGGAGTGTCCGGCCAGGCCGTAGCAGCCGAGCTCGGGCAGTGGCTGCTGCGCAGCGGTCACAGCAGGCCCGCCTGTCCGAAGAAGTCCACGATGTCGGCCAGGGTCTGCTCGGTCGGCCGCGGCTCGTAGCCCAGCTCGGCGCCGGCCTTGGTGCGATCGACGATCGGGCTCATCACCAGGTTCTCCAGCGCCGCCGGGGCGAACGACTCCGAGCCGAACATCCTGGCTATCGGGTCCAGCACCGGCGCGACGCCGGCCAGCAGCCCGAGCGGGATCGCCAGCCGCGGGCCCTTCTGGCCCGCGATCTGCGCGGTCCGGACCTGGGCATCGAAGAGGTCGTAGCGGTGGCCGCCGAGCAGGTAGTTGTGGCCGGTGCGCCCCTTCTCGGCTGCCAGCAGGAAGCCCTGGGCGACATCGCGGACATCGACCATGTCGAACTTCCCGCGGACGCTGGCGGGCAGCTTGCCGCAGGCGGCATCGAGCAGCCCGACATTCATCCGCGACAACCGGCCGGGGTGGTCGGCCGGCCCGTAGATGCCGGTCGGGTTGCAGATCACGGCGTCCAGTCCGGCGTCGACGACCTTGAGCAGCTCGACCTCGCCGGCGTACTTCGAGCGGTGGTAGACCGGCAGCCGCGGATCGGTCGACCGGCGCGAGCCTTCGTGCACGGTGCCGTGCTTCTCGTAGTCGAACGAGGCCAGCGAGCCGCAGTTCACCATCCGGCGTACGCCGGCCCGCAGAGCAGCGCGTCCGACGACGCCGGGGCCGTGGGTGTTGACCCGCTCGGCGACGGGGTCCTCCTGGCGCAGGGTGATCACCGCGACCAGGTGGTGGACGATCTCGACGCCCTCGAGCGCAGCAGTCATCGCCTCCTCGTCGAGCACGTCGGCGACGATCGAGGTGACCGAGCCTGCGCTGGCCGAGCCGGCGCCGTCGCTGGTCGAGCCTGTCGAGACCCACGGGACCCGGTCGATCGCGACCACCTCGTGCTCGTCGGCGACCAGCTTGTCGACGAGGTTCAGGCCGAGGAAGCCGGCGGCTCCGGTGACGGCGACGCGCATCAGAGTGCCCCGGCTTCGGACGTCGCGACTGGCTCGACGAGGGGGGAGTAGGCCCGGCCTCGCTCGGCACGCTCCCAGAGCGGATCGGTGGTCGCGGTGCCCTCGGTGCGCAGAGCGCGCTTGAGCACCTTGTTGGTCGCCGTGGTCGGGACCTCGGCGGCCAGCCGTACATAGCGCGGCCAGGCCTTCGAGGAGAGGTCCGGCTGGTCTGCGAGGAACGACTCGAAGCCGGCAGGATCCACCGTCGCATCGTCGCGGAGTACCAGGGTCGCCATCAGCTGGTCGCCGACGTTGGCGTCCGGTACGGCGTACACGCAGGCCTGGCTGATCGCGGGATGCCGCAGCAGCAGGGCCTCGATCGGCGCGGCGGCCAGGTTCTCGCCGTCCACGCGGAGCCAGTCGTCGGTGCGTCCGGCGAGGTAGATGAAGCCGGCTTCGTCGCGGTAGCCGAGATCGCCCGACCAGTACATGCCGCCGTCCAGCCGGTCGTTGGTGGCCTTCTCGTCGTTGTAGTAGCCGGAGAAGAAGCCGGCGCCCTGGGTGTTGACCAGCTCGCCGACGCACGCATCGAGGTTGGTAACGGCGCCGTTCGCGTCGAAGGCCGCGCGCGGGCACTCGGCCCGGGTCTCCTTGTCGTAGACCGCGACGCCGTCGAAGGGCTGGCCGATCGACCCGAGGGGGGTGTCTTCGGTCCGGGTGATGATCACAGCGGTCTCGGTCGAGCCGAACCCGTCCCACACGGTGCACCCGAAGCGACGGCCGAACTCGGCGATGTCGCGGTCGGAGGCCTCGTTGCCGAAGGCTGTCCGCAGCGGGTTGTCGGCGTCGTCGGGGAGCTCGGGCGTGGCGAGCACGTAGGCGAGCGGCTTGCCGACGTAGTTCATGTACGTCGCGCCGTAGGCCCTGATGTCGGCCAGGAACCGGGTCGCACTGAACTTCGCGGCCAGTGCGATCGTCGAGCCGCCGCACAAGGCCGGGGCGAGCGACGCCATGATCGCGTTGGAGTGGAACAGCGGCATCGCGCAGTAGCAGACGTCGTCAGGGGTCAGCGCGTACTTCTCCGAGAGCACCGAGCCGGACATCACCACCATGAAGTTGCTGACCTGGACGGCCTTCGGCTCGCCGCTCGTCCCGGAGGTGAAGATCAGCATGAAGGTGTCCATCGCACCGACTTCGTCGAAGCCGTCGGTCGTCCGTGGAGCGGCTGCCGTCAGCGATGCCCACTCCTCGCCGTCGGTATCCACGACCCGGGCACCGCCAAGATCGAGGCCGTCGAGCAGCGCGATGTGCTGGGCGTCGGTAAGCAGCACCTGGCAGTCGGCCCGTCGTACGTCGGCCGCGAGAGCGTCCCCGCGCCGGGTGGCGTTGATGCCTGCGGTCACGTGTGCGCCGACCGCCCCGGCGAGCAGGGCCCGGACCAGCTCGGGGGTGTTCTCCATCAGCACCCCGACGTGCAGCGGGCGCTCTGGCGCCGCCCAGTCGCGCAGGATGTGCGCGCGAGCAGCCGCATCTCCGACCGTCTCGGCCCACGACCACGACTGGTCCTCGAACGCCAGGCCGGGGGACTGGCTCTCAGCGAGAGCGCGGACCAGCTGCTGGACGGTCTCAGCCATGAGTGGACTCGCTCTCCATGTTGGTCGAGGAAGGCGCGCTAGCGCCTGTCTCGAAATCGTCGGGCCGCTGTCGAGACGGTTGCTGCGCAACCTCCTCGACCAACGGTTGGCCAAGATGCCGCACCAGGAACGACACCGCATGCTTCACCGCCGCCTCGTGGAACGGCTTGCCGGAGAACAGGTCGAAGTGGTCGCCGGGGTAGTGGCGGACCTCTGCGCGGGCGGCGAAGGCGGCCTTCGCTGAGGCGTGCGGGGGAGCGCTCTGGTCGAAGTCCGCGATCTGCACCAGCACCGGTGCCTTGATCCGTGACGCCGCCTTCGCCGGCGCGCGACTCCCGAGCTCGAGGCTGACGTCGGCCGCGACCTCGTTGCGCCAGGTCGGGCCCGCGACGCTGAGCATGTCCTCCAGCGCCCCCGGCAGAGTCAGCGCGCCGACCTCGCCCGGGCGCGCGACCACGGGCATCATCTTCGCCCCGCGTCCGCGCAGCGTGGAGACCCTGCTGGCGATGCCGAGCCCAGTCGCGCGGGCGAGCTCGCGCGGGGTGTGCGACTTGGTGGCGTGCACCGCGGCCGCGAGGCCGTCGACCATCGGGACCAGCGCGACGACAGCAGCGATGCCGTCGCGGTCCGCGGCCGCATTGAGCACGTGCCCACCCGCGAGCGACACACCCCAGAGCACGATGCGACCGTGGTCGACGCCGTCGAGGCGGCCAGCGGCGCCGATCGCGGCACTCCAGTCGGCGAGCTGTCCGGCGAGCGACACGGTCTGCCGCGGCTGCCCCTCGCTGGCGCCGAAGCCGCGGTAGTCGAAGACGAGAGCATCGAGGCCTGCAGCGGCGAACGCCTCGGCGAACGGCGCCAGGCCGGAGTCCTTGGTCCCGCCGAGGCCGTGCGCCATCACGACGATCGGTCGGCCCGCCGGCCCGGTCAGGGCATCGCTCGTCGTGCGGAACAGCCAGGCCGCGCAGGTGGTGCCTTGCGAGATGAAGGTGAGGTTCTCAGGGCTCGTCATCGGTTCTCTCCATAGATCGTGTGCAGCCACAGGAAGGTCAGCGTCTCGATGTGCGCGGCGCGGGGCGGGCCCGAGCCGAGCGAGTGCCGTTCCAGGGCGTGGTCGTTGAGGTCGAGCAGCACCGAGGCGAGGGCTCCCGCGTCCGGTCCGCCGATCGCCCGGCCGGCTGCGCGCTCGCCGGCGATCATTCCGGCGATAACGCTCGCGAAGTCTGCCCGGCCGGCGTCCCACATCTGCCGTACGGCGGGGCTGGACGCACGGGCCTCGAGCAGCGCCCGGTAGGTGTGCGGGCCGGAGTCGACGGAGTCGAAGAGGAGCGTGATCACCGTGCGGAACCGCTCGGCTGCCTCGCCTTCGGCCTTGACGAGCAGCTCGTTGGCGCGGGCCGCAGCCTCGTAGAGGTCCTGCATCAGCGCCATCACGGCCATGGCCTTGGACTCGAAATAGAAGTAGAAGGCCGACCGCGTCACCCCGGCGCGCTTGGAGACCTCGGCGACGTTGATGTCGTCGAGGCTCTGCTCGCGCAGCAGCTCGTCGAGCGCGGTCAGCAGAGCGTCCCGGCGGGCGTCGCCGCGGTTGCCTGCACGACGGTCGACCAGGCGGTTCCAATCACCGGCCTCGACAGGCTCGCTGCTGGCGGCCTGGCTCACGAGGCGGCCTTGCCGCGAGCCTGGGCCCGCGCCCGGCCGGCCGGGATCTCCTTGGCGCGGATGTCGTGCTCGTAGATGAAGTAGTCGACCTGCTGGGTGTGCCGGGCGGTCTTGAGGACGTGGCCGATGTACTTCTCCTCGTCCTCGACGATGATCCGCTCCATGTCGCTGACCGAGGGCAGCGCGTACTCGCCGATCAGGTGCGCGGCGACGAGGCGCGACTGGCTCTCCACGAACGGGAACAGCGTGGGCGTCGACTGGGCGAACCCGACGAACGAGAGGCTCGCGATGCCCGGGGAGAAGATCCGCTTGTAGAGCGGGATGTGGTTGCCCGGCGCGCTGATGAAGCCGCGGTCGAAGAACGGGAAGGTGATGTTGTAGCCGGTCGCGTAGACGATCACGTCGAAGTCGTCGCTGGTGCCGTCCTCGAAGTGCACGGTGCTGCCGTCGAGCAGGGTGACGTCCGGCTTCGGGATGACATCGCCCGAGCCGAGCCGCAGCGGCAGCTCGACCGACTGGGTCGGGTGCGCCTCGAAGAACTTGTGGTTCGGCTCCTTGAGCCCGTACAGGGCGCCGTTCGAGCCGTTCATCGGCTGCGCCAGCTGCATGATCTTGCGCTGCCAGGACAGCGGCAGGTGCGGCGTGGTCCGGTACATCGTGTCGGCGGGCTTGCCGTAGACGTACTTGGGCACGATCCAGGCACCAGAGCGGGTCGAGAGCGCGACCTTGGTCTGCAGCGACTTGCTGGAGAGCTCGACGGCGATGTCGGCGGCGCTGTTGCCCAGGCCGACGACGAGGATCCGCTGGCCGAAGAAGTCCAGGGGCGCCTTCGGGTCGATGTAGTGGTGGGAGTGGATCGAGACGCCGGCGAACTCGCCCGGGAACTCCGCGAACCGCGGGTCCCAGTGGTGCCCGTTGGCGACGACGAGATGGTCGAAGTGCCGGGTAGCCCCGGCCTGGTCGAGGATGTCCCAACCGCCCTCGGCGTTCGCGCCGACCGGGGTCGCGGACTGGACGCCGTTGGTGAACTCGATGTTGTCCTTGAGATCGAACGCCGCCGCGTAGGACTCCAGGTAGTCCTTGATCTGGGTGTGGTGCGGGAAGTCGGGGTACTCCGGCGGCATCGGGAAGTCGCGGAACGACAACCGCTCCTTCGACGTATCGATGTGCAGCGAGCGGTAGGCGCTGCTGTGCCCGTTCGGGTTGCCGAACGCCCAGTTGCCGCCGATCCGGTCCGAGGATTCGAAGCAGGTGTAGTCGACGCCGTAGTCGCTGAGCATCTTGCCGGTCGTCAGACCGCTGATGCCTGCGCCGATGACTGCCACGTTCATGAGAGCTCCTGAGCTAGGGGTGACGTGGGCCACATTAGGCAGTACGTTTGACACGTGTCAATCGAAACCGACAAGTGTCAGGAGCACGCATGAGCCTCACCACCGTCGTCATCGGCGGGGCCTCTGGGATCGGCAAGGCAACCGCCGAGGACCTCCGCGCCCATGGTCACACCGTGGTCGTCGCCGACCTCGCCCCACCGGCTGACGGCGTCGCCGTCGATGTCGCTGACGAGCACTCGGTGGCAGCGCTCTTCGACGGCGTCGTCGAAGAGCACGGGTCGTTCACCGGCGTCGTCAACTGCGCCGGGGTGAGCACCCTGGGCGCCATCGTCGACCACGACGCTGCCGAGTTCCGCCGCGTCGTCGACGTGTGCCTGACCGGCTCGTTCCTCGTCATCAAGCACGCCGGATCCCGGATCGCGGACGGCGGGTCCCTGGTCACGCTGTCCTCGCTGAACGGGCGCCAGCCCGGCGGCGGCCTGGTCGCGTACTGCTCGGCGAAGGCAGGGGTGAACATGCTGACCGAGGTGGCGGCGCTCGAGCTCGCCGTGCGCGGCATCCGGGTCAACGCCGTCGCACCCGGGCTGGTCGTGACGCCGTTGACGGCGCCGGCGATGGACATCCCCGGCATCGAGGACGACTATCTCGACAACACGCCGCTAGGTCGTAGCGGCGAGCCGTCCGAGATCGCTGCGGCCATCCGCTTCCTGCTCTCCGAGGAGTCCCGCTGGATCACCGGCGAGAGCCTCGACATCAACGGCGGCGCGCACCTGCAGCGCTACCCGGACCTGCAGAAGCACGTGCTGGCGGCCTTCGGATGAGCCGGCGCGGCAAGCAGATCCCGGCCGGCTGGTACGACGGCAAGACAGCCATCGTCACCGGAGGCGCCTCGGGGATCGGGGCCGCCCTGGTGGCTGCCCTGCGCGAGCACGGCGCGAGGGTCGTCGTCGCCGACCTCGAGCCCGGGCCGGACGGTGCGAAGGTCGATGTCACCGATGCTGACGCGGTCCAGGGACTGGTCGATGCAGTGGTCGCCGAGCACGGGCGCCTCGACCTGCTCTTCAACAACGCCGGGATCACCTTCATCGGGGAGACCCAGGACATCACGCTCGCGCAGTGGGACAGGATCATCGACGTCAACATCCGAGGCGTCGTGCACGGTGTCGCGGCGGCGTACCCGCAGATGATCAGGCAAGGCTCGGGCCACATCATCAACACGTCCTCGATGGGCGGGCTGATGGCGGCCGGCCTGATCACGTCGTACGTGACGACCAAGCACGCGATCGTCGGGCTCTCCGCAGCGCTGCGCTCCGAGGCCGCGGCGTACGGCGTCGGCGTGACCGTGGTCTGCCCGGCCGCGGTCGACACCCCGATCCTCGATCAGGGGGAGATCGGCCGGATCTCCGGCCGCGACTACTACCTCAAGGGCCAAGGCGTCCGGCACCCGGTGCCGCCGGCCGTCCTTGCTGCCCGCGTCCTGGCCGCGATCCCTGCCGGCGAGGCGATGGTGATCGAGCCGGTCCAGGCCCGAATGGCCTACCGGCTGCAACGCTTCGCACCCGGGTTCACCCGGAAGGCCTCGACCCGATTCGTCGACAAGCAGCGCAAGCTCGCTGACCGGAGGAAGAACTGACATGCCCACCCAGCCCCGCCCCGACCAGCTCGACTCGCCGATGATCCCCAAGGTGATGAAGTACGCCGGCAAGGCGCACGTCCGGGTCTACCGGCTCACCAGGGGCCGGATCGGCGGCAAGTGGCGGATCGGCGCCGGCTGGAAGAAGCCGGTCCCGACGCTGCTGCTCGACCATGTCGGCCGCAAGAGCGGCAGGGCGTTCACGACGCCGCTGCTCTACCTGGTCGACGGCCCGGACGTGGTCATCGTCGCTTCCCAGGGCGGATTGCCGAAGAACCCGCAGTGGTACGCGAACCTGGTCGCAGCCCCCGACACCCGCGTACAGATCAAGGGCGAGGTGCGCGCTGTCCGGGCCCGGACAGCCGATGCCGACGAGCGCGCGGCGCTGTGGCCCAAGCTGGTCGAGTTGTATGCCGACTTCGACAACTACCAGGCCTGGACCGAGCGCGAGATCCCGGTCGTGGTGCTCAGCCGCAGGGACGGGTCGGACCAACCGGGATGAATGGGTACCAACCGGGTCCGGAATGCCCGGTATAGACCGATCAAAATTGAAGTCGCGGCTCAAAACCGGCGGCAAGCCCTTAACGAACGGCGGCTGAACAGCCATACTCCGGAATAGAACACGTTCCAGAAAGTAACTTTCGTGCCGCATCCCAGTTATGTGATGCACGTCTACTTTCTGCTCGTCCTCACCAAGTACCACTGGCGTCAGGAGCATTGCTGTGCAAAGCGTTGTGGGGTCCGTCCGGACCCGTCGGATCCTCGGTGTTGTCGCGGTGGGGGTCGCGCTGCTAGTGCCGACCGCATGCGGTGGCTCAACGCTGTCGCCGGCGGCCGTCCGCTCGGCGAACGCATCGGTCAACGGGGCCTCGGCCACGGGCACGACCGGGACGACGGGCACCACCGGGACGACCGGGACGACGGGCACCACCGGCACCACCGGGACGACCGGCACCACCGGGAAGACCGGGACCTCGAGCCCGCCGGCCGGCTCGGCAGTCAAGGCCGGATCCTGCACGGGTTTCAAGAACGGGCCCGGCATGACGAACACGACGATCAACGTCGGCAACTCCTCGGATCTCTCCGGTCCGGTGCCCGGCCTCTTCACCGCGGCGCAGCAAGCCACGGCTGCCTACGTGAAGTACTTCAACTCGACCTCGAGCATCTGCGGCCGCAAGCTGGTGCTCGACGACTTCGACTCCAAGACTGACGCCGGCGCCGACCAGCAGTCGTACACGACGATGTGCAGCAAGGACTTCGCCTCGGTCGGATCGATGTCGTCCTTCGACTCAGGTGGCGCCGGCACGGCTCAGAAGTGCGGTCTGCCGGACGTGCGGGCGATCGCGGTCACGGCCGACCGCAACAACTGCACCACCTGCTTCGGTGCCGAGGCTGCGGGAGCCGACGAGTTCTCCAACGAGGTGGCGGACTTCTACGTGAAGAACTACCACGCAGCGAGCCAGAAGGCCGCGATGCTCTACCTGAGCGTCGGCGCCGCCCAGGAGAACGCAGTCGTGCAGGAGAAGGTCTACAAGCAGCGCGGGTTCAAGTTCCTCTACTTCCAGTCCGTCGACGTGGCCGAGTTCAACTACGGCCCCTACATCCAGCAGCTGAAGGCCAAGGGCGTCCAGTGGGTGCAGTTCCTCGGCGCCTACCAGCAGGAGGTCCGGTTCGCCCAGGCCCTGCAGCAGGCCGACTATCACCCGCAGATCGTGATGTTCGACCCGTCGTCGTACGACAACAACTTCCTCAAGACCGGCGGATCCGCGGTCAACGGGGTGAACATCTACATCAACTTCACGCCGTTCTTCGAGAGCAACCCCGAGCTGAACCTCTACAAGCAGTGGCTCGCGCAGGTCGCTCCTGGGGCAGATCCGACATTCTTCGGCCTGTTCGCGTGGTCTGCTGCCAAACTGTTCGTCGAGAAGTCAATCAGCCTGGGTGGCAAGCTGACCCGCACATCTCTGATTGACTCCCTCAAGACGGTTCATGCGTGGACCGGTGGTGGTCTGCACGGGCCGATGGATGTGGGTGGGAAGCACGCTCCTTCCTGCATCCGTTTCCTGCAGGTCAAGAACGGCGCGTTCACCTCGTTGGGCTCTACGAGCTACACGTGCCACGGATACAGTGTGGGGAAGTGACCGGATGAGTGAGTTCCTGGCGTACACCGTCATCGGCCTGTTCACGGGCGCTGCCTACGCGATCGCTGCGAGCGGCCTGGTCCTGACCTACAGCACGACGCGGGTCTTCAACATCGGGCACGGCGCCGTCGGGATGTTCTTCTCGTTCGTCTACTGGGACTTCTCGATCCGCCAGGGCGTCCCGGTCTGGCTCTCGTTGATCCTGGTGCTGCTGGTGCTCGCGCCGGTGTTCGGCTTCCTGATCCAACGGTTCGTGGCCCGCGACCTCGGCAACGCGCCGGTCAGCGTCAGCCTGGTGGTCACTGTCGCGCTGCTGGTGGGGCTGATCGGTATCACCAGCGCGATCTGGAAGCCGGAGCCGCGCTCGATCCCGCTGTTCTTCCCGAACAGCTCGTACCACATCGGCTCGGTGATCATCAACGGTCAGCAGATCATCACGATCCTGCTCTCCGGCCTCGTCGCGGCCGCCCTGTACGTGCTGCTGACCCGGACCCGCGTCGGCACCGCGATGCGCGCGAGCGTCGACAACCCCGACCTGCTCCAGCTCTACGGCGGCCGGCCCCAGATCGTGGCCGCCCTCGCCTGGGGGGTCGGCACCTCGCTGGCTGCTCTGGCCGGCATCCTGCTCGCCCCGCTGGTCGGCCTGGACACCTACCAGCTCACCCTGCTGGTGATCTCGGCGTACGCCGCGGCGATGCTCGGCAAGCTGACCAGCCTGCCGCTGACCTACGTCGGCGCCATGGGCCTGGGCCTCGCCCAGTCCTACGCGGTCGGCTACCTGCAGAACCTGCCCTTCCACATCGGCGACAAGCTGCCGGGCCTCCCGGCCGTGATGCCGACCGTCTTCCTGTTCGCCATCCTGGTGCTCCTGCCGCAGGCGCCGCTGCGCATCGGCCAGATCAAGGGCATCGCGTCACCGCGGGTGCCGGGCCTGATCAAGAGCGCCGGCTGGGGCGGCGGCCTGATCGTGGCCGTCGTGCTGGCGATCTCGGGCATGGCCGACAGCAACCTGCTGCTGGTCGGTGCCGCTGCGTTCTACGCGATCCTGATGCTCTCCCTGGTGCTGCTGACCGGCTACGGCGGGTTCGTCTCGCTGGCACAGTTCGCCTTCGCCGGCGTCGGCGCGGTGGCCTACTGCAAGTTCGACCAGCCCAACCTCTTCGGCCTGCTGCTGGCGGTCGTGGTGGCAGCGGCGGTCGGCGCAGTCGTCGCGATCCCGGTGCTCCGATTGACCGGCCTGTACCTCGGCCTGGCCACGCTCGCGTTCGCACAGCTGATGGACAAGCTGGTCTTCCAGTCCAAGTACGCCTTCCAGTACTCCAACCTGCTGAACGCGAAGCGGCTCTCGCTCTTCGGCACGACGATCGGCAGCACCCACGGCTACGTGGTCTTGATGACGGTCTTCTTCGTACTGACCGGGATGGCGCTGCTGGTGCTCCGCCGCGGCCCGCTCGGGCGGATCCTGGTCGCGATGCGCGACAGCCCGGCAGCCTGCGGCACGCTCGGCCTGGACCAGCGCTGGTTCCGGGTGGGCCTGTTCGCCGGGTCAGCCGGGATCGCCGGCCTTGCCGGCGCCCTGTACGCCGGGCTGCGGGAGTCTGTCGGCGCCAACGACTTCATCTTCTTCAACAGCCTGCTGCTGCTGCTCGTCGTGGTCGTCTGGGGTGTCACCTCGATCACCGGCGCTGCGATCGGCGGGGTGTTCCTGATGGAGCTCAACCAGCTTCAGTCGCACCAGACCCTCGGCGGCCTGATGTTCGTGCTGCTGGCCGTTGGCGCGATCCTGCTCGCGAAGTACCCCAACGGCTTGTCCAACCTCGGGTTCGAGTTCCCCAAGTGGGTCCAGAGCACCGTCTATCCGACGCTCGCCGAGAGGTATCCAGGCATGGCCCTGCGCTCCCGCGACCCGTTCAGCCCGTCCGAGGACGAGCCGATCACCGCCGGCACCGAGAAGGAGGTGGACTCCGATGCCTTTGCTTCGCGTTGATGACGTCGTCGTCCAGTTCGGCGGTGTGACCGCTGTCAACCATGCTTCCTTCGAGGTCGAGCCCGGAACGGTCACGGGCCTGATCGGGCCGAACGGCGCCGGCAAGACCACCTGCTTCAACGTGATCACCGGTCTGCAGGCGCCGACTGCCGGGCGGATCGTCTTCGACGAGCACGACATCACCCGGCTGCCGGTCAACCGCCGCGCCCGTCGGGGGATCGGCCGCACCTTCCAGCGCCTCGAGGCCTTCGGCTCGCTGTCGGTCGCTGACAACGTCCGGGCTGCGTTCGACATCCACGACGGGTTCGCCGGCATGTTCCGCTCGGTCGGCAACGACGTCACGGACCTGCTCGAGCTGGTCGGCATCGCCGACTATGCCAAGGACCGTGCCGACTCGGTCCCGACCGGCACCGCGCGGCTGCTCGAGCTGGCGCGCGCGCTGGCCTGCGACCCGCGACTGCTGCTGCTCGACGAGCCGTCGTCCGGCCTGGACGAGAGCGAGACCGAGGCTTTCGGCAAGCTGCTCACCCAGCTGGCCGCCGAGGGCCGCACCATCTTGATGGTCGAGCACGACATGGACCTGGTGATGAGCGTCTGCGACAAGATCCACGTCCTGGACTTCGGCTCGATCATCGCCGTCGGCGATCCCGCCGCGGTGCGGGCGAACCCGGTCGTCCAGAAGGCCTACCTCGGCTACTCCGACGACGCACCGGCTCCGGCCGGCCGCCCCGAGGACTCCGACACCCAGGCCATCCCCGTCACGGAAGCGTTCACCTCATGAGTGTGCCGATCCTCGAAGTCATCGACCTGCGTGCCGCCTACGGGCGGATCGAGGTCCTGCGCGGTGTGGACCTGCGCGTCCCCAAGGGTGCGGTCGTCGCGCTGCTCGGACCCAACGGCGCCGGCAAGTCCACGCTGCTGAAGGTGATCAGCGGCCAGATGAAGCAGACCTCGGGCGACATCCACCTCGGCGGCGTGCACGTGACCGGCGCCAAGCCCGACGATCTGGCGCGGCTCGGCTTGACCACGATCCCCGAAGGTCGCAGCGTCTTCCCGAACCTGACGGTCGAGGAGAACCTGCTGCTGATGTCGTACGCCGGCGTCGCAGCCGAGGCTGTCTTCGACACGGCGTACAGCTACTTCCCGCGGCTGCACGAGCGCCGCTACCAGCTGGCCGGCACCATGTCCGGTGGCGAGCAGCAGATGCTGGCGATGGCCAGGGCGCTCGCGTCCGACCCGGCGCTGCTGCTGCTCGACGAGCTGTCGATGGGCCTCGCGCCGCTGATCGTGGACGAGCTCTATGAATCGGTTGCCCGGATCGCCGCCTCCGGCGTCTCGATCCTGGTCGTCGAGCAGTTTGCACGTACGGCACTGCGCGTGTCCGACTACGCAGCAGTGATGACCGGGGGCAAGATCGTGGCGACCGGAGACCCGGACGAGATCGGCACGATCATGGCCGACGTGATCTTGGGGGGAGCCGCATGACCTGCGACCAGTGCACCGATAAGAAGCACAAGCGCGAGAAGACGCTCTACGACAAGACGATCGCACGCCGCTATGACACCGCGTCCCGGATGACCAAGAGGGTCGGTGCGGCGGGAATCATCCTCGGCGTGCTGGCGCTGGGGAGCGCGAGCTCGCTGACGCCGGCTGTGGCGTCGCCGGACTTCAGCGGCTTCACGACCCATGCGCAGGCGACGCCGCTGCGCATCGAGGTCCATGAGCCGGCCATCCCGGTCCCGGCCGACCCCGAGCTCGAGTTGAACTTCTCCTACACCAAGGCCGACGGCTCCTCGGGCCCGATCGGCACGGCGCGCTCCTCGGCCCTGTGGCCGGGCGACGCGATCGGCGAGGGCCTGAAGACCTTCGGCGAGCAGCTCGGCCTGCCCTCGGCGCTGCTGACGCTGACCAACGGCGGCTACCCGGTCCAGGCCAACGCCCAGACCCCGGGAGGCGACCCGTCCCAGACCCAGCAGTTCCTGCCGGGCAACACCGGCACCGCGGCCGCGAGCGGCACCGAGGCCCTGGCCCAGGAGGGCTATGGCACGACCGGCGACGTCGTTCCGGGCGACCCGGCCGACGGCGCCGGCAGCACTCCTCCCGCGAACCCGCTGGCCGGCCTGCTCAAGGGCGACGTCAGCGGCCTGATCGGCCTGCTGACTGCAACCAAGTCCGGGACGACCGGCGGCTCAACTCCGATCGGCAGCCCACTCGGCGTGCTCTCGGCGCTGATCAGCGTCAGCGGCATGGAGAGCGTCTCCTCCACGACCTACGACCCGGACGCCGACTCGGTGGTCGCCACCGCGACCAGCCGGCTGGGCAACGTCGGGCTGATCGCCGGCCTGGTCCAGCTGACCGGCGTCGAGGTGGTCACCCAGACCACGTCGAACATCGCCGGCGGCGCGGTCAACACCTCGAACGTCAACATCGGCGGGATGTCGATCGCCGGCCAGAAGTTCGAGTTCACCGGCACCGGCTTCAAGGCGCTGGGCAAGACCACCCCGATCCCCGGTCTCGGCGACACCGCCGGCTCGGCGCTGAAGGCGCTCGGCATCAGCTTCGAGCTCGGCAAGGCCGTCGCGACCAAGGACGGCCCGGCCGGCTCGATCACCGCCGAGGGCCTGCGGATCACGCTGGACACCTCGGTCCTGCTGACCAAGATCCCGCTGCTCTCCAGCCTGCCGATCAGCCAGCTCGTCGCCAAGATCCCGGCGCTCCCCGGCCAGGCGGCGATCCTGCCCGGCCTGCTGATCGCGCTGGGCCAGGCGCACCCGCGCGTGGACATCGTCCTCGGCCAGTCGACTACCTCGGCTCAGACGGTGGCCGGGATCTCTGGTGGGACCTCGAGCGGGCCTGACGGCCAGACCACGACCGGCAGTGGCGGGACCGGCGGCTCCGGCAGCGGGCCCAGCACCGCTGGCGGCCCGCTTCCGAACGAGCACGCGCCAACTTCGGGCAACGGGCAGCCGGTCTCTCCGGTCGTCCCGAACATCGTCCCGGTCGCGTCCGGACTGCCCAAGCTCGGCGGCCTGCCCACCTGGCTGGCTCTGCTCGGCATCGCCATCGCACTCGGGATCGGCTGGTACGTGCGACGAGCCGGCCTGCTCGTCTTCGGTAACGCCATCACCTGCACCCACGGCCTCAAATCCGGCATCCCGGATCTCAGGAAGGTATGAGATGACCACCACCATGCAGAACCCGTCCCAGGCAGCCACCCAGCACACGATGCCGCGAGCCTCCAGCCGCGACGGCGTGGCGCCGCTGCGCGGCAACCCGGCTGAGCTGCTGCACCTGGTGCTCTTCGTCGCTGGCGCGATCCTGCTGCCGGCCGGCCTGATCGTGATCGGGCTGGGCTGGTACGGCACCGCGCACACGGCGTATGAGTACCAGCAGAACACCTACCTGATCTCCGGCGGCATCCTCGGCCTGGGCATCACCTTCGTGGGCGGCTTCTTGTACTTCGGAGCCTGGCTGGCGCGGATCGCGGCCGACCAGAAGGACTCGCAGCGCCAGCTCGCCGAGACGCTGCTGCTGCTGGCCGACGCGGTCTCGCACAACACCGCCGCTGCCGAGGCGGCCGCGAACGCCGTCCCGGTCGTTCCTGTGGCCTCAGCCGTGCTGCCCGCAGCCGAGGCAACCCAGGTCATCAGCCGCCCGGCACCGACCCCGGCCCGCGCCAAGGACCCCGGCGCCGTGCTGGTCGTGGCCGGCCGCGGCAAGACCGTGCACCGTGCGGACTGCGACCTGATCGCCGGCCGCGAGGACCTGCGCCCGGTCGGCCCGGATGTCTCGGACCTGATCCCGTGCAGGCTCTGCCAGAAGTCCTGATCGGCCGATGACCACGACCGTGACGCCGGGCCTCGGCACGGTCCCGGTCCAGAGGCCTGGCCAAGGTTCGGGTCAGCGATCTGGGGGCCCCCGTCGTACTCAGGCCCAGCGGCGTGCGGAGAGCGAGCGACGGCTGATCCAGGCCGCCGCCGAGTTGATGGTAGAACGTGGGATCGAGGGCGCTTCGCTGGCTGAGATCGGCCGGCGAGCCGGGTACAGCCACAGCCTGGTGCATCAGCGCTTCGGCTCCAAGGACGCGCTGATCGAGCGGCTGGCCGAAGAGGCAGTCCGGCTGTTCACGGTCTCGATCGTCGACGCGATCGGCGACGCCCAGGGTGCTCTCGCGGTCCGGATGGTCGCCGAGAATTACCTCGACCTCGTCCAGGGCGCCGACCCGATCGCCCGGGTGCACCTGCTGGTCTGGTGCGAGGCGATCGCGGCCGGCTCCGCCAAGCGCCCCTACAGGGTCGGCTGGGACCGGCTGCTGCGCATGTCGCTGGCCGCGATGATCAGCGCCGGGATCGCCGACGGCAGCATCCGCTCGGGCCTGGAGCCCGAGCCGGCAGCGGTGATCATCGTGGGGCTGCTCCGCGGGGTCTCCCTCCAGCTGATGATCGACCCGGACGCCGGAACGGCTGCGGGTGCGCGGGCCGCGGTCCTGCACCACCTCGACCGGATGCTGGGCCGCTAGGACCTCTCTGGAGCCGTCTCCGGCGCAGGCACCTCCAGCGCCGCCAGTACGACGGTCCGGACCAGGTCGCGGGCTCGAGTCAGGTCGATGCCCTCGTCGAGCAGCAGCTGCATCGCCGTCCCGCGCAGCGCCCCGACGATGGTCAAGGCTGCGTCGGCCACATCGACGTCGGCTCGGATGGTGCCTTCGGCGATACCGTCCTCGATCAGGCTGGCCGCGAAGCTACGGAACTGGCGGTCCCACTCCAGCTGCGCGCTGCGCCGGCTCGGCGCATGCGCGACCGCCTCGCTCCACATCACCACGTGCACGCGGCCCAGTGGGTCAGGGTCCTCGACCAGGTCGAGGTACATCGTGCAGATGTCGAGCAGGGCTTCTAGGCCGGTGTGGTCGCCGACGCGGTTGATCGCGCTGGTCGCGTAGTAGTGGGTGGCGTGCTCGATGATCCGGTCGACGAGCTCGTCCTTGCTGCCGAAGCGGTGGTTGACCAGGGCATGGCTGGCACCTGCGCGGCGCCCGATGTCGGCCAGCGAGGTGCGCTCCAGGCCGTGCTCGACGATCAGCTCGACCGAGGCACGGATCAACCGCTCCTCGCTGTCGGCCCGGCGCTCGGCCTGCGTACGCCGTCCGTCGTTGCGCCGCGGAGAACGAGAGGGGCGGGCGGGAGGGACCACGATCTGACGCTACCTCGTGACGGTACTTCGTGACTGGGTCTGGAGGCTCAGGCGCCGAGGTGGTCGAGGATCAGACGGTTGACCAGGGCGGGCTGCTCGAGCTGGAGGAAGTGGCCCGCGTGCGGCACCAGCTCGACGGTGCTGCCCGTCGGCAGGTGCGGCTCGGCCAGGGCCACCATCCGCGGATCGAGGCAGCCGTCGTCGGCGCCGTGCAGGTAGAGCATCGGGCTGCGCGGCTCGCGCAGCTCGGCGCCCTTCCAGCGCCGGTAAGCCGAGGGCGGTCCGAACGGGCTGGCCATCGCCCGGTAGTACCCGATCACGGCGCTGCGGTGGGCCGGGTCGGCCATCGCGGCGAGCACGTGCGGGATGTCCTCGCTGGCGTCGTACCCGGGCGACCAGTCCCGCCACAGCTTGCGGACCAGGCGCTCGTAGTTCCGCTCGGGCAGTCGCGGCAGCTGGTTGAAGGCGATGTACCAGCTCTTGCGCATCTGGGCCGGCAGCAGCCGGAGCGTCTTGGCTCCTTGCAGTGCCGAGAACGGCGGCACCGCCAGCACGACGACCTTGGCGAAGGGGGAGTCCTCGTGAGCCGCGAGGGCGTTGGTGGCGATGGCGCCCCAGTCGTGGCCGATGATCGCGGCGTCCGGTCCGCCGTCGAGCGCGGCATGGATGCCGAGCACGTCGGAGACGAGCGCCGCGATGTCGCCGGCGCCGTCGGAGGGGACCTCGGAGGGCGCGTAGCCGCGCAGGAACGGCGCGACCACCCGCCACCCGGCGGCGGCCAGCTCGGGGCCGAGGTGCCGCCAGGTGTACGCCGTGTCCGGGAAGCCGTGCAGCAGGATCGCGAGGGGTCCGGAAGCGGGATCAGAGGCGGGCCCGCCCGGAGGGTCCCAGGTCAGGGCCTGCAGGCCGACCTGCGGCAGGTCGATGCGGATCATGGGTGACACCTTAGGGTGGAGCGCATGACTGCCGGCCGGAGGATCGTGGTGATCCCGACCTACAACGAGTCGGCCAACGTGCTGCGGGTCATCGATGCCGTCCTGGGCGCCTGCACGAGCACCGGTACGTCGTGCGATGTGCTGGTCGTCGACGACACCAGCCCGGACGGCACTGGGGAGCTGGTCGCAGCGCACCCGTCGTTCGAGGCCGCTTCCGGCCCTGCCGTGCACCTGCTGACCCGGCCGCCGCGCAGCGGGCTGGGGGCGGCGTACCGGGCGGGCTTCGGGTGGGCGCTGGAGCGCGGGTACGACCGGATCGCCCAGATGGATGCCGATCTCTCGCATCCGCCGGACAGGCTGCCGGCTCTCTTCGACGCCCTCGACGATGCCGACGTCGCGGTCGGCTCGCGCTATGTGCCCGGCGGCGGCGTCCGCCGCTGGGGCCTCCACCGCAGGCTGATCTCACGCGGCGGCAACACCTATGTCCGGCTGCTGCTCGGTACGCCGGTGCACGACACCACGGCCGGCTTCAAGGCGTTCCGCCGCGACGCCCTGGAGACGATCGAGGTCCTCGACTCGGAGTCCAACGGCTATGCGTTCCAGATCGAGAACACCTGGCGCGCGACCCGCCGGGGCCTGCGGATCACCGAAGTGCCGATCCTGTTCACCGACCGGACCGCCGGCTCCTCGAAGATGTCGGGCTCGATCGCCCGCGAGGCTCTCGGGCTGGTGCTGTCCTGGCGGGTCGAGGAGTGGCGCGAACGGCGCGGCTCAGCGGCCGGACGTACTTCCGTCCGGAGCTGATTTGTCAAGACTTCTCGGCCAAATTGTTGCCGTGTGCGCCTAGAAGAATTCCCTTACCCAGAAGGCGAAACAGCCGAATTTCCAGGCATAGTGCCGGTACGTTCCTTGTTGAACAATCAACAGGACAGCGCACTACCGGACAACGGCGGGGGTACCGATGAGCACGGCCGCGAGCGCACACGCACCGCTGCGACTAGTTACCGATCTTGACGTCGAGAAGGTCGCCCCGGGTAGGTCTACGGGCCGGGTCCCTCGTACCGAGTTCGGCGGCGGGAGCGTCGCCTCGGCGGTACTGGCCGGGGTGCTCTCGCACACGGTCAAGCCGTTCATCGGGCTCTGGGCGCGGGTGCCGCTGGCGCCGTGGCCGTACTTCCTCGCCGACTACGTGGGGCTGGCCGCGCGCACCGTGCCGGGCACGACCTACGAGCAGATGGAGCTGCCGCACTGTCGAGCCGAGGTGCTCCGGACGCCGTCGGTCGAGGACCGCGTGATCGTCTACCTGCACGGCGGGGCCTTCGTGGTCGGCGGGCGCTTCCTGCACCGCCAATTGATGTCGCGGATCGCCGAGGAGACCCGGTCGAGCGTGATCGCGGTGAACTACCGCCAGCTGCCGGACCACCCGGTGAGCGCGTCGATCGCCGACGCCGTCGATGCCTACAGCTACGTGCTCGACTCAGGCGTGCCGGCGTCGAACGTCGTGGTGATGGGCGACTCTGCGGGCGGCTACCTGACGTTCCAGGTCGCGCTGGCCGCGAAGGCCGAGGGCCTGCCGATGCCGGCCGGCCTGGTTGCACTCTCGCCACTGATCGATTTCGACGGCACCGCCAAGGTGGCCGCCGAGTCGGCCGCGACCTGCGCGCTGTTCCCGCTGCACTCCTTCGACGGGTTGGCCAAGGTCGTCCTGCGCGCCTCGCGGCGGGCCGGTGAGGAGCACGCGCTCCCGGCGGCGCCGAGCACCGGCGACCTGCGCGGGCTGCCGCCGTCGTTGATCCAGGCGAGCAGCGCCGAGATGGTCTTCCCGGACGCCGAGGCCATGACCGGAGCGCTGCTCGCGGCCGGCGTCGACGTCGAGCTCCAGGTCTGGGACCACCAGGTGCACGTCTTCCAGGCCGCGGCCGGCATCGTCCCTGAGGCTGCCCGGGCCCTCGAGGAGATCGGTGCGTTCTTCGATCAGGTCATCCCCGACACACCCTGGTCCGTCGCCTGGCCCCCGACCTCCCGCTGAGTGGGCCCTGGGCTCCAGCTGCTGACCGGTAGGGTCGACGACGTGCCCGCCGACGTCGACACCTGGTTCGCCGCGAACACGAGCTCGTGGGCCGACCACACCCTCGACGACCTGCTGGCCACCAAGGCGGCGCGCGGACTGAGCGTCAGCCTGGTCGTCCCGGCGCGCAACGAGGCCGCGACCGTGGGCGACGTCGTCACGCGGGTCCGCGAGGCACTCGTGGAGACCACCGACCTGCTCGACGAGATCGTGGTGATCGACTCCGACTCGACCGACGACACCTTCGCGGTCGCCGAGGACGCCGGCGCCGTGGTGCACCGCTCGGCGGAGATCCGGCCCGACCTCGGCACCAACCCGGGCAAGGGCGAGGCGATGTGGAAGTCGCTGTTCGTGACCAGGAGCGACCTGCTGGTGTTCATGGATGCGGACCTGCTCGACTGGGACACCCACTTCGTCCCCGGGCTGCTCGGGCCACTGCTGACCCGGCCCGAGGTCAGCCTCGTGAAGGGCTTCTACGAGCGGCCGCTGCTCGACGGGTCCGACGACCCGGGCGCGGCGTTCGAGGGAGGCAGGGTCACTGAGCTGGTCGCCCGCCCGCTGCTCAACCTGCACTTCCCGGAGCTCGCCGGGCTGGTGCAGCCACTGGCAGGGGAGTGGGCCGTACGCCGGGACCTGTTCGCGAGCCTCGCGGTGCCGACCGGGTACGCCGTGGAGACGACAGCGCTGATCGACACCCTGCGCACCCGCGGCATCGACGCGATCGCCCAGGTCGACCTCGGCCGTCGGGCGCACCGTCACCAGGCTCTGCGCGACCTCGGCGCGATGGCGACCCAGATCAGCGCAGCCGTCTGGCAGCGCTCCGGCGGGACCGTCGGGCCCGGTACTGCGAGTCTGCGCCAGTACCACCCGGTTGACGGCGTCATCGCGCCGCTGGTGCGCGAGGTGGCGCTGACCGAGCGGCCCGCCATGAGCGACGTAGGGGTGCCGGCGTGACGCTGAGACTCGGCCGGCACACCTTCGCCGACGACGCCACCTTGATGATGGCGATCGTCAACCGCACCCCGGACTCGTTCTACGACAAGGGCGCGACCTGGGCCGAGGACAAGGCCTTCGAACGCGTCGGCCTGGTGGTCGAGCAAGGTGCCGAGATCGTCGACATCGGCGGCATCAAGGCTGCGCCCGGGGTCTTCATCGGCGTCGAGGAGGAGAAGGAGCGGGTGGTCGGCTTCGTCGCCCGCGTCCGCGACGCCTTCCCGGACCTGGTCATCTCGGTCGACACCTGGCGCGCCGAGGTGGGCCGTGCCGTCTGTGAGGCCGGAGCCGACTTGCTCAACGACGCCTGGGGCGGAGCAGATCCGGAGCTGGTCGATGCCGCTGCCGAGTACGGCGCGGCGATCGTCTGCACGCACACCGGCGGTGCCACCCCGCGGACCCGCCCGTTCCGGGTGGAGTACGACGACGTGGTGGCCAGTGCGATCGCCGAGACCACGGCGTACGCCGAGCGCGCGGTGGCGGCCGGTGTCGACCCGGCCGGCGTGATCATCGATCCGGCGCACGACTTCGGCAAGAACACCTTCCACTCCCTGGAGCTGACCCGCCGGCTCGAGGAGATGGTCGCGACCGGCTGGCCGGTGCTGGTCTCGCTGTCCAACAAGGACTTCGTCGGCGAGAGCCTGGACCTCCCGGTCGGCGAGCGGTTGACCGGGACGCTGGCGGCGACGGCGATCAGCGCCCTGGCAGGCGCCCGGATCTACCGCGTGCACGAGGTCATCGAGACCCGTCAGGTCGTCGACATGGTCAACACGATCGCCGGGCGGCGGCCGCCACAGCGGGCGATCCGGGGGCTCGCATGAGGATCGTGGTGGTTCCCTCCACCCTGGCGCTGCTGCCGGAGTACGCCTCCCTCGACGACCCGATCGCCGACCTGCGCGAGGCGGTCGGGAACGCTGTCGCCTGGTTGCTCGAGGAGGGGCCGGCAGCGGTACGCGGGGCGACTCCGGCCGCTAAGCGGATCGGAGCCGAGCTGCTCGGCGACCTTCGGGGGAGCGGCCCGGGTCTGCTCGTGGTCGCGAACGGCTCGGCAACCCGGAGCGAGAAGGCTCCGGGACATCTCGACGTCCGTGCCGCCGACTTCGATGCGGCGCTCGGGAAGGCCCTTACGGCGGGCGACCTCGGCACCCTGGCGAACCTCGACCTGGACCTCGCCGCCGAGCTCTGGGCCGTTGATGCAACGACCTTCTCCACCCTCGCCGAGTTCGACGTCACCTCGGTCCGGGTCGACTACGACGAAGCGCCGTACGGCGTCCAGTACTGGGTGATGAGGTTCGAGTGCAGGTCCTGATCGACACGCTGTCATCGCCGAGCGAAGAGCTCGTCGACCTCTACCGCCCGCCACGGCTCCCGTGGCTGCGGGTCAACATGGTGAGCACGCTCGACGGCGCCGCCAACGGCGAGTCCGGCACGAGCGGATCGATCAACAACGACGCGGACAAAGGGGTCTTCAGCGCGCTCCGGGACCGGGCCGATGCCGTCATCGTCGGTGCCGGCACGGCCAGGACCGAGGGCTACCGCGTCACGGCCGTGCCGCTGGTGATCGTCTCGCACTCAGGCCAGGTGCCCGAGCAGCTCCGGGACGCACCGGCCGGGAAGGTCCTGCTGGCTACCTGTGCCGAGTCGCCCGGCATCGAGGAGGCGCGAGCCTCGCTCGGCGACGACCAGGTGATCGTGGTCGGCGAGGGCCAGGTCGATCTGGTCGCCCTGAAGGCGGCGCTGGTCGACCGCGGGCTGACCGAGCTGCTCAGCGAGGGCGGCCCGAGCCTGCTGCGCGAGCTGGTCGCCAGCGGCGCCGCCGACGAGCTCTGCCTGACCTGGGTGCCGCGGATGATCGCCGGCGTGCATCCGCGGATCGTCTCCGGGGAGAGCCTGGATGTCGACCTCGAGCTCGCCCTGCTTCTCGAGCACGAGGGCACCCTGCTGGGACGCTGGCTCCTGCCTCGTTGAGTTCGGCCTTCCGGTCCACCGAGTCCGGGCTTCTAGCCCACCGAGTCCTGGGTTCTGGTTGTCTGGGCTCGTGCCCCATGACCACGACTACGACGTCATCGTCGTGGGCTCGGGCTTCGGCGGCAGCGTCAGCGCTCTGCGGCTGTCCGAGAAGGGCTATCGCGTCGGCGTCCTGGAGGCCGGTCGACGCTGGGAGCCGGCGGACTTCCCCGACACCAGCAAGGACCCGCGCACACTGGTCTGGCTGCCGCGGCTGAAGATGACCGGCACGATGCGGCTCAGCCCGATCGGCAACTGCACCGTCGTCAGTGCCGCAGCCGTCGGCGGCGGCTCGATCATCTACGGCAACACCCTCTACGAGCCGCTCGAGGAGTTCTGGAGCGATCCGCAGTGGGCGCACATCACCGACTGGCGCAGCGAGCTCGCGCCGTACTACGACCAGGCCAAGCGGATGCTCGGGGCCAACGACAACCCGCGGACCAGCGCAGCCGATGACCTGCTCCTCGACGTCGCCCGTGATCTCGGGGTCGCGGACACCTTCCACCGGACCCAGGTCGGGGTCTTCTTCGGCGAGCCAGGAACCACGGTGCCGGACCCGTACTTCGGGGGTGCTGGGCCGGAGCGAACCGGCTGCACCTTCTGCGCCCGGTGCTTCTCGGGCTGCCCGACCAACGCCAAGAACACCCTGTTGACCAACTATCTGCACCTCGCCGAGAAGGCCGGCGCGACGATCCACCCGATGACCACCGTGACCGACGTACGGCCCTTGCCCGGGGGTGGCTACCGGGTCTCGACCGTGCGTTCGGACGGCTGGGTACGCCGGCACCGACGTACCTTCACCGCGGAGCAGGTGGTGTTCTCGGCGGCCGCTCTCGGGACCCAGAAGCTGCTGCACCGGCTCAAGCGCAACGGGGCGCTGCCGAACCTGTCCGACCGCCTCGGCGAGCTGTCCCGGACCAACTCCGAGGCAGGGCTGATGGCGATGAGCCGCACCCGTCGCGACATGGCGGACGGCGTCGCGATCAGTGCCTCGATCCATCCCGAACTGCACACCCACGTCGAGATCTGCCGGTACGGGCCGGGGCAGGACGCGCTGCTGTCCAGCAGCGCACCGCTGATCGACGGCGGTCCGTGGCGTCCACTCCGGTTCCTCGCGACGTTGATGCGACACCCGCTGACCCAGCTCCGGTTCATGACGATGGAGCAGAAGGCCGAGGGCAGCGCCTTCATCCTGGTGATGCAGTCCCTCGACAACTCGGTGACCTCGTTCCTCTCGCGGGGTCTGTTCGGAACCCGGCTGCGCACGCGCCAAGGCACCGGTGAGCCGAACCCGGACTGGATCCCGATCGCGCACCAGATCACCCGGCTCTTCGCGGCCAAGATGGACGGGTCACCGCGGGCGTCGATGGCTGATCCGTTCAACCAGCCCGTGACTGCCCACTACCTGGGCGGCGCCGTCATCGGGACGTCGCCGACCGACGGAGTCATCGACCCGTACCAGCGCGTCTTCGGCCATCCGGGACTGCACGTGATCGACGGTTCAGCGGTCTCGGCCAATCTCGGGGTGAACCCGTCGCTGACGATCACGGCCCAGTCCGAGCGTGCGGTCGCCCTGTGGCCGAACAAGGGCGAGCCGGATCCGCGGCCGGCCCCGGCCCCGGGCGCTCCCTACGTCGCTCTGCAGCCGGTCGCGCCACACCAACCCGCTGTGCCTGCTGGTGCACCAGGAGAGCTGCGGTTCTAGCGGTGTCCTAAACCGCTGCCCAGGGGTCCTCGCGGCGCCACACCGTCGGGAACGACATCCGTACGCTGTCGGCCTCGGCGAGCCGGCCGAGCACCCGGACGGTCACGTCGAGGTCGTCGCCGGCGTACGGGAGCGCCCGCAGGGCGGGGTCGCCGGCGTGCATCGGCAGCGGTGAGAAGAAGTCGTCCCAGTGCGTCAGCACGACCGTCTTGGCACCGACCGCGCGCACCGTCTCGGCCCAGTACGCCGCGATGTACTCCTCGTCCTGCAGGCCGAGCTGGCCGACGCCGAGGTAGACGACCTCGGCACTCTGCCCGGTCAGCGCGCCAGGCACGAAGCCGGCGCTGCCCTGGACCAGCACGCTGCGACCGCCGGAATGCTCGATCAGGACCGACCACGCCTCGCCGCACCGGTACGCCGACGCGCGGGCCGGCGGCACCACCGGCGCGGTGATCTCGCCGGGGTAGCGGTCCGGCGGGCAGTGGTGCGAAGGCGTCATCGTGATCGTCCACGGCCCGAGGACCTGGACGGCACCTGGCTTGACCACGGTGATCCGGTCCTCGCTCAGCTGGCCGCCACGGCCGACGTTCGCCGTCGAGGTGCCGCCGAGCAGCTGGGCGCCGGTCCGGTGGGCGACGACGGCTGCGTCGAGCGCGTGGTCGAAGTGGCTGTGCACCGGGATCAGCGCCTCGAGCCGGCGACCGCCCAGTGCCCGCTCGAGGCAGGCGTCGATCCGGGTGAGGTCGGGACCGATCGAGCCGAGGAGGACGGGCAGCATCGCCGGCCGGCTGAAGAAGCCGTCGGTCATCAGTGCGGAGGCGCCGTCGTCGAGCAGGATGGTGCTCACCCCGAGGAACGTCGCCGACAACCGGCCGGCCGCTGCTTCGGGTACGTCGAACCGCCTGGCGTACGCGGCGAGGTCGGGTCGCCCGAGCCGGAGCCTCATGCGGGCCCCTCGACGTGGAGCAGTGTGTGCGCGCCATCGAAGCCCTTGAGCTCGACCGCCTCGGCCTCGGTGAACACGTAGTACTGCTCCGTCGCTGCTGCAATCTCGGCAGTCACCAGCACCTCGCCGCCCTGGGCCTGGGCCGCGACCCGGGCCGCCAGCGCCACGTTCTGGCCGAAGTAGTCGCCGTCGCGCTCGATGGCGGTGCCGGTGTGCAGGCCGATCCGCACCCGGATCGGGGTCCGGCGCAGCTCGCGGCTGCGGTTCCAGTTGGCTCCGAGCGCGCGCTGGATGTCCAGGGACGCCGCGATCGCGAGCTCGGGGGTCGAGAAGACCACCATGTGGCCGTCGCCGAAGCTCTTCACGATCAGGCCCCGGTACTTCTCGACGTAGGTCTCGACCAGGTGGTCGTGCGCCGTGAGCACCTTGATCCAGCGGGCGTCGCCGAGCTGGGTGTTGAGCAGGGTGGAGTTCTCGATGTCGGAGAAGAAGATGGTGACGGTGCCGTCCTCGCCGGCCACCCGGCCGATCGCATTGCGCTGGTCGGCGGCCCAGCGGTTGAAGTCCTCCAGGGTCGAGACCAGCATCCCGCCGACGCCCTGCTCGCGGACCCGGCTGACCGCCTCGACGACCGAGCGCACGGCAGTACCGGCTGTCAGCACGGCCCGCTGGCTGGCGTGCTCCACGGGGACCTGCACCCGGCTGCGCGCCTCGGCCAGGGCTGCCCGGGTCGTGCGCAGCTCGCGGTAGAGCAGACCGGCGCCGGCCAGCGCGAGCACCAGTCCGACGGCCAGGATCCAGGCGAGCGCGTCCACGCGTGAACTCTGGCACACGGATGTTTCCTCCACGGTCGTCGTGAGACACTGAGAACAGGTTCTAGTTTTCCTGAGGAGCGTCATGACCGCCACGACCCCGGCCATCGAGGGCTGGTTCAGTACCGGCCCCGAGCCGGCCCTGATCGGCTCGACCTGCACCACGTGCAGCACGGTCTTCTTCCCACGCTGCGTCGATCGGGAGGGTCACGGTTTCTGCCGCAACCCCGCCTGCAACGGTGTCGAGTTCACCGACACCGAGCTGTCCCGCCGGGGCCGGATCTGGTCCTACACCGATTCCCAGTACCAGCCGCCGCCGCCGTACATCCCGGTCACCGACCCCTATGTCCCGTTCGCGCTGGCCGCGGTCGAGCTCGCTGAGGGCATCGTGATCCTCGGCCAGGTCGCCGAGGGCTACGGCGTCGACGACCTGAAGGTCGGCGACGAGGTCGAGCTCGTCGTCGAGACGCTGTACACCGACGAGACCGGCGACCGCACCATCTGGCGCTGGCTTCCCCTGAAGGGAGCAAGCGCATGAGCAACGACGTCGCGATCGCAGGGGTCGGCATGCACCCCTGGGGCAAGTGGGGCAAGAACTTCGTCGAGTACGGCGTGGTCGCCGCTCGCGCGGCCCTGGCCGATGCCGCGATCCCGTGGACCGATGTCGACCTGATCGTCGGCGGCGAGACCGTCCGCAACGGGTACGGCGGCTACGTCGCCGGCGCCACCTTCGCCCAGGCGCTCGGCTGGAACGGCGCCCGCGTCGCCACCTCGTACGCCGCCTGCGCCACCGGAGCCCAGGCGCTGGACACCGCGCGCGCCCGGATCCTGGCGGGACTCTCCGAGGTCGCCCTGGTGGTCGGCGCCGACACCACGCCGAAGGGCTTCCTGGCCCCCAACGCCGGCGAGCGCTGGGACGACCCGGACTGGCTCCGTTTCCGGCTGATGGGGATGACCAACCCCGGCTACTTCGCGCTCTACGCCCGCCGCCGGATGGACCTCTACGGGGCAACGCAGGCCGACTTCGCCGAGGTGAAGGTCAAGAACGCCAAGCACGGCCTGAGCAACCCGAATGCGCGCTACCGCAAGGAGGTCGCCGCCCAGGACGTGCTGAGCAGCGCGATCGTCTCGGACCCGCTGCACCTGCTCGACATCTGCGCGACCTCGGACGGCGCTGCTGCGGTGGTGCTCTGCTCGGTGGAGTACGCGAAGAAGCACGGGCTCGCCGACGTTCGAATCAAGGCGATCAGCACCGTCACTCCGACGTTCCCCAACACCGTGATCGACATGCCGTTGATGTCCACCGACTCCTCGGCTGTGGCGGGGGTGCCGGAGCGGACGTTCAAGGAGTCGATCGGCGACGCGGCGTACGACGAGGCCGGGATCTCGCCCGAGGACATCGACGTGGCCGAGGTCTACGACCTCTCCACAGCCCTCGAGCTGGACTGGATCGAGGATCTCTCGCTGTGCAAGCGCGGCGAGGCCGAGCAGCTGCTGCGGGCAGGCGACACGACGATCGGCGGCCGGATCCCGGTCAATCCCTCGGGCGGCCTGGCCTGCTTCGGCGAGGCCGTACCGGCCCAGGCGCTGGCGCAGGTCTGCGAGCTCACCTGGCAGCTGCGCGGCCAGGCCACCGGGCGCCAGGTCGAAGGAGCCCGGATCGGGATCACCGCCAACCAGGGCCTGTTCGGGCACGGGTCGTCGGTGATCGTCGCCCGCGGGTGACCCGTGACGCAGCCCGGGTCTACTCGTTGGTCGGGGTATGCGTCTGATTCTCGGAGCCCCTAGGCGGCTGATGGGGCTTCTGATCGGGCTGCTAGCGGCTGTGCTGGTCGGCTTGGTCGCCCTGCCTGCCTGGGCCGACGGACCGGTCCCGCCGCCGATCCCGCCACCGGGCGTGACCGTCCCCGCAGGCTCGACCGGGGGAAGCACGTCCGGGCCGACGTACGTCGTCACGCCGGGCAGCGCCGGCACCAGCCTCGGCCACCCGGTGGACCCGGCGGCGGTGGAGAAAGCCAAGAAGGCAGACCGGTCTGCCGCTGCCAAGCCGACCGGCAAGCGAACCGGACGCAAACCGCACGCGACGCCGGTTGCGACCCCTGCCGAGAACGGCGGCGACATCGCCGGCTCGGGTGGTGGGACGACGGGGACCTGGCTGATGGTCGCGTCGGGTGGCCTGCTGGCCTATCTGCTGCTCGACCTGCTCCGGGTCGTGCTGCGTCGTCGGATACGGTGACCGATCGGTACCAGTAGTTTCGGATCGTGGTCGGAAGGGGAGCTGTGAGGCGTCTGGTCGTCGTGCTGACGGTGCTCGTCCTCGGCTTTGCAGTCTCTGCCTGCCAGCACGTCCCCCAAGACGCCTCCAAGCAGGCCTTCTGCTCGGCCGGGGAGAAGTTCTCGGAGCTGGACAAGGCGACGTTCGCCCAGGGGCAGGCCGCGATCAAGCGGCTCGCGGACATCGGGACGCCGCCGAACATCGACGCCAGCGCCCGCTCGGGCTTCGTCGAGCTCGTTGACCGGATGCAGTCGTCGCACAGCGCCGAGGACTTCCGGCACCGGACCCGCACGATGAACGCATCGCAGCGCAAGCACCTGCTCGACCTGGACTCCTACATCCAGAAGACCTGCACCAGCGCCGTGGGCTGAGGGTCGCTCAGGGGGTCTCGCCATCGAGGTAGACCCAGCGACCGGCCCGTCGGGTGAACCGGCTGCGCTCGTGCAGTGCCCCGGTCTGACCGTGCCAGGCCCAGTGCGCCCGGAACTCCACGATGCCGGCGCCCGGGTCCCCGTCGGCTTCTTCGACCACGTCGAGGATCTCCAGGCGTGTCCAGGCCAGGTCGTCGTCGGGGGCGATCAGCTCGGGGCGGGTCGCGGGATGCCACGTCCGGAACAGGTGGTCGGTGCCGCCCACGGAGTACGCCGTGTAGCGCGAGCGCATCAGCTGCTCCGGTCCGGATGCCTGCTGCTCGTTGCGCACCAGCGGTCCGCAGCAGGCGTCGTACGCCGCGGCGGAGCCGCATGGGCAGGCGGCCGGGGTGGCCGGCGATGGCAGCAGCGGGGGCATGCCGCGGACGCTACCTTGAAAAATCCGGAGGGTTGCTCCGTCTAGGTCGGTATTCGGGTTCGCCGACCACCACCTGCTGAGTAGCCTGCAAGGGTGACGTCTTCGCCTTCCTCCAGCGCCCAGCCCACCATCTCGACCCTCGGCGGGCTCCGGGCCTCGGGGTACGTGCCGAAGTCGCTGCGCGAGGAGCTGCGCGGCAACCTTCTCGCAGCGCTGCGCGAGGGCCGCGACCCCTGGCCTGGGCTGCACGGCTTCTCGGCCACCGTGATCCCGCAGGTCGAGCGGGCTCTGCTCGCCGGCCACGACATCGTGCTGCTCGGCGAGCGCGGCCAGGGCAAGACCCGGCTGCTGCGCACCCTGGTCGGCCTTCTGGATGAATGGATCCCGGTGATCTCGGGCGCCGAGCTCGGCGAGGATCCTTTCGACCCGATCACGGTCGGCTCCAAGCAGGCGGTCGCGACCTACGGCGACGACCTGCGGATCAGCTGGCGGCACCGCGACGAGCGGTACGCCGAGAAGCTGGCCACCCCGGACACCAGCGTCGCCGACCTGATCGGCGATGTCGACCCGATGAAGGTCGCCGAGGGCCGTTCGCTGGGTGACCCCGAGACGATCCACTTCGGTCTGATCCCGCGCAGCCACCGCGGCATCGTCGCCATCAACGAGCTGCCCGACCTCGCCGAGCGGATCCAGGTCGCGATGCTCAACGTGATGGAGGAGCGCGACATCCAGATCCGCGGCTACGTGCTGCGGCTGCCGATCGATCTGCTGGTCGTTGCCAGTGCCAACCCCGAGGACTACACCAACCGCGGCCGGATCATCACCCCGCTCAAGGACCGCTTCGGTGCCGAGATCCGGACCCACTACCCGGTCGACATCGACGATGAGATCGCGGTGATCCGTCAGGAGGCCGACCTGGTCGCCTCGGTGCCGGACCACCTGGTCGAGATCCTGGCGCGGTTCACCCGGGCCTTGCGCAGCAGCCAGTCGGTCGACCAGCGCTCCGGTGTCAGTGCCCGGTTCGCGATCGCCGGCGCCGAGACGATCGGGGCGGCCGCGCTGCACCGAGCCACCGCCCAGGGCGAGGCCGAGGCCGTCGCCCGGGTCGTCGACCTGCAGACCGCGGTCGACGTGCTCGGCGGCAAGATCGAGTTCGAGACCGGCGAGGAGGGGCGCGAGGAGGAGATCCTCACCCACCTGCTGCGCACCGCGACGGCCGAGACGGTGCGCGAGAGGCTTGCCGGGCTCGACCTGGCACTGCTGGTCGAGGCCCTCGAGGGTGACGGGGTCGCGGTCACCACCGGCGAGCAGGTCACTGCTGCGGATCTGCTGGCCGCGCTGCCGGAGCTGCCGCCGACTGGTGCCGGCGAGTCCGACCTGTACGACCAGATCTGCGAGCGGCTGGACGCAGTCAACGACGGCGAGCGCGCGGGCGCGATCGAGCTGGCGCTCGAGGGTCTCTACCTGGCCAGGAAGGTCGCCAAGGACGAGACCGCGGGGGAGTCGGTCTACGGTGGCTGAGCCCCGCCGGGGAGACCGGCACCGGGCCCGCTACGGCCGCTACTACGGCGGCCCGGACCCGCTCGCGCCTCCGGTGGATCTGGCCGAGGCGCTCGGAGCGATCGGCGAGGACGTGATGGCCGGGTACTCCCCGGAGCGCGCGATGCAGGAGTTCCTGCGCCGCGGGGGCCAGGAGCGGCGCGGCCTCGACGAGCTTGCCCGGGAGGTGGCCCGCAAGCGGCAGGAGCTGCTGCAGCGCAACAACCTCGACGGCACCCTGAACGAGGTCCGCGAGCTGCTCGACAAGGCGGTCCTGGCCGAGCGCTCGCAGCTGGCCCGCGATGTCGAGATGGACGACGGCGACCGCGCCTTCCGCGAGCTGCAGCTCGAAGGCCTGCCCGCCTCGACGGCCGCAGCGGTCAGCGAGCTTGCGCAGTACGACTGGGCGAGCCCCGAGGCGCGGGCGGACTACGAGAAGATCAAGGACCTGCTCGGCCGGGAGATGCTCGACCAGCGCTTCAAGGGGATGAAGCAGGCGCTCGAGGGTGCCACCGAGGAAGACCGAGCGGCCATCAACGAGATGCTCGCCGACCTCAACACGCTGCTGGACAAGCGCCGGCTCGGGATCGACACCGAGGAGGACTTCGCGGAGTTCATGGCCAAGCACGGCTCGTACTTCCCGGAGAACCCGCAGAACCTCGATGAGCTGATGGACGCGCTCGCCCAGCGCTCGGCCGCAGCCCAGCGGATGCTCAACTCGATGAGCGCCGAGCAGCGTGCCGAGCTGATGGAGCTCTCGGCGCAGGCGTTCGGCTCGCCGGAGCTGATGGATGGCCTGGCCCAGCTCGATCAGAACCTGCAGGCGCTGCGTCCCGGCGAGGACTGGAGCGGTTCCTCGGAGTTCAGCGGGGACCAGGGGCTGGGGCTCGGCGACGGGACCGGGGTACTGCAGGACCTCGCCGAGCTGGACGATCTCTCCGAGCAGCTCTCGCAGTCCTACGGCGGGGCGCGGATGGACGACCTCGATCTCGACAAGCTCGCCCGCCAGCTCGGCAACGAGGCGGCGGTCGACGCGCGCACGCTCTCGGAGCTCGAGCGCGCGCTGCGCGACTCCGGCTACCTCAAGCGCACCTCCGACGGGCAGCTGCGGCTCTCGCCCAAGGCGATGCGCCAGCTCGGCAAGGCCTTGCTGGCCGACGTGGCCAACCGGATGTCGGGACGCCAGGGCCAGCGCGACATGCGCCAGGCCGGGGCGGCAGGAGAGAGCAGCGGCGCCTCGCGTGAGTGGGCCTTCGGCGACACCGAGCCGTGGAACATCCCGCGCACGGTGCTCAACGCCGTACAGCGCCGGGCGGGCGAGGGCCTCGCGGGACCGCAGACCGGTCGCTTCTTCGAGATGTCGGACATCGAGGTGCACGAGACCGAGGCACGCACCCAGGCAGCCGTCGCTCTGCTGGTCGACACCTCGTTCTCGATGGCGATGGATGGCCGCTGGGTGCCGATGAAGCGCACAGCGCTGGCGCTGCACCAGCTGATCAGCAGCCGGTTCCGCGGCGACCACCTCCAGCTGATCGGCTTCGGCCGGCACGCTGAGGTGATGGAGATCGAGCAGCTCACCGCGCTGGACTCGATGTGGGCCAAGGGCACCAACCTGCACCACGGCCTGCTGCTGGCCAACCGGCACTTCCGCAAGCACCCGAACGCCCAGCCGGTGCTGCTCATCGTCACCGACGGCGAGCCGACCTCGCACCTCGAGCCGGACGGGGAGGTCTACTTCTCCTACCCGCCGCACCCGCTGACGATCGCCTACAGCGTCCGCGAGCTCGACAACGCCGGCAGGCTCGGCGCCCAGACCACGTTCTTCCGCTTGGGCGACGACCCGGGCCTGGCCAGGTTCGTGGACTCGATGGCCAAGCGCGTCGACGGCCGCGTGGTGGCCCCTGAGCTCGACGACCTCGGGGCCGCTGTGGTCGACAGCTACCTCGGGTCGCGCCGCGGCGGCCGGGCCCGAGGGTCCAGCGCCGAGGACCTCGGCGGGTGGTTCGGCAACCGCGGCTTCTGGGTGGGTTGACCTCGCTAGGACATTCTGAGCGAAGACTCAAGAAATCCTGGACGATGGCATCGTGGCCGGTAGGCTGGCGATGATGACGACGACCCCGAGACGCCGCGGACGCCCGCCTTCGGGCGGTCGTGAGGACATCCTGCGGGCAACAGTCGCGCTGCTCGGCGAGCGTGGGATGGCCAAGCTGACCACGCGCGAGGTGGCCGAGCGGGCGGGAGTCTCCGAGGGCAGCGTCTTCTATCACTTCGAAGACCGGTCAGGCCTGCTCAAAGCGGCCTTCGAGACCGCTCTGGAGCCGCTGCACCTGCAGCGACCGAACCTGGCGACCGACGATCTGCGCACCACGATCACCGGGATGTCGGAGGCGATCGCTGCGTTCCTCGGCTCGGGCCTGGACGTGATGATGGCAGCGCAGTCGGACGCTGCCCTGCGCGACTCGCTGCACGCCTTCATGGCCGACAGCGACTACGGCCCGCACCGCGGCATCGCCGGGATCTCCGCCTACATCCGCCTCAAGCAGCAGTCCGGGGAGGTGCGCGAGGATGTCGACGCTGCCGCCGTCGCCTCGTTGATCGTCAGTGACGCGATGATGCGCGCAGCCGTCCCCAAGCTGATCGGCAACCGCAAGGGCGTCGGATCCCGCAAGGCGTTCGTGGACAACCTGCTGGTGATGCTCGAGCCGGGCGCCGTCAGCTGAACAGCTGTGCGCCCATCGCTGCGATCACAGCTTCGAGCGCCTTGAACGGGCGCACCATCACCGTGAACTCGGTAATCACTCCGTGCTCGTCCCAGGTGATCATGTCGATGCCCTCGACCTGGAGACCGTTCACGATGGTGTGGAAGCGCAGCACGGCGTCGTTCTCCCGCTGCCAGATGTCGCTGTAGGCCAGTTCCGGGCCGAGGACGACCAGGGCAGCGCTCAGGTAGGCGACCACGACGTCGCGGCCGGCCTGAGGGGTGTGGACGGCCGGCGAGCAGAACACGGCGTCCTCGGCGATCATCGCCGGCAGCAAGGCGGGATCGCGGCTCTCGACGACCGTGTGCCAGCGCTGCAGGCCGGTCTCGGCGGGGGTGGTCATGCCCGGAGCCTAGACCTGCCTCAGGCTCAGCGGATGACCTGCCCGCGGACCTTGAAGACCTGCCCGTTGTAGCCGGAGCTGGCGTTGGTCAGGGTCACCACCGCTGAGGCGATCTTCTTGTGGTTGAACGACAGCACCTTGGTGCCGTTGCCCCGGGCTCCGAGCGGGACCGAGTAGATGATCACCCGGCCTGACTTGTACCGGATCTGTACCCGGGCCTGGGTGCCGTGCGAGCGGTTGGGGCCGTCGACGGTGATCTTCAACCGCGACTTCGCCGAGAGGCTGGCTCCGGCGCGGAGCAGCAGCGGCGCGGTGGAGAGGTGGTTCAGCCGCACCGAGAGGTTCTTGCTCGCCGGGGAGTGCCTGGTCAGGGTGCCGGCTGCCCAGTAGCCGACCGAGTAGCGGTGCGCTCCGAGCCAGGACAGCATCGGCGAGCGGTCGGTGTAGGTCCCGGCGGGAAGCGTCAGCCAGGCGCCGTACTGGCCGAACTCGCTGGTGAAGGAGCGGTGGTGGGCCGCGAGCGCTCCGGTGACCGCCTGGATCGCGTTGTGGTTGCCGTCAGAGACCGCTGCGTGGTTCCACACCTGCTGGATGATCGTCTGGGTCTTCAGCCGGTCGGAGAGATAGCGCCAGAACGTGACCGAGCCGTACACGTTGTAGTCAGCCTGGGAGTCGACCGACGTGCGCGGGTTCACGATCTGGCTGTCGGGGAGGTACTGCAGGTAGTCGTTGATGGTCGGGTAGACCTGGTCCTCCATCCATACCGCGGTGCCCTCCATCAGCCAGGTGTCCTGGTGCGCGTCGTAGGCGAACTGGATGGCGTGGAAGAACTCGTGGGCCACGGTCACGTCCAGCGACCGCGTCGGGGCCGCGCCGAACTGCGACACCGCGAAGTCGTTGTCGAGCACCAGGAACGGCGCCTCGACGCGGTTCTGCGGGGTGTCGGAGTAGGTGTAGCCGTAGAGGCCGTCCTCACCGAGTTCGGCGAGGTAGACGTCCATCTTGCCGTCGGGGTTGCCGCCGATCGCCGAGATCGTCGCGCTGTCCGACAGTGGCGCGCGGTAGTGCATCGCGGTGACCTCGGTGGCCCAGACGTGCTCCAGCACTGGGGCGACCTGGTCCTCGACCCAGGCTGGATCGGCGGCGTTCGAGCCGAGCGTCGTGTAGTGGATCAGGAAGTGCCCGTCAGGCGTCGCGTACGTCGAGTTAGCGGTCAACGAGATCACCGGGTCCGGGCAGCCGCTGCCGCCGTCGCAGACCTGGTCGCCGCCGTCGGTCGGACGCGCCAGGAACCCTTGGGCCTGAGTCCGCTGCGAGCCGCTCAGCGACGGCAGCGCCTCGCCGAGGTCGCGCAGCGTCATCGTCAGGTCGCGGTACGGCAGCGGCTTGCCGGTACGCCGCTGCGCCGACGACGAGGGCTTCAGCGCATCGCGCACCTGCTGCAGGATCGTGGTCGCCTGGGCCCGGGTGTACGGGTGCGACGGTGACGAGCCGGTGGAGGCGGTGGAGCCGGGCGTTACGGCGATGGCGCCCGCAGGGCCGGCGCTGGTGACGGCGAGGACGGGGACGCTCAGGAGGGCCAGGGTCGCCAGGACGGCGCCGAGACTGGTCCGAGGGGAGGTAGGCACCCGAAGAGCCTAAATCAGCATTCTGTCCCCGACGACCCATCTGTCCGCTATCGACGGTATTTTCAGGTGCATTCACAGGTCCGGTAGCGTCCGAGGCACCATGTCGATCCCGATGGTCCTGTCCGGCGGAGCCGCCTCCGCGGACGCCGTACGCCGCCGCCGGCTGCGCCGGATGAAGTCCCTCGCCTTCGGACTGCTCCTCCTCGCCGCCATCGTCTACCTGCTCACCCGCGACGACGGCGGATTCCTCGGCTACGTCAACGCCGGTGCTGAGGCGAGCATGGTCGGCGCGATCGCCGACTGGTTCGCTGTCACTGCGCTGTTCAGGCACCCGCTCGGGCTGCCGATCCCGCACACCGCGCTGATCCCCAAGCGCAAGGACGAGTTCGGCAAGAGCCTGGAGGACTTCGTCGCGGAGAACTTCCTGCAGGAGGAGATCATCCGCGAGCGGATCACCGTCGCGACCCCCTCCGCGCGGGCGGCGGTCTGGATCAGTGAACCGGCGAACGCGGCCAAGGTCGTCGCCGAGGCGTCCTCGCTGCTCACCGTCGCCCTGAACCGCCTCCGTGACGCCGACGTCGAGGCGGTCGTCGCCGAGGTGCTGCTGCCACGGCTGGTCGCCGAGCCGATCTCGCCGATCGCCGGCAACCTGCTCAGCGAGGTACTCCGCGACGACGCTCACCACGGCCTCGTCGACCTGGCGCTGGAGGAGGGTCATCACTGGCTGATCCACAACCAGGAGACCTTCACCGCGGTGCTCGGCGAGCGGGCGCCGACGTGGGTCCCGGACAGGGTCAACGAGCTGGTCACCGAGCGGGTGCACCTCGAGACGATCCGCTGGATCGCCGACATCCGGGCCGATCCGCAGCACCGGGCTCGGCATGCGCTGGACAGCCTGCTCGCGCAGCTCGCCGACGACCTGCTCACCAACCCTGCGACCCAGGACCGGGCCGAGCGGCTCAAGACCCGGCTGCTGGAGCACCCGCAGTTCCTGGCCAGCGGGATGGCCCTCTTCGATGCCATCAAGCAGGCGCTGCTCGAAGCGCTGGCCGACGACCAGGGCCCGCTGCGGGCACGGGCTGCTGCCGAGCTGGTGGCGTTCGGCGCCCGGCTCGCCGACGACGCGGTTCTGCGCGCACGGTTCGACACGTTCGCCGCGGACGCCGCGGTCTTCGGCGTACGCCGGTACGGCGGCGAGCTGACTGCCGTGATCACCGCGACCATCGCGCGCTGGGACGGCCGCGAGGCGGCTTCCCGGATCGAGCTCCAGGTCGGCCGCGACCTGCAGTTCATCCGGATCAACGGAACCATCGTCGGTGGTCTGGTGGGCGTCGCGATCCACGCCATCAGTACGGTGCTCTCATGACCCGGCTGATCGAGATCCGCGACGACTCCATCCGCCTCGGACAGCTGCTCAAGCTCGCGGACTTCATCGACAACGGCAGCGAGGCCAAGGACCTGCTGATGACTGGCGCTGTGCTGGTCAACGGCGAGGTCGAGACCCGGCGTGGACGGCAGCTGATCGCAGGGGAGACGGTGACGGTGCGCGGCGAGACCGTTGGCATCGCGACCCGCGGACCCTAGAGTCGCAAGTATGAGGATCAGTGAGGTAGTCGCCGGCAAGGCGAGTCAGGACATCATCACGATCAAGCCCGAGACCTCCGTCAAGGAGCTCGTGGCACTTCTCGTAGCGAACAACGTCGGCGCGGCCGTCGTCAGCAACGACGGCACCACCGTGGTCGGCATCGTCAGCGAACGCGACGTCGTACGCCGCCTGCACGGTGCTGACGATGCGCTGTCGGCCACGGTCGCGGAGATCATGACCAGCAACGTGCGCACCTGCGAGCCCTCGAGCTCGCTGGACGAGATCCGCTCGGTGATGACCGAGGGCCGTTTCCGGCACCTCCCGGTCGTCGAGGACGGCCGCCTGGTCGGGGTCGTCAGCATCGGGGACATCGTCAAGAACCACATCGACCAGGTGGAGTTCGAGCGCGATCAGTTGGACTCCTACGTCCACCAGACCCAGTAGCGCCGCCGCGCCGGTTGGGCGAGCAGTTAGGCTCCTCGGCATGTCTGAGAAGCCTGAAGTCGAGTTCTATGAAGGTCCCGCCCCCACCGACCTGGTGATCACCGACCTGGTCGTCGGCGACGGCGACGAGGCCGTTGCCGGCCACAACGTCGAGGTCCACTACGTCGGGGTCGCGCACTCCACCGGCGAGGAGTTCGACGCGTCGTACAACCGCGGATCGGCGTTCGCGTTCCCGCTCGGCGGCGGTCGCGTGATCGCCGGCTGGGACCAGGGTGTCCAGGGCATGAAGGTCGGCGGCCGCCGGCAGCTCGTCATCCCGCCGCACCTCGGCTACGGCGACCGCGGAGCCGGTGGCGCGATCAAGCCGGGCGAGACCCTCATCTTCGTGGTGGACCTGCTCGCCGTCCGCTGAGTTGATGGGGCCCTGACTGCACGCGAGTGGGGCCTCAACCACCGGATTCGGCTGTGCGAGGGCCCAATCAACGAGAGTGGGGCCCGTCAGCTGTCGTCGCGGCGGTGTTCTGCCAGGTCGTGCACGGTGCCGCCGCCGCGCTGGGCGTGCCGGGAGGCCTCGTCGACGGAGCCGAGGAAGGCGAGCGCCTGGTCGTGGAGCTTGCCGTTGGTGGCGAGCACGTTGCCGCCGCGCGGGCCTGGCTCGCCGTCAAGCGAGGTGAAGATCCCGCCGGCCTCGCGGACGATCACGTCCAGCGCCGCCATGTCGTAGAGCTCGAGGTCGGGCTCGGCCGCGATGTCCACGGCACCTTCGGCGACCAGCATGTAGGACCAGAAGTCGCCGTACGCGCGAGTACGCCAGCAGCGCCGCGAGAGGGCCAGGAAGTCGTCGAGCTGGTCGCGCTCCTCCCAGCCGTGCAGCGAGGCGTAGGACAGCGAGGCGTCCTCGATCCGGGAGACGTCGGAGACCTGGATCGCCGAGGCCCGCAAGAGCGACGTGCCGGTCCAGGCGCCGCCGTCCTTCATCGCCCACCAGCGCCGGTTCAGAGCGGGCGCGGAGACGACGCCGACGACGACCTCGTCGTCGACCATCAGCGCGATCAGCGTCGCCCACACCGGTACGCCGCGCACGAAGTTCTTGGTGCCGTCGATCGGGTCGACCACCCACTGGCGCTGGCTGTGGCCGACCAGGCCCTGCTCCTCGCCGAGGACCGCGTCGCGCGACCGGGCCCGCGACAGCGTCCGCCGGATGCCTTCCTCGACAGCCTGGTCGGCGTCGGTGACCGGGGTCAGGTCGGGCTTGGTCATCACGTGCAGGTCCAGCGCCTTGAACCGGGCCATCGTCAGTGCATCGGCATCGTCGGCGAGCACGTGCGCGAGCCTGAGGTCGTCGGTGTGGTCCAGAGCCATGGGTCGAGGTTACGCGAACGAGCGGAGCCGCAAGGAGCTTGCTCCGTTGCCGGCGTAGCGAGGAGCGTTGAGGAGCGGAGCGAGGATCACCGAGTGCCCGAGCTTGCTCGTGGCCGAGTGGCCGAGAGCCCGTTGACGAGCGAAGCGAGGATCATGGGGACAGGCCAGTCACCCCGACCGACGGGCCAGCCCTCAGTCTCCGCTCTGGGTGTCCCGGGTGGCGAGCAGCCGCCGGAACGACTCGACCCGGTCGCGCTGGTCGCCGACCGCCTCGTCGAGCCCGCACTCGGGCTCGCCGAAGCCGTGGGTGCAGCCCCGGGGGCAGCTCTCGGTCAGCTCGTGCAGGTCGGGGAACGCCTCGATCAGCTGGTCGGGCTGCACGTGCGCGAGCCCGAAGGACCTGATGCCTGGGGTGTCGATGATCCAGCCGTCCGCAGCGCCGCCGTCGGCCGCCGGCAGCGGCAGCATCAGCGCGTTGGTCGAGGTGTGCCGGCCGCGTCCGGTGACGGCGTTGACGATCCCGGTCGAGCGCATCGCGTCCGGGACCAGGGCATTGACCAGCGTGGACTTGCCGACTCCGCTGTGGCCGACCAGGACACTGGTCCGGCCGGCGAGCCGCTCGCGGACCGCGCTGACATCCGCGCCGCGCTCGGTCACCACGTAGGGCACGCCGAGCGGCCGGTAGATCGAGACCAGCGTCTCCGGGTCGGCGAGGTCGGCCTTGGTGAGGCAGAGCAGCGGCTCCATCTTCGAGGCGTACGCCGCGACGAGCGCCCGGTCGATCAGCCTCGGCCTCGGCTCGGGATCGGCGAGCGCCGCCACGATCACCAGCTGGTCGGCGTTGGAGACCAGCACCCGCTCGACCGGGTCGGTGTCGTCCGCCGTACGCCGTAGCGTGGTGACGCGCTCGTCGACCAGGACGATCCGGGCGAGGCTGCCATCGTCGCCCGACGTGTCGCCGACGAGTCGGACCCGGTCTCCGACCACGACGCCCTTGCGTCCCAGAGGCCGGGCCTTCATCGCCATCACGGTGGTGCCCTTCGCCGGACCGTCCTCGAGCAGGCAGGTGAGCCGCCCGCGGTCCACGGTGATCACGCGCGCCGGGACGGCGTCGTCGTACGTCGGCCGGTCCTTGGTGCGCGGGCGGGTACGACGGCGCGGCCGGTCGAAGGCCTCGGGATCGTGCTCGTCGTACCGCGGGTTCACGACGAGCTCTGCCCGTCGACCAGCAGCCCGGCCCAGACACGCTCGAACCCGGGGAAGGTCTTGGCCGTCGTTGCAACGTCCTCGACCAGCACGCCGTCGACCGCGGAGCCGATGACGACGGCGGCGTGGGCCATCCGATGGTCGCCGTAGGTCCCGAAGACGCCTCCGTGCAGCGCGGCAGGGCGGATCGAGATGCCGTCGTCGTGCTCGGTCGCCTCGGCGCCGAGCCCGGAGAGCTCGGCGGCCAGTGCCGCGAGCCGGTCGGTCTCGTGCCCGCGGATGTGCGCGATCCCGCGCAGGTGCGAGGGGGAGTCGGCCAGTGCTGCGAGGGCCGCGACCGCCGGAGCGAGCTCGCCGACGTCGTGCAGGTCGACGTCGATGCCCGTGATCGTGCCGGTCCCGGTGACGCTGAGCCCGTCGCTGTCCAGCTCCACCTCGGCCCCCATCGCCGCCAGGATCCCGCGCAGTGCGTCGCCCGCCTGGGTGGTGCCCGTCGGCCAGTCGGGGACCCGGACGGTGCCGCCGCTGGTCAGGGCCAGCATCAGGAACGGCGCGGCGTTCGATAGGTCCGGCTCGATGACCACGTCGCGCGCGGCGATCGGCCCGGGGTGGACGACCCAGCGGTCCGTCTCGCTGTCGTCGACATCGACGCCGCGCCCGCGCAGGCACGCGACGGTCATCTCGATGTGCGGCATCGAGGGCACCGGCTTGCCGTCGTGGATCACGGTGACGCCGGACTCGTACCGCGCTGCGGCGAGCAGGAGGGCCGAGATGAACTGGCTCGAGGCCGAGGCGTCGATCACCACGGTGCCGCCAGGGACCACCCCCGGCGTCGGGCCGCCCAGCACGGTGAAGGGGAGCGCGTCGGTCTCGCCGCGGACGACGACCCCGAGACCGCGCAGAGCGCTCAGGACCGCGCCCATCGGGCGGGTGCGCGCGTGCGGGTCGCCGTCGAAGGCGACCGGGCCGCCACGCAGGGCGGCCAAGGGCGGCACGAACCGCATCACAGTGCCGGCAAGCCCGCAGTCGACCTCGGCAGCCTCGGTGCGTGCCGGGCCGATCCCGGGGCTGAGGGCCCAGTCCTCAGCGGCGGTGTCGACCGGCGAGCCCAGGCTGGTCAGCGCGCGTGCCATCAGCTCGGTATCGCGCGACCGAAGGGCACGGCGTACGACGCCCGGGCCTTCGGCGAGCGCGCCGAGGACGAGCTCGCGGTTGGTCAGCGACTTCGAGCCCGGCAGCGTCACCCGCAGGTCGACCGGCACCCGGGCGCGCGGGGCCGGCCAGGGGTCGGCGGGGCCCGAAGGCAGGCTGGCAGCGGTTCCGGTCACGGTCGAAGGCTACCGAGAGCGGTCGCCGTACTTCCCAGGGCAGACCTCGGGCAGACCTCGGGCACACCTCTGGGCACACCTCTGGGCACACTTCTCAGAGCAGGCCGAGCAGGAGCGCATCGCTGTTGTTGTCCATCTGCGGGTCCTCGACCGTGGCCGGTGCGGTGACCTCGGCCGTGGCCGTGATCGGGACGCCGTTGACCTTGAAGACCAGCGGCGGCGCATCGGGGCCGACGACGCAGGTCACCGTGGTGCTGAACCCGGACTCGGTGCACCCGGTGCCCAGCGGCGTCAGCGATCCGCCGACGATGTCGACGGTGATCATCCCGGTCGTGCCGGCCGGCAGGCCGCTCACGTCCGCGTTGAGGTTGCCCAGCGTGCCGGCGTCCGGCGCGCCGAGCAGTCCGAGCTTGGGCTGGAAGGCCAGTCGCACGCTGACGTCGGCGTCGGTGACCGGGGTGGTCGTCGGGCCCGTGGGTCCGGTCGGCGGAGGCGTGATCACCGTCACCGGCGACGTCGGCGTCTTGGTGGTCGTGGTGCGGTGCTTGTGCGGGGTGCTGGTCGGTGAGCTCGAGGCCGACGCGACGAAGCCACCGGTACCGACGCTGCTGCTCGTCGAGGACCGCGGCTTGCTGCGGTGACGCGTGGGGGTTGCGGTCGGCGTCGGGGTTGCCGGCCCGGTGGTGACGCCGATCGGGGGGAGCGAGCCGATGGGCGGTCCGACCGGTCCACCCGAGTTGGTGACCAGCACCACGAACGTCGCCAGAGCTGCGACGGCGAGCCCGCCGCCGATGCCGACGACGACCCGGCCCTGGGCCAGCACGGCTTCCCGGGCCCGGCCCAGCGCGGCACCGGCGCCGGCGACCGGCTTGGCGAGTGCCTTGCCCACGGCTCCGCCGAAGCCGCCGAGGGCGCCGACGCCGTGGATGCTGTCGAGGTAGGCCATCGTGGCGGTGCCGAGCACGACCGGGCCGATCACGCCGGCCATCGAGGAGTTGACCTCGGAGAGCTCGACGAACAGTGCCGTGCACTTGCGGCAGGTCCGCAGGTGCTCCTCGACCTTGGCCGCGTCGCGTCGGGAGAGGCCCTTGCGGACGTAGGCGCCCATCTTGTCGTGGACCCAGCGGCAGTCGGCGTCGGAGATGTCGGCGGAGTGCATCTGCAGGTAGGCCTGGCGCAGGCCCTCGCGGGCGCGGTAGGCCAGCGCGGAGACAGAGTTGGGGGTCATCCCGAGCAGTGGCGCGACCTCCGCTGGCTTCTGGCCCTCGACCTCGAGGTGCCACAGCACCAGCTGCCAGCGCTCAGGCAGGCTCGCGTAGGCCTTGGCCGCCGCGCCGCCCTCGAACCCGGCGATCACGGTGTCCTTGAACGGCTCGCCCTGGTCATAGACGCTCAGGTCGTCTGTCGGCGTCGCCCGCGAGGTCGCCCGGATCCGGTCGACGTGCAGGCGGCGGACCGCGGTGAGCAGGTACGCGCGAAAGGCGACGTCCGGGCCACCGCCGGCGAGCAGGACGTTGAGGACCTTCGCGAACGCCTCGGAGACCAGGTCATCGGCATCCGGTGCCGAGACGAGCTGGCGCGCCAGCCGGGTGGCTGCGTCGCGGTGCCGGGCGAACAGGTCGCCGTACGCGGACACGTCACCACCGCGCACGCTCGAGATCAACTCGGCGTCGCTCAGTTCGCCCTGCCCGGGCGCGCGGTCGATAACGGTCATTTGTCTCAATAACGGACTAGTCGGGATTAAGTGACGCCCCATCCTGTCATGGGCGCTCACAGGTGTCCTGTTTCGCAGTATTGCGGCCCGATGGCAAATATTCTCGTTTCTGCGTCATGAAGCCTCCCCGAGCCCGTTCCACTGGTGCGTTCGGTCGTCTGGGGAGGACCGAAAGCTTCAAGGAACAGTGAGCCCGGAGGACTGGTGGATGGGACTCTTCGCGACGATGTCGAGAAGGAGCACCGGCACCACCGGCGGTAAGAGCCAGGAGATGTCCGAACGCCTGCGGCAGAAGCTGCCCGCACGCTTCGAGGCAGTTGGGGAGGCTCTGTCCGCTGGTTCCGAAGCTCACGCCGCCTGTGCAGTGGTGGGCCGGGACCTGGCCCGTGACGGCGTCGACCTGAGTGAGGCGCTCCACGGACTCCGGTCCACCTTTGCGCTGGTGGTAGGCCGAGAGCCCGACTTCGAGTCGACCCGTGCTCTCGGCATCGCCTGGAGCGACGAGACGCTCGGCTACCTCCACGAGGTGTCCTGCGAGAACCCGCTCACCGGGCTTGCGACCCTGGCCCACCTGCGCGGGAGGATCTCGGAGATCCAGCGCGGCGCAGACTCCCGAGGCGATGGCGGCGACTCCGGTCACGCCCTGGTCGTCGTGGACGTGCCGCAGCTCGCATCGACCGAACCGGACCAGCGCCTGGGAGGCGCGCTGGTGATGGCGCAGGTGGCCAGCCAGGTCCGGCTCGTCTTCGAGGGCGAGGAGAGCATCGGCGAGGCCAGCCCGAGCCGGCTGCTGGTCCTGGTCGAGCGCAACGACGGCCTGGGCAACCGGGTCAACACGCTGCGGGTCCTGCTCGGCGAGGCGACCCCCAGCGGCAGCGCGGTGCGGCTGTGGATCGAAGGCCTGCCGCCCAACCTCGCCGCCACGAGCGCGCTGCTGGACGAGCTGGCGAGGACGTAGTTCCCGTCGGCCCTCACCACTAGCCTGGTCGCATGTGCGGCCGCTACGCCTCGAGCCTGGATCCCGAGGACATCGTCGAGGAGTTCGAGATCCGTACGGCACTGCCGCCGGACCTGCCCCGGCTGGAGCCCGACTACAACGTTGCTCCTACCAAGGAGGTCTACGCCGTCCTGGAGCGCCCGCCGCGTTCGGTCGACGGCGAGGAGCTGCCAGCAGAACGTCAGATCCGGGTCGCCAGCTGGGGTCTGGTCCCGTCCTGGGCGAAGGACCCCAAGATCGGCAGCCGGATGATCAACGCCCGGATGGAGACGGTCTCGGAGAAGCCGGCGTATCGGCGCGCGTTCGAGAAGCGCCGCGCGATCCTGCCCGCCGACGGCTACTACGAGTGGTACGTCACCGAGGGCCTCACCAAGTCCGGGAAGCCGAAGAAGCAGCCCTTCTTCATCCGCCCCAAGGACGGCTCCGTGCTGGCGATGGCCGGGCTCTACGAGCTCTGGCGCGACCCCACCAAGGCTGATGACGACCCGCTGCGCTGGAAGTGGACGGCCACGGTGATCACCACCGACGCGACCGACGACCTCGGGCGCATCCACGACCGGATGCCGCTAATGCTCGCTCCTGAGGCGTACGACGCGTGGCTCGACCCGGCGCCACGCGATCCCGCAGAGCTGCTCGGCCTGCTGAAGCCCGCCGTGCCGGGGATGCTCGAGGCGTACCCTGTGCCGGCCCTGGTCTCCCATGTCGCCAACAACGGCCCGGAGCTGATCGAGCCGCTGCCGCTCGAGCCCGAGGCCTGATGGCCACTACGCGGATCATCGACACGCCGCTGGGCGACGCCCGGGTCGAGGTCCACCGCGCCCGGAAGCCGATGACGACCCTCGTGCTGACTCACGGCGCCGGCGGCGGGATCGACGCCGGCGACCTGGTCCGGATCGCGGCCGATCTGCCCGGCCAGCAGCTCTCGGTCTGGCTGGTCGAGATGCCGTGGCGGGTTCAGGGCAAGAAGCTGGCGCCGCGGCCCGCCGTCATCGACGAGTGCTACCGCGCCGTGCTTGCCGGCCTGCGGCCCCGGGGGCCGTTCCTGCTGGGTGGGCGCAGCGCAGGGGCCCGGTCCGCGTGCCGGATCGGGCAATCGGTCGGAGCGGTCGGGGTGATCGCGCTGTCCTTCCCGCTGCACCCGCCGGGCCGCCCCGAGAAGACCCGGCTGCCCGAGCTCCTCGGCGCCGGTCTGCCGACCCTGGTGGTCCAGGGCGAGCGCGATCCGTTCGGCCGCCCCGAGGAGTTCCCCGACGACGTCGAACTGGCCGTCGTGGCAGCCGCCGACCACTCGATGAAGGTGCCCAAGTCGGCTCCGCTGAGCCAGGACGAGGCGCTGGCGGTCGTGCGTGAGGCCGTCCTGGACTGGGTGGTTCGTGAGGTCGTCGGGAATCCGTCGCGCTGAGGTGTTGTTCATGCCCATGACGGCACCGGGCTGTCGAGAGTTCTCAACCGAGGGGAGAGGCGCAGATGCTGGCAGTGCTCGAGCGTCCCGCTTCCGAGGAAGGGTCGGTAGTCTTGGTGACGATGACCGAATCAATGGAGACCGAGAAGTCCCCCGAGATCGTGGTGGCCGACGAGAGCGAGGCGGAGCGCCAGCTCCGCTTCGAGACCGACGCGCTCCCGTTCCTCGACCAGCTCTACTCCGCCGCGATGCGGATGACCCGCAACCCGCAGGATGCCGAGGACCTGGTCCAGGAGACGTTCGCCAAGGCGTTCGCCGCGTTCCACCAGTTCAAGCCCGGGACCAACCTGAAGGCGTGGCTCTACCGGATCCTGACCAACACGTTCATCAACAGCTACCGCAAGAAGCAGCGCGAGCCGCAGCAGTCGATGGCCGAGGACGTCGAGGACTGGCAGCTCGCCCGTGCGGAGTCGCACTCGTCGACCGGGCTGAAGTCCGCCGAGATGGAGGCGCTCGAGCACTTGCCCGACTCGGACGTGAAGGACGCTCTGCAGCGTCTCCCCGAGGACTTCCGGCTCGCGGTCTACCTCGCCGACGTCGAGGGATTCCCGTACAAGGAGATCGCGGAGATCATGGAGACGCCGATCGGCACCGTGATGTCGCGACTGCACCGGGGCCGCCGCCAGCTGCGCGAGATGCTCTCGGACTACGTTCGGGACGGGGTCGCGTCATGAGTCAGAAGATCCACGACACCGACTGCTCCGAGGTCATCCACCAGATCTTCACCTTCATCGACCGGGAGATGGACGACGCCGACTGCGCGGTCATCCAGAAGCACCTCGACGAGTGCGGCCCGTGTCTGGCGAAGTACGACCTCGAGCGGACCGTGAAGTCGCTGGTGGCTCGGTCCTGCTCGGAGCAGGCGCCCAACGAGCTGCGCGACAAGGTGCTGGTCCGGATCCGCCAGGTCCAGATCACGCTGACCTCCGAAGGCCAGTAGCCGGACGCGATTCGCGCAGCGCGGGCTGACCTGAGAGGATGGTCGCCGCTCCGCGTGCTCGTGGAGGAACGATCTCCAAGGAGGACCCTATGGGTAAGACCGGACGCAAGCGCCGCGCTCGTAAGAAGAAGGCCGCGAACCACGGCAAGCGGCCCAACGCCTGACGCCGTGTCAGACATCAACGAGCTCCTGGGTCGATCCACGACCCGGGAGTTCGTCGTTTCCCAGGCCGATACGGCGACCGCGGTCGGGTCGGGCTCGCTCCCGGTGCTCGGCACCCCGGTGCTGCTCGCCTGGTGCGAGGCCGTGACCTGCGAGGTCCTCGACCTCGAGCCGCCGTCGACGTCGGTGGGCACCCGGGTCGCGCTGGAGCACCTCGCCGCATCGAAGATCGGGGCGCACGTGCAGGTGACTGCGACGGTCGTCTACGCCGACGGTCGTCTGGTCCGCTTCGAGGCGGCCGCGCGCGAGCCTGGCGGCAAGCTGCTCGGCTCCGGCGAGGTGACCCGGGTGATCGTGGACGGCGAGAAGCTTCTAGGCCGGCTCTGAGTAGGCCGGCTCTGACTAGGCCGGCTCTGACCGCCGGCTACAGCTAGATCCCGAAGGTCGCGCGCGGGTACGCCGCATCCACGTCGGTGATCACGTTGACCAGGTACGGCACATCGGCAGCGAACGCCCGGTCGAGCGCCTCGCCGATCTTCGACGGGTCGGTGACCAGCTCGCCGGCGCCGCCGAGTGCCTTGACCACCTCGTCGTACCGGGTTGCCGGCGCCAGGTCTGCCGCGACGTCGTACCCGTAGAGGAACTGCATCGGGCCCTTCTCCAGGCCCCAGGCCGAGTTGTTGCCGCAGACCATCACGACCGGGAGGTCGTGGCGGACCAGGGTGTCGACGTCCATCAGCGACATCCCCGCCGCGCCGTCGCCGTAGAGCAGCACGACCTGCGCCGAGGGCCGGTGCAGGCGGGCTGCGATCGCGCCACCCATGCCGGCTCCGAGGCAGCCGTACGGGCCCGGGTCCAGCCAGCCGCCAGGCCGCTTCGGCTCGACGAACTTGCCCGCGAAGGACACGAAGTCGCCACCGTCGCCGACCACGATCGCGTCGTCGGCGAGGCGGGGGAGCAGCTCGCCGTAGATGCGCGCGGGGTGGATCACGGGTGCGTCCGAGGCCAGCAGGTCGGCGTCGCGGGAGACGCCGGCGGCGACGGTCTCCTGAAGGCTGGTGACCCAGCTGCTCCAGTCGGGGCGCGGCCTCCGCGAGAACGCCGCGGCCAGCCCGTCGAGGACCAGCGTCAGGTCCCCGTACGCCGACCCGGCGAGCTCCGCGTGGCCCGAGACCTGGCCAGCGGAGTCGGCGAGGTGCACGACCTCGGCCAACCGGGCCCCGTCCTTGCCGCCGAAGACGCCGTACCCGAGGCGGAAGTCCAAGGGCGTGCCGACCACGATCACCAGGTCGCCGGTCCCGAGTGCGGGCCCGCGTGCCTTGGTCATCAGCAGCGGGTGGCCCCCTGGGACCACGCCGCGCCCCATGCCGTTGGTGATCGCCGGGATGCCGAGGTCCTCCACGAAGCGCAGTGCCGCCTCGTCGGCGCCGTCCGCCCACACGTCGGTGCCCAGGATCACGACCGGGCGCGCGGCGCTCGCAAGCAGGTCGGCGATCCTGTCCAGCGCGTCGGTGTCGGGCGCGACCCGGGTCCGAGCGCCCGGCGTCGGCCGGACCACGGTGGCGTTGTTGAAGAATTCGTCCATGGGCACGTCGACGAACACCGGCCCGCGGTGCGAGGAGCCCGCGACGGTGAACGCCTCGTGCACCCCCTCGGCGACGTCGGCCGCGGTGTGCAGGGTCTTTGCGAGCTTCGAGACCGGCGCCACGATCGGCGGCTGGTCGAGCTCCTGGAGCGAGCCGGAGCCCCAGCGGTTCGCCGGGGCGCGGCCGCCGATCACGACCATCGGCGAGCCCGCGAACTGGGCCTGGGCGATCGCGCTGACGCCGTTGGTCACGCCGGGGCCGGCGGTGAGCACGGCCAGGCCGGGGGTGCGGGTGAGCTTGCCGGTGGCCTCGGCCGCGAACGCCGCGGTCTGCTCGTGCCGGACGTCGAGGATCCGCATCGGCGGCTCGGCCTTCACCGCGCCGTCGTACATCGGGAAGACGTGCGCGCCGGACAGCGTGTACATCGTCTCGACACCGTGGGCGCGGGCAATGGCGACGGCATGCGCGCCGGCATGCGATTCGACGGGGCCGGCGGCGTTCTCGGGTGCATCGGTCATGCTCGCGAGGCTACCGCTCCGAGCTGTTGCTCAGTGGGCCCGCGAAGAGGCGAAGTACGCCGGATTGGTGGCCCGTAGGTGCGAGATCAGGACCAGCAGCAGGTCGGTGCGGCAGGCGGGGTGCTCGGCGCCCAGTGCGAGCTGCAGCTGGAGGCTTCGCAGGTAGCCCTGCACGTTGCCGGCGACCCGGTAGGGATGCCGCTCGGGATAGTCGTGCGCGTCCCCGCTGGGCCGGGCGCCGGCCGCGATCCGGGCGACCCACGGCTCGACCACCTCCAGGCCGAGGACGTCACGGTGCAGCAGGTGCATGGTTGCGTAGGCGAGCCGGTCGTCCTCGCCGGCGACGAAGAACACCTCGGTCGGCGTCAGCAGCCGGTCGCCGATGACGTCGAGGATGACGGTCAGCTCCAGGCGGCCGATGTACGGCGATCGGGCCAGCGCGCCGAGCGCGTCGGCGCCGTGGGCCAGCGCGTGCGCCCAGCCTTTGCCCGGTACGAACCCGCGCAGGTCCTGCTCCCGCGCCAGCCAGCTCATCACCCGGTCGCCCCAGCGCAGCACGACCTCGGGGCCCGCCAGGCCGGTAGTGGTGCTGCGATCGATGCACTCGGTCAGGGCCAGGGCGGAGAAGCTGCGCCGGAAGACCGAGTCGTCCTCGGGCCGGCCCAGGCCGATGTCCAGGCCGTGGCACAGGCCGTCGCCCAGACCGACCAGCAGGTCGTCGTAGACGCCCTCATCGATCCAGGTCGCCAGCGTGGGGAAAGCGATCCCGTCACGCACGTCCGGGTCGGGATCGCCGAGCATCCGGGTCAGGTCCTCGGTCATCTCGACCAAGGAGCGGTCCGTGGGTACCTGCAAGCCGCTGGCGACGACGTGCTCCCAGAATCCCGAGGCCATGTCTGGCATTGTTGCATCCGGGCCACGGCAGGTCCTCGGAGTTCTCCACGCTGGCTCGGTGAACCTCGCTTCGCTCGTCGACGCTTAGTCGTCCACTCGGTCACGAGCAAGCTCGGAGGCTCGCTAGGCTCCACGCGTGCCGTCGCTGCCCGAGCTAGCCCGAGCCCATACCGACCTCACCGAGGACGACATGGCCTGGCTCGCGCTGCTCCAGGCCGACTGGCAGATCATCGCCGACCTGTCCTTTGCCGATCTGGTGCTGTGGCTGCCGGACAGCGCGAGGGAGGGGTACTGGGCGGCGGGACAGATGCGCCCGACCACCGGGCCGACCGCCTTGGTCGACGACGTCGTCGGGACCTACGTGCCGCGCGGACGACGGCGACTGCTCGACTCGGCGCTGGACCAGGGCCGGATCGCCCGCGACGGCGACCCGGAGTGGCGCGATGACGTCCCCGTGCGTGTCGAGGCCATCCCGGTACGCCGCGGCGAGCGGATCATCGCGCTGGTCGCGCGCAACACCAACCTGCACGGCGTACGGACGCCCAGCCGGCTCGAGCTCTCCTACTTGCAGACCGCGAGCGAGCTGACCCAGATGATCGCCAACGGCACCTTCCCCTACCCGGGCCAGCGCTCCGACCACGCCGATACCCCGCGGGTGGGCGACGGCTTCATCCGGCTCGACGCGGCCGGCCGGGTCGCCTATGCAAGCCCGAACGCGCTCTCCGTGTACCGCAAGCTCGGGCTCTCGACCGACCTGACCGACCAGAACCTCGCTGAGGTCACCCGGGCGCTGGTGCCGCCGTCGCTGCGACCCGACGAGGAGACGATCAGCGCGGTGCTCGGCACCCGCGCCCCGCGCGAGACCGAGATCGGCAACCGGGGCGCGACCGTGATCATGCGGGCGATCCCGCTGCGGCCGGAGGGCGCCCTGACCGGTGGCGTAGTCCTGGTCCGCGACGTCACCGACCTGCGGACCCGCGACCGCGAGCTGGTCACGAAGGACGCGACGATCCGGGAGATCCATCACCGGGTGAAGAACAACCTGCAGACGGTGGCCGCGCTGCTACGGCTCCAGGCACGGCGGATCGAGTCGGTCAGCGGCCGCGAGGCGCTCGAGGAGGCCGTACGCCGGGTCGGGGCGATCGCCGTGGTCCACGAGACGCTGAGCCAGAGCTTCGAGGAGGCCGTCGAGTTCGATGCCGTCGCCGACCAGCTCATCAGCCTGGTAGCCGAGGTCGGCGGACACGCGGGCTCGGTGCGGCTGCGCCGGTCCGGATCCTTCGGGACGATCGGATCCGATGCCGCTACTCCGCTGGCGATGGTGCTCACCGAGATCCTGCAGAACGCCATGGAGCACGGCTTCCCGGACGGGAGGTCAGGGTCGGTCGACGTCGAGGTCTACCGGCCCACCGGTTCGTCAAGCTTCGAGCCGACCGGTCCGGTCGATCGTTCGATCACCGTCCGGGTGGTCGACGACGGGGTCGGCCTGCCGGACGGCTTCGACCCCGCGGTAGGCGCGAGCCTGGGCCTGTCCATCGTGCAGACGCTCGTCTCGGAGCTCCGAGGCTCACTGACGATGGGTGCACGCGAGGACGGTCCCGGGACCGTGGTGGAGTTCTCGTTCGCGCGCTGACGCGGCCGATCAAGGCCGCTGGCGCGCTCTGGATCAGGCGGTACGCACCCGTGCGCGGGCGTTGCGACGCTTCAGAGCGCGTCGCTCGTCCTCGCTGAGTCCTCCCCAGACGCCGTGGTCCTGGCCGGCCTCGAGGGCCCACGACAGGCACTGCTCGCGGACGTCGCACCGGCGGCAGACCTGCTTGGCCTCCTCGATCTGCAGGATGGCCGGCCCAGTGTTGCCGATGGGGAAGAACAGCTCCGGGTCTTCGTCGAGACACGCGGAGCGGTGGCGCCAATCCATGGCGAGGAACTCCTGTTCGAGGTGTGTGAACGCGTTCACTAGGTTGATCCTGGCTCCGGGCCGATCGGGTCCGGGCAGGGGGTTGTGACGACGCCGGAGTAGACAGGGCGTAGTTACCCCTAGATGTTGGCAAGATCAGGGCTCCGACACAAGACCCCTCGCAGGTCACGTTGATCACAAAAGGTCTGTTTCGCCGGGCGGGGCCTTCGGTTTTCGTCGTCGTGCCGGCCACTAAGGTGGTTTCCCGTGGAGCCAGAGCCGTCAGAGCAGCCGAGACCGCGGAATACCACTGCGCCCGTCCCGCTGCTGGTCGCCTCGGCGGTCGTCCTCCTCGAGGGCCTCGGAGTGGTCGTCTTCGGCGCGGCCGAGGCGCTGGAGACACACTCCTCCCGGGCAGTCATGGGCGTCACGACCTCGCTCTTCTTCGTGATCTTCGGCATCGCGCTGCTGGGCAGCGGCTGGGGCCTTACCCGTGCCCAGACCTGGGCCCGGGGGCCGGTGATGATCGGCCAGCTCATCGCGCTCGGCTTGGCCTGGAACTTCCGCACCGGCGACACCACCCTGCTCGCTGTGGTGCTGGCCGTGCCCGCGGTGATCGTGCTGATCGGGATGCTGCATCCCCAGTCGATCGCGGCGATGAACGACCTGCCGACCGACGGCGACTCCACCTAGCCGGTGGATGCGGCCTATTCGATGGAGTCGCGCAGCTTCTCCAGGGTGCGGGTCAGGAGCCGGGAGACGTGCATCTGGGAGATGCCCACCTGCTCGGCGATCTGCGACTGGGTCTGCTGGCGGAAGAAGCGCAGAACCAGGATCTGCTGCTCCCGGGCGGGCAGCCGCTCGATCAACGGCCGCAGCGATTCCCGGATCTCGACGTGCTCCAGTGCCTCGTCGGTGTGCCCGAGGCTGTCGATCCAGGCCGGTGCGTCCTCGCCGGTGCCGGCATCCAGCGACATCGTCGTGTAGGCGTTCGCCGACTCGATGCCCTCGAGGACGTCTTCGACGCGCACCTCGAGCCGGGCCGCGATCTCCGCGGCGGTGGGGGAGCGGCCCAGAGACTGGGTCAGGTCGGCAGTCGCGGTAGCGATCGACATCCGCAGCTCCTGGAGTCGGCGCGGGACCCGTACGGCCCAGCCTTTGTCGCGGAAGTGCCGCTTGATCTCGCCGATGATCGTCGGGGTGGCGTAAGTCGAGAACTCGACGCCGCGCTCGAGGTCGAACCGGTCGACGGCCTTGATCAGGCCGATCGTGCCGACCTGGGCGAGGTCCTCGAACGGCTCGCCGCGGTGCACGAACCGGCGCGCGCAGTGCTCGACGAGGGGGAGGTGCAGCTCGATCAGCGCCGCTCGCAGGTCTGCCGCGCGCCCGGGCTCGGCGGTGCTGAGGTCGATGAAGAGGGCCTGACTTCGCTCGCGCAGCGTCTCGAGGATCTGCGGGCTGTCGTCGCTCATCGTCAGGCGGGGTCGCGCGTCGAGGTCGAGGCGATCGTCAGGGTGACCGCGAGCTCGTGGGGCGCGGCCGCCGCAGTGACGTCGGTGGCGGTCGTGGTCAGCACCTGCCAGGCGAAGCTGTCGGTGTCCGGGACCGACGGGTCGACGGCATCTGCCGAGACGCGTACCTCTATGTGCTGCTGGTCGAGATAGAACCGCGCCGTCAGCGAGCCGCCCGGGGTGGCGTCGCCCAGCACCAGCGAGCAGGCCTCGCTGACCGCCATCCGGAGGTCCTCGATCTCGTCGAGGGTGAAGTCGAGTCGGGCTGCGATCCCGGAGGCGGCCATCCGCAGGACCGCGACGTACGCGGTCTCCGCCGGCAGGCGGACTTCAGCATCGGGGTGCATGTTCTCCACCATAGGCGAGGATGCAGAACGGGGCCGGACCGTAAGGCCCGACCCCGTCCGCGAAGTGCGTTCAGGCCTTCTTGGTCTCCCAGAAGATCTCGGCGATCTCGTCGATCTTGGCGAGCAGCTGGTCCGCGACGGCGGCGTCCATCGTGCCCTTGGTGCCGGTGGCGCCGGCCAACTTGGTGGCCTCGTTGACCAGGGTGTGCAGCTGCGGGTACTTCTCGAAGTGCGGCGGCTTGAAGTAGTCGGTCCACAGCACCCAGAGGTGGTGCTTGACGAGCTCGGAGCGCTGCTCCTTGATGAGCACGGCCCGGGTCCGGAAGTCGGGGTCGTCGCTGTCGCCGGCCTTGGCGATGATGGCCTTGATCGACTCGGCCTCGATGCGTGCCTGGGCGGGGTCGTAGACGCCGCACGGCAGGTCGCAGTGGGCGGAAACCTCGACGGTGGGTGCGAACAGTCGCGCGAACATGCTCAGGTCCTCTCTGGTGGATCAGTGGGGGTCACATTCGTTGGTACCCCAGGCGGGCCGATCAACACGTGCACCGGCACCGACTGAAGTCACCTGCGACACTACTCCGCGTGCGGATCAGGCGTCGGTGGGGTCTCGCCCGGGTGAGCGGCCGGTCGATGGTCCCGACCCTGCGGCCTGGTGACCGGCTGCTCGTCGGCTATGGCGCCGTGCCTCGTCCCGGGGCGGTGGCCGTGGTCCGGTTCGCCGACGGCACTCTCGCCGTCAAGCGGATCGCGTACGCCGCGACCACTGGCTCAGGGACCCTCGGCTGGTTCGTGCTCAGCGACAACCCTGAGGAGGGGGTCGACTCGCGGCATCGGGGCGCGTTGCACGACGAGGCGGTGCAGGCCGTCGTCCTGGCCCGCGTCTGGCCGCGGCCGGGGCGTCTGGCCGGGCCTCCGGGCTGACGGACAGACACGGAGGACTCGCAGAAATTGTCTGTTCAACCACAATTGGCCCGAGCGACCATGGTCGTTCGGCGGTCCTGTGAGAGCATGAAGCCGGGAGATCCCCCAGTTCTGGCACTCCGTCGACTCACGCAAGGTCGGCGTTCGAGCAGCCTGTGCACCGCCGCCGTACCGCTTCCCCGGAGTCCGTGCGACTTCCCGATGTCACGAGAGAGTCAACCCCATGGTTGCATTTGACCAAATGCCTGATCTGCGCCCTGCCCCCGAGCTCGACGGCCCGCACGCCGACAACCCCATCTTCGCGCTGCACTCCGGCGGCAAGATGGAGATCGCCTCGACTGTGGCGCTCAACGGGCCCGACGAGCTGTCGATGGCCTACACGCCCGGCGTTGCGCAGGTCTGTGAGGCGATCGCCGAGGACCCGTCGATCTACGGCGACTACACCTGGACCTCGAACACGGTCGCGGTGATCACCGACGGCACCGCGGTGCTGGGCCTGGGCGACATCGGCCCCCGTGCTGCGATGCCGGTGATGGAGGGCAAGGCGATCCTGTTCAAGCAGTTCGGCGGGATCGACGGGATCCCGATCTGCCTGGACACCACCGACGTGGACGAGATCGTCGAGACGGTCGTCCGGCTCGCTCCGAGCTTCGGCGGCATCAACCTCGAGGACATCTCGGCGCCGCGCTGCTTCGAGATCGAGGAGCGGCTCAAGCAGCGCCTCGACATCCCGGTCTTCCACGACGACCAGCACGGCACTGCGGTGGTGACGCTGGCCGCGCTGGAGAACGCGATGAAGCTGACCGGCAAGTACCACGACACAGTCCGGATCGTCGTCTCCGGCGCCGGTGCGGCCGGAGTCGCTGTGACCCGGATCCTGCTCGCCGCGGGCTACCGCGACATCGCGGTCGTCGACCGGGCGGGCGTGCTGCACCGCGACCGCACCGACATGAACTCGAGCAAGCGCGCGCTCGCCGCCGACACCGCCGACACCACCGGCCGCTGGGGCTCGCTGGCCGCGGTGATGGACGGCGCCGACATCTTCATCGGGCTCTCCGGCGGCACCGTGCCCGAGGATGTGGTGGCGTCGATGGCCGACGAGGCGATCATCTTCGGCCTGGCCAACCCCACGCCCGAGGTGCACCCCGACCTGGCGCACAAGTACGCCCGGGTGGTCGCCACCGGGCGCTCGGACTTCCCGAACCAGATCAACAACGTGCTCGCCTTCCCCGGCATCTTCCGCGGCGCCTTCGATGCCCGCGCCACCGCGATCACCGAGGGCATGAAGCTCGCCGCCGCTCAGGCGCTGGCCGCGATCGTGGGCGACGACCTGCGCGAGGACCTGATCATCCCCTCGCCGTTCGACCCGCGGGTCGGGCCGACTGTGGCGGCGGCTGTGGCGGAGGCTGCAAGGCGCGACGGAGTCGCTCGCAGATAGGTTGGCCGCATGTTCGCCGTCTACGCCGACAAGTTCTCCTCCGAAGACCCCCTGTCCGGGCTGGTGATCGGGGAGCGACCCGACCCGGTGGTCCCCGACGGGTGGGCGAAGGTCACGGTCAAGGCGGCCTCGCTGAACCACCACGACCTGTGGTCGCTGCGCGGGGTCGGGCTGCGTCAGGAGGCGCTGCCGATGATCCTGGGCTGCGACGCCGCCGGGTACGACGAGGACGGCAACGAGGTCGTCGTGCATGCGATCGTCAACGACCCGTCGTGGTCGGGCGACCAGACTCTGGACCCGAAGCGGTCGATCCTCTCCGAGCGGCACCAGGGCACGTTCGCCGACTCGGTGATCGTGCCGCGAGCGAACCTGATCCCCAAGCCGGCCTCGCTCTCCTTCGCAGAAGCTGCGTGCCTGCCGACCGCCTGGCTCACGGCGTACCGGATGCTCTTCACCCAGGGCGGGCTCAAGGCCGGCGACACCGTGCTGGTCCAAGGTGCCGGCGGCGGTGTCGCAACGGCGCTGATCATCCTGGCCCGCGCCGGCGGGCTGAAGGTGCTGGCGACCAGCCGCGAGGCGGCCAAGCGCGCGCGTGCGCTGGAGATCGGCGCCCACGAGGTTTTCGAGTCCGGAGCCCGGCTCCCGGTCAAGGTGGACGCCGTGATGGAGACGGTCGGGCGCGCGACCTGGTCGCACTCGATCCGGGCGCTGCGTCCGGGCGGCGCGATCGTCATCTCCGGTACGACGTCAGGACCACAGGTCGAGGACGCCGAGCTGACCCGGATCTTCTTCCTGCAGCTGCGGGTGATCGGCTCCACGATGGGCAGCTCGTCCGAGCTGGCCAGCCTGATCTCGATGCTGGACGCCACCGGCACCAGGCCCTTGATCGACAGAGAGCTTCCGATGGAGCGGGCAGCCGAGGGTTTCGCCGCCGTCGCCGCGGGCGACGTGTTCGGGAAGGTCGTCCTGACCCGATGAGCACCGACGGTGCCCGCCGGACGCACCTGGTGACCGGGACGGGCTCGGGAATCGGAGCGGATCTCGCTGAGGCCTTGGAGGCGCGCGGGGACGCGGTGATCCGGCTGACCCGCGAGCAGGCCGATCTGGCCGACGCCGTCGCGGTGCGGGATTGGGCAGCCTCGCTGGACCTGCCACGGCTGGACTCGCTGCACCACGTGGCCGGCACCGTCGATCTCGGACCGGTCGCCGGCTTCGACCTCGAGTCGTGGGACCGGCAGCTCGCGGTGAACCTGACTGCTCCCGCGGTCCTCACGGCCGCGGTGCTGCCTGCACTGCGTGCAGCCAAGGGGACGGTGGTGTTCGTGAACTCCTCTGCGGGCCTGGTCGCCAACGCCACCTGGTCGGCGTACGCCGCCTCGAAGTTCGGGCTGCGGGCGCTCGCCGACGTGCTGCGTGCCGAGGAGGCAGAGCACGGCGTCCGGGTGACCACGATCTTCCCGAGCCGGACTGCGACCCCGATGCAGGAGAAGGTCCACGAGCAGGAGGGTCGGACCTACGACGCGTCCCGCTGGATCCGCCCGCGGACGGTCACCGAGGCGATCCTGCACGTGCTCGACCTGCCGTCGGACGCGACCGTGCCGGAGATCACGCTCCGTCCCCGCTGAACGGTTGGTGAATCGTGCCGGGAATGTCCCCGCGCTGGCCTAGGGTTCTAGCCCTAGCCGGTGTCGTATTCGCAGGTTCCCGTTCGTCGTAGGTACGACAGCGGGGTCTTGGTACGTAGCCCAGCCCCGGCAGACCTGACACGAGGACATCCCATGGCCCAGCAGACTTCCGCTCCCGCAGGCGGCGCCCGGACCAGCGCCGCCGATATGGCCGTCCTGCGCTGGCTGGTGGTGGCGACCTTCGTCGTGATCCTCAACGAGACGATCCTGGTCAACGCACTGCCACGGCTGCAGGTCGACTTCAACGTCACCGAGCGCGCCTCGCAGTGGCTGACGACGGCGTTCCTGCTCACGATGGCCGTGGTCATCCCGATCACCGGCTGGTTCCTGCAGCGGGTGACGACGCGGCAGGCGTTCGCGCTGGCGATGACGGCGTTCTGCGCCGGCACCCTGCTCGCGGCCCTGGCGCCGTCCTCGATGTTCTGGGTGCTGATCGTGGCCCGGGTCGTGCAGGCGTCCGGCACGGCGGTGATGATGCCGCTGCTGATGACCACGCTGATGTCGGTCGTCCCCGAGACCGACCGTGGCCGGGTGATGGGCAACGTCACCCTGGCGATGTCGGTCGCGCCGGCGATGGGCCCGGCCGTCTCCGGCCTGATCCTGCAGTACCTGTCCTGGCGCTGGATGTTCGGGATCGTGCTGCCCATCGCCGCACTGATCGCGCTGGCCGGGCTGTCCCGCCTGAAGAACGTCGGCGAGCCGACGCCGGGCACCTTCGATGTCCCGAGCGTCTTCGCCTCGGCCCTGGGCTTCGGCAGCGTGGTCTACGGCCTGAGCCTGATCGGCGGCCACGACCCGCTGATCCCGCCGGGGGTGCTGATCCCGGTCGGCCTGGTCCTGGTCGCGCTGTTCGTGCTCCGCCAGCTCCAGCTGCAGCGCTCCGGATCTCCGCTGCTGGACCTGCGTACCCTCCAGCACCGCACCTTCTCACTCTCGCTCGCGTTGATGGTGGTCGCGTTCATGGGCTTCCTCGGCTCGCTGGTGCTGCTGCCGTTCTACCTGCAGACCGCTCGCGGGCTCAGCATCTTGGACACCGGGCTGCTGATGATGCCGGGCGGCCTGGCGATGGGCGTGCTCGGCCCGCAGGTCGGCAAGATCTTCGACCGGGTCGGCGGCAGGCCGCTGGTGATCCCCGGTGCGATCGGGATCCTGGTCGGTCTGACCCTGTTCACGCAGGTCGGCGCGCACACGCCGTACTGGCAGATCGTCGCGGTCCACGTCGTGATGATGTCCAGCCTGGCCTGCGTCTTCACCCCGGTCTTCACCCTGGGCCTCGGGGCCGTCCCGCCGCAGCTGTACTCGCACGCGAGCTCATTGCTCGGCGCCCTGCAGCAGGTGGCCGGTGCGGTCGGCAGTGCGATCTCGCTGACGATCCTGGCGTCCTTCACCGCAAGCCTCAAGCTGTCCGACCCGAAGTACGTGCCGGCCCTGATCCACGGTGTCGACCGCGCGTTCACAGTCAGCGCAGTGTTGGCGATCCTGGTAGTGGCGCTCGCGGTAGTGCTGCCGGGCCGGCTGCCCGAAGGCCAGGGCGGCCACGGTGAGCCCGAGCTGGACGTGATCGCTTCGGAGGGAGCCGGTCTGGAGACGGCTGCCGGCGAACTCGACGGGGACGCGCTGCCGATCCACTAGCCCCAATCATGAGGAGCAGTCGGCCGCGGTGCCGGCTGCTCAGGCCTGGCCGCCCGACTTCCAGTTGAGCGCCCCGACGATGACCATCAGCAGCTGGGTTCGGGCCCGGTGCGTGATGTCGGGGAGGTCCCGTGGGTCAGCCCGCAGGATCTCCTCGGACGTCGTGATCATCGCGCCGACGATGAGGTTGGAGAGGATCCGGAGGTCGTCGCCCGACCAGTGGTCCATCGGGAGCCGGGCCAGGTCGGTGGCGAGCTCGCGCTCGAAGAGCTGGAACTGGCGCCGTACGGCGTCGCGCACGACCGCAGAGCCGCCTGACTTCTCGCGTGCGATGAAGCCGAAGTGCTCGCGCTCGTCGCGCACGTGCTCGGCCAGGACGCTGACCGAGCGGTCGACGATCTGGCCCAGTGAGGGTGATCCCTGGCGGACGTCGCGGATCATCGCCCGCAGCGAGCCGAACGACTCCTCGACCAGCGCGAGCCCCAGCTCGTCGATCGAGGCGAAGTGCCGGTAGAAGGCGGTCGGCACGATGCCGACCTCCTTGGCGACCTGGCGCAGCGAGAGCCCGGCCAGCCCGGTGTCCTCGGTCAGGCGCAGCGCGGCATCCAGGATCGCCCGACGGGTGCGCTCCTTCTTGTCGCTGCGGCTCTCGGGGGGCGCGGAGGGCGCGGAGGGCACAGAAGTCACGGGGACCAGGGTAGCGAGGTCGGGTGGAGGTGATTTCGGTGTACGAGTGTAAACCGT
>DATAZI010000030.1:0-45277 GCA_036272095.1 Marmoricola sp. | reverse complement strand
GTGGAATGGACTCAACTTCAAGGTCGTTGAACCACTGACGGGCTGATCGTGGTCCGTCACGATGGACACACGAGCCCTGGAGGGGGAGTTCATGGACGGATCGAAGTTCACCTCGCGCAGCGTCGAGGCGATCAACGCTGCACAGACCGCGGCGGTCGCCGCGGGGAACGCCCAGCTGGAGCCGGCGCACCTCGCGTTCGCGCTGCTGCGCCAGGACGGCGGGATCACCCCGACGCTGTTGGAGAAGTCCGGCGTCGACACCACCGTGCTCGGTGCCGCGATCGACGAGCTCGCCGTACGGCTGCCGAGCGCCTCCGGCGCGACGGTGCAGACGCCGACCGCCTCACCCGCGCTGACCAGGGTCTTTGCCAAGGCCCTCGAGCTGGCTGGCGAGATGAAGGACGACTACGTCGCGACCGAGCACCTGCTGCTCGCGCTGGCGATCGTGGCGAGCCCGGTCAAGGATGCCCTCGACGAGGGCGGGCTGACCCAGGATGCGCTACGCGAGGCGATCACTGCAGTCCGCGGCAACCGCCGCGTCACCAGCGTCGACGCGGAGGCCTCCTACGAGGCGCTCGAGAAGTACGCCGTCGATCTGACGGCGCTCGCTGCCGAGGGCAAGCTCGACCCCGTGATCGGCCGCGACGCCGAGATCCGCCGGGTCGTGCAGGTGCTCTCGCGCCGTACGAAGAACAACCCGGTACTGATCGGCGAGCCCGGCGTCGGCAAGACCGCCGTGGTCGAGGGCCTCGCCCAGCGGATCGTCGACGGCGACGTGCCGGACAGCCTGAAGGGCAGGCGGCTGCTGAGCCTCGACCTGGCCGCGATGGTGGCCGGCGCGAAGTACCGTGGCGAGTTCGAGGAGCGGCTCAAGGCCGTGCTCGAGGAGATCAAGTCCTCCGAGGGCCAGGTGATCACCTTCATCGACGAGCTGCACACGGTGGTCGGTGCCGGCGCCAGCGGGGACTCGGCGATGGACGCCGGCAACATGCTCAAGCCGATGCTTGCCCGCGGCGAGCTCAGCCTGATCGGTGCGACCACCCTGGACGAGTACCGGGAGCGGATCGAGAAGGACCCGGCTCTGGAGCGGCGTTTCCAGCAGGTCCTCGTCGGCGAGCCGAGCGTCGAGGACACGGTTGCGATCCTGCGCGGGCTGCAGCAGAAGTACCAGGCCCACCACGGCGTCGAGATCACCGACGCCGCGCTCGTCGCTGCCGCGATGCTCTCGGACCGTTACATCTCCGGGCGGCAGCTGCCGGACAAGGCGATCGACCTGATCGACGAGGCCGCGTCCCGGCTGCGGATGGAGATCGAGTCCAGCCCGGTCGAGATCGACCAGCTCCGGCGCGCGGTGGACCGGATGAAGATGGAGCGGCTGGCGCTGGAGCGTGAGACCGATGCCGGCTCGAAGGAAAGGCTCGAGAAGCTGAAGGTCGACCTGGCCGACAAGGAAGAGGAGCTGCGCGGGCTGGAGGTTCGCTGGGAGCGGGAGAAGACCGCGCTCGAGGGCTCCGGGGAGATCCGCAAGCAGCTCGACGCACTGCTCGTCGAGGCGGAGCGTCATCAGCGCGAGGGCGACCTCGAGAAGGCTTCCGAGATCCGCTACGGCCGCATCCCCGAGCTGGAGAAGCAGATCGCGCTGGCCGAGTCCGCCGACGCCGTCGAGAACCCGATGGTCAACGAGAAGGTCGGGCCGGCGGAGATCGCCGAGGTCGTCGAGGCATGGACGGGCATCCCGACCGGCCGGATGCTCGAGGGCGAAACCTCCAAGCTGCTCCGGATGGAGGACATCATCGGCGAGCGGCTGGTCGGCCAGCGGGCCGCGGTGGCCGTTGTCTCCGACGCCGTACGGCGCTCCCGTGCCGGCATCTCCGACCCGGACCGGCCGACAGGCAGCTTCCTGTTCCTCGGGCCGACCGGCGTCGGCAAGACCGAGCTGGCCAAGTCGCTGGCCGACTTCCTCTTCGACGACGAGCGCGCGATGGTGCGCATCGACATGAGCGAGTACTCCGAGAAGCACTCGGTCTCCCGGCTCGTCGGTGCCCCTCCGGGCTACGTCGGGTACGACGAGGGCGGCCAGCTGACCGAGGCGGTACGCCGCCGGCCGTACTCGGTGGTGCTGCTCGACGAGGTCGAGAAGGCGCACCCCGAGGTCTTCGACATCCTGCTGCAGGTCCTCGACGACGGGCGGCTGACCGACGGCCAGGGCCGGACGGTCGACTTCCGCAACGTGCTGCTGATCCTGACCAGCAACCTGGGGTCGCAGTTCCTGGTCGACCCGACGATGGACACGGCGGTCCAGCACGACTCGGTGATGGCCGTGGTGCGGCAGGCGTTCAAGCCGGAATTCCTCAACCGGCTCGACGAGGTCGTGATGTTCGAGGCGCTCGGCAAGGGCGAGCTCGCGCACATCGTCGATCTGCAGCTGGCGGCCTTCGACCAGCGACTGGCTCCGCGCCGGATCACCGTGACGGTGACCGAGAACGCCCGGACCTGGTTGACCGAGAACGGCTACGACCCGGCGTACGGCGCCCGGCCGCTGCGCCGCCTGGTGCAGACCGCGATCGGCGACCCGCTCGCCCGGATGCTGATCGGCGGCGCGGTGCTCGACGGCCAGCACGTCGTGGTCGATATCGAGGGCGACGGGCTCGCGCTACGAGTCACCGACTGAGGCTGGTGAGCCAGTCGGTCAGCACATCGTTGAACGCGGCGGCCTGCTCCTGCTGGACGAAGTGACCGGCCCCCGCGACGAAGACGATCTCGCGGAGGCCGGTCAGCCATGTCCGCTGCTCGTCGGCGTCCGGCGGTGCGAACGTACGGACCGGGTCGTGCTCGCCCATCACCAGCAGCGACGGCTGGTCGATGGTGGTCCCGGCCCACCTCTTGGCCTCGACCCAGTCCTTGTCGGCCGCCCGGTACGACGCCAAGCCGCCGGCTAGCTCGCGCCCCGGCCCGCCGGCGGCGAAGGCAGCGACGTAGGCGTCGAACTCAACCTCGGTCAACCACGACCACGGCAGCGGCGGCGCCTCGGGCAGGGCGTCGAGGTAGGAGGTGCCGTCGGTGGGCCATCCGAACACCGAGAGCAGGTTGCCCTCAGCCGACAGCGCCCACATCAGCCGGCGTAGGAACTCCGGCAGGCGCGCGCCTCCCAGTTCACGTTCGGCGAGGCCGATCTGGCCGAAGTAGTGCAGGTGCAGGAAGTGCCGCTCGGCGACCGCGGCGAAGGCGACGCTCGGCGCGACCGGTCCCGGCGTGCCGCCGAAGGGCACCGTGCCGAGCACGCTCCGGACCCGGTCCGGGTGCCGTTGGGCCAGGTTCCACGCATACATCGAGCCGAAGTCCTGGCCGACCACGTCGGCATCGTCGAAACCGAGGTGGTCCAGCACGCCGAGCAGGTCCGCCTCGATCACCGTGCTCGGCTGGGCTACTGCCGCAGGGCGGTCAGAGGCGCCGTAGCCACGGGTGTCGACGGCGATCGCGGTGAAGCCGGCTGCCGCGAGCATCGGCAGCTGATGCCGCCAGCTGTACGACGTACCCGGGAAGCCGTGCACGAGCATTACCGCGGGCCCGGATCCCTGCGCCCGTATGGCGAGACGGATCCCGTTGGCAGCGACGACCTCGATCCCCGGCTCTGCGCGCATGTCCGGATCATTGCAGTCGCCCGCCGCGGCCGTAGGACGTCCTTGGTTGAATGGCGGCATGAGTCCCGAACCGGCGAGCCAGCGACCGAGCCAGGTCACCTACGCCGGGTACGCCGCTGCAGCCGCGTCGACGGTGCTGGTGGTCGAGGCGTTCAAGCTGATGTCGGGACTGCACTCTCTCGACGTGCGCGAGCAGGTCGCCAAGGAGATCACCACCGGGTCGGCCAAGGGGATGGGCCTCACTGTCGATGGCGTCCTCGAGGCGATGCGCTTGAGCCTCTTCGTCAGTGCTACGGCCGGGGTCGCGGCAGCGATCCTCGGCGTGTACGTGCTCCAGCGCCACCGTGGCGCCCGGGTCGGGCTGACGGTCGCTGCAGTCGTGATGGTGCCCGCCGGGCTGGTCGGCGGTAGCTATCTCGGGATCGTCGTCGCAGTCGCAGCCGGCATGCTGTGGTCCCAACAGTCCCGGGACTGGTTCGCCGGCCGGCCGATCACGCCGAGGCCGGCCCGCCCCCGGCAGCCGCGGACCTTCGAGCAGCCGCGGTCCTCGGTGGACCTCAGCCGCCTTCCGCCACCCGAAGCCCCACCTGTCGCGCCCATGCCGCCGCCCATGCCCCCGCCGGCCGGTGCCTGGCTGCCGCCCACCGACGACCAGCGCCGGCCGCCGCCTCCGATGCCGGGCTGGGGGGCGCCGCCGGCGCCGCCGAACCCGTACGCCGGCATCCCTCCCAGCGCGAACCCCTACGCCGCCAACCCGTACGCATCCGGCCCGTTCGCTGCACAGCCGCCGGTTCCGCTGCGCGCGGGCCGTGCTCTGCCCGCCCAGATCCTGGTCGCCTGTGTGATCACCTGGGTGTTCACCGCGATCACCGCGCTGGGAGCTGTGCTTCTCCTGGTCATCGCCGCCGTGCATTCGCACCAGCTGCTGGTCTGGGGTCGGCAGCTCCCGTCATGGAAGAGCTCTTTCGAGAGGGACTTCGTGGAGGGCGTCGTGGTCTCGTCGATCATCGCGCTGGTGTGGTCGGTCAGCGCCGCGGTCCTTGCTCTGCTCGCCTACCGCGAGCGGCTGTGGGCCGTCGCGGCGTTGTCGTTCTCCACTGTGCTCGCGACCGTCGCCTCGATCCTGCTGCTCCCTTACTCCGCCGTGCACCTGATCGCAGCGGTCGCCGTGCTGGTACTGCTGTTCAGCCGCGCCAGCCGGGCCTGGTACCTCACTCGCCGCCCGAACGGCCCAGGGCAGCCACGCTGAGGATCAGCGCGCGCGCAGGTCCGCTGCGGCGAGCCTGTCGAGGCCCTCGGTGATGACCTCGCGACGCTTGCAGAAAGCCCACCTGACCAGGTGCCGCCCCTCGGCCTTGTCGTCATAGAAGACCTGCGAGGGGATCGCCACCACGCCGGCCGTCTCGGGCAGGGCCAGGCAGAACGCCCGCCCGTCGGCGTACCCGAGGCCCGAGACGTCGGTGGTCGCGAAGTACGTGCCCGCTGGACGGAACACCCGCAGCCCCAGCGCTTCGAGCCCGTAGCAGAGCAGGTCACGTTTGCCGGCGAGCTCCACGGCGAGGCCTTGATGGAACCCGTCGTGCTCGTTGAGCGCCAGGGCCACGGCCGGCTGCAGCGGCGCGCCGGTGGCATAGCTGAGCCAGTTCTTCGCACCCTCCACCGCCGCGACCAGGGGCTCGGGGCCGCTCGCCCAGCCGACCTTCCAGCCGGTGACCGAGAAGCTCTTGCCGGCACTCGAGATGGTCAGGGTCCGCTCGAACATGCCGGGCAGGGTCGCCAGCGGCACGTGCGGCCGGCCGTAGACGAGGTGCTCGTAGACCTCGTCGGTGACCACGATCAGGCCGTGTCGTTGCGCGACCGCCGCCACCCCTTCGAGCTCGGCCTGGGTGAGGACGGTCCCGGTCGGGTTGTGCGGGGTGTTGATCAGCAGCAGCTTGGTGCGCGGGCTGACCGCAGCCTCGAGCTCGTCGAGGTCGAGCCGGAAGTCCGGCGCTCGCAGGGTGACCGGCTTCCGCACTCCGCCTGCCATCTGGATGACCGCGGTGTAGGAGTCGTAGTACGGCTCGAGGACGACCACCTCGTCGCCCGGGTCGACCAGCCCGAGCAGCGCGCCGGCGATCGCCTCGGTGGCGCCGGTGGTCGCCACCACCTGACTGCGCTCGAGCGCCAGCCCGTAGTGACGGGCCTGGTGCGCGATCACCGCATCGATCAGCTCAGGGGTGCCGTGGCCGGGCGGGTACTGGTTGCGGCCGCCGCGCAGCGCCGCCACCGCAGCCTCGATCACGGCTTCCGGCCCGTCCTCGTCGGGGAATCCTTGGCCGAGGTTGACCGAACCGGTGCGGACGGCCAAAGCGGACATCTCCGCGAAGATCGTGCTGCCGATTCCGTCCAGCCGGAGAGCGCCGATGCCCATGGCTAGACAGTAGTGGTTCACAATGTGGCGGTGACCGACCTCGACCCGCCGCCGGCGACCCTTGTTGCCGACAGGCCTGCGCCGCCCAAGAAGCCGACCACCGTACGGCGGATCAGCTTCTGGATCGGCGTCGGGCTGATCCTGGCCGGCCTGAGCCTGCTCGGCTACGTCGCCTGGCAGCTGTGGGGCACCAACATCATCGCCAAGAAGCACCAGAAGGCGCTGACCTCGGAGATCCAGCGCGACTGGGCGGCCGGCGCGGGCTGCGAGAAGTACTGCCCGAAGGGCGCCACGATCGCCCTGATCCGGATCCCGAAGTTCGGCAAGAACTACGTCATCCCGGTGCTCGAGGGCACCGACAAGGCGACCGTGCTCGACAAGGGCGCCTACGGCCACTTCACCGGTACGGCGGAAGCGGGGCAGCCGGGCAACTTCGCGCTCGCCGCGCACCGGGTCACCCACGGCGAGCCGCTGCGGCACATGCCCGACCTGCGACCGGGCGACAAGGTGATCGTCGAGACCCGGAGCTACACCTATACCTACGTGCTGGACACCAACCCCAACAAGCTGATCATCTCGTTCACCGGGGTCTGGGTCCTGGATCCGGTGCCGCACAACCCGCAGCCGGGCGGGGTGCAGCCGCCGAGCCAGGCGCCGGGCCAGCGGCTGATCACGCTGACGACCTGCTCGGAGATCTTCCACACCGACAACCGGATGATCGCCTTCGGGCACCTCGTCAGCCAGGTCCGCAAGACCAAGGCGCACCCGGTCGACTAGCCTTCGGGCCATGTCGGATCGCGATCTCCTCCTCGACCAGGTCAACAGCAAGGCCGTCGTCCGCGGCAAGGTCACCTTGGCCTCAGGACGCGAGGCGGACTACTACGTCGACATGCGCCGGATCACCCTGGACGCCGCGGCGGCGCCGGCGATCGGCAGGACGATGCTCGAGCTCACGGCCGACTGGGACTTCGATGCTGTCGGCGGCCTGACCCTGGGCGCCGATCCGATCGCGGTCGCGATGATGCACCAGGCCGCAGCGGCCGGGCGCACCCTGGACGCGTTCGTGATCCGCAAGTCGCAGAAGGTGCACGGCCTGCAGAAGCTGATCGAGGGCCCGGACGTCGCCGGCCGCCGGGTGCTCGCCGTCGAGGACACGTCGACTACAGGCGGGTCGGTGCTCGAGGCTGTCACCGCGCTGCGGGCAGCCGGTGCCGAGGTCGTCGGCGTCGCCGTCATCGTGGACCGGGACACCGGCGCGCGCCAGGCCGTCGAGGCGGAGGGCCTGGAGTACCGCTACGCGGTGGGGATCTCAGACCTCGACATCTGAGGGTGTCGGCGGCTCGACCGGGTCGACCGGCCCGTTGGGGCCGACCGCCGATGTGGCGTGGCCGTGCCGACGGCGCTTGAGGTACTCGTACCCGACCGGGATCGCGGTGAGCGCCAGGATCACCCAGATCGCCTTGTCGATGTTGTCGCCCAGGCTCGGGAACCGCTTGCCGAGGCCGTAGCCGAGGATCGTGATCGCCAGGACCCACAACGTGGCTCCGACGGCGCTCCAGGTCAGGAAGCGGCGCCGCTCCATCAGGGCGACACCGGCCACGACAGTGACGTAGGTGCGCACGAACGGAACGAAGCGGCCGATCACCAGAGCCTTGTTGCCGTGCTTGTCGAAGAAGGCACTGGTCTGGTCGTAGTACTTCTTCTTCAGGATCCGGCCGTCGCGCTGGGCGATCGGCGGGCCGATCCGCCTGCCTATCTCATAGCCGGTGACGTTGCCGAGGAACGCCGCCACGATCAGGACGACGACGGCGACCAGCATGTCGACCGCCTTGTTGCCCGGGACGACCTGGAGCCGGTCGGTCGCGATGAACAGGCCCATCGCGAAGAGCAGGGTGTCGCCCGGCAGGAACGGGAAGAACAGGCCGCACTCCACGAAGATGATCCCGGCGCTGAGCCAGAAGAATTGCTGCCCGAACTGGTTGAGGTACCAGTTGGGGTCCATCAGGCCGGTGGCGGCGACGTGGGCGACATCGAGGATCACTGGTCGAGCGTATCCGGCTTCGCCTGAACGCGACCTGACGTTTCGATGACTCGTAGGCTTCGCACGTGAACCTCATAGGACCAGAGCCGGCACGGGCGCCGTACGACCCGATGCCGCACGGTCCGGACGAGGTCGGGGTCGGGCCCTGGGCGGGGCCGTGGCCGCAAGGCCCGCAGTACGACCCGGAGCTGCTCGCAGCGGGTGACCGCCGCAACGTCGTGGACCGCTACCGGTACTGGACGATGGACGCGATCGTCGCGGACCTCGACACCCGCCGGCACGGCTTCCACGTCGCGATCGAGAACTGGCAGCACGACTTCAACATCGGCACGATCGTCCGCTCAGCCAACGCGTTCCTCGCTGCGGAGGTGCACATCGTCGGCAACCGCCGCTGGAACCGCCGCGGAGCGATGGTCACCGATCGCTACCAGCACGTGCGGCACCACCCGGACGCGGTGGCGCTGGCGGCGTACCTGCGCGAGCTGCCGGCCGGGGGAGTGCGGCTGCTCGGCATCGACAACCTGCCCGGCTCGGAGCACCTCGAGACGATGGACCTGCCGCAGCAGGTCTGCTTCCTCTTCGGACAGGAGGGCCCGGGGCTGTCGGCCGGCGCCCGGGACGCCTGCGACGGCACCTTCTCGATCGCCCAGTTCGGCTCGACCCGCTCGATCAACGCCTCGGCCGCCGCCGCGATCGCGATGCACTCCTGGATCCGCCGGTACGCCGACCTGTCTGCCGACGCAGCCTGGCGCGGCTGACTGTGCAGTCCTTCAGCCGGCGTAGGTAGCGCCCAGGACTCCGAAGAGCCCGCCGCTGTCGTTGTGCAGGACGGCTCCGACTGCCTCGACCGCGTTGATACCGAGGCCGACCACGGCGACCAGGATGGCAGCCTGGGCGAGGCTCGACTCCCAACCCTTCGACCCGGCCAGGCCCTTGGCCGCGGTCATGGCGAACAGCACCACGGCGCCGCCGACCGCAACGAGCAGCAGACCGGTCAGGAAGGCGCCCGAGCGGCCGTGGGGATAGCTGTTGCCGAAGAGGATCAGGACGGCGATAGTGACCCGGTTCAGCTGGGACGTGAGCAGGGCTACGGCGAGGGCGAAAGCGGCGACGGCCCTGGCCTGCGGGGTAAGGGTGAGCATGGTCCGACCCTAGAGAACCCTTCGTCTAGGGTTGGCCTCACGCGCACCTGATCGCCCGAGGAGTTCCACGCATGCCCATCGCCACCCCCGAGAAGTACGCCGAGATGCTCGACGCGGCGAAGGCCAGGTCTTTCGCCTTCCCGGCCATCAACGTGTCCTCGTCGCAGACGCTCAACGCCGCCCTGCAGGGGTACGCCGAGGCGGGCAGCGACGGGATCATCCAGATCTCGACCGGTGGCGCCGACTACCTCTCCGGCCCCACGATCAAGAACATGGTCACCGGCTCGGCTGCCTTCGCGGCGTACGCCGCCGAGGTGGCGAAGAACTACCCGGTCAACATCGCGCTGCACACCGACCACTGCCCCAAGGACAAGCTCGACGGCTTCGTCCGGCCACTGATCGCGATCTCCGCCGAGCGGGTAGCCCGCGGCGAGGCGCCCTTGTTCCAGTCGCACATGTGGGACGGGTCCGCGGTCCCGATGGAGGAGAACCTCACGATCGCCGAGGAGCTGCTGGCCCGGTGCGCCGCGGCGCACATCATCCTCGAGGTCGAGATCGGCGTGGTCGGCGGCGAGGAGGACGGCGTCGTCGGCGAGATCGATGAGAAGCTGTACACGACCCCCGAGGACGCACTGGCCACCGTCGCCGCCCTCGGCACCGGCGAGAACGGCCGCTACATGACCGCTCTCACCTTCGGCAACGTGCACGGCGTCTACAAGCCGGGCAACGTCAAGCTCCGCCCCGAGATCCTGAAGGCGGCCCAGGAGGCGGTTGCCGCCAAGCTCGGCCTGCCGGCCGGGTCCAGGCCGTTCGACCTGGTCTTCCACGGGGGCTCGGGCTCCTCGCCCGAGGACATCAGCGCTGCCGTCGACTACGGCGTGGTGAAGATGAATGTCGATACCGACACCCAGTACGCGTTCACCCGCCCGGTGGCGGCGCACATGTTCGACAACTACGACGGAGTCTTGAAGGTCGACGGCGAGGTCGGCGACAAGAAGGCCTACGACCCGCGTGCCTGGGGCAAGGCCGGCGAGGCCGGGATGGCTGCCCGCGTTGCCGAGGCGTGTGCGAACCTGCGCAGCACCGGTCAGACGATCGGGTAGTTCACGAACGCGTCAGACGAACGAAGGCCCGCCGGTCTCCCGGCGGGCCTTCGTCGTTCGATCAGGATCAGTGACCGGCCGCAGCAGCGGCAGCCTCCGGGGCCGCGGCTGCGCCGCCGTACCCGGTGTGCTTGGGAGCCTCGTAGAACAGCACCGCGATCAGACCGATGATGTAGATGCTCGCCGGCAGCAGGAACGACTGCTGCATGGCGTGCGCGAACGGTGCGCGCGCGGCCTCCGGCACCCGCCGAGCGCCGGCGTCGCCTGCTGCCGCTGCTCCGGGCAGGTAGTGCGCTAGCCGGCTGCTCATCATCACGGCGATCGCTGCGGAGCCGACCACCGAGCCGACCTGGCGGGTGGCGTTGTAGACCCCGGCGCCCGCACCGGCCAGGTTCAGCGGCAGGTTGCGGTTGGCCGTGGCCGCGGTCGGCGCCCAGATGAACGCGTTGCCGCAGCCCAGGATGACCTGGAAGATCGCCACCAGGAGGATCGAGGTGTGCGGCTTGATCTGCGTGGTCAGCGAGAACATCCCGATGATGCTGAGGACGAAGCCGGTCGTGACGATGATCCGCGGGTGGATCCGATCGGTCAGACCGCCGACGGGTCGGGCCAGGATGATCGACATGACCGCCATCGGGAACAGCAGGAGCGCCGACTTGGTGGCGCTGTAGCCGAGGACTGCCTGGGCCCAGAGCATCAGCGGGTAGCCCATCGAGACGCCGACGAAGCCCATCACCGTGATCGCGACGTTGGAGACCGAGAAGTTGCGGTCGCGGAAGAGGCCGAGCGGCACCAACGGCTCCTGCTTGTTCTTCGACTGCCAGTAGACGAACGCCGTCAGCAGCACCGCCCCGCCGACGATCATCGCGATGATCCAGCCGGCCCAGTCCTCCTGGTGCCCCTGCTGGATGCCGAAGGCGAGCAGGAACAGCCCGCCGCCCGACAACGCGACGCCGAGCCAGTCGAACTTGTGGTCGTTGGTCGACAGCGCCGGCACGTTGCGCAGGGCGAGGAAGAAGCCGACCACGCCGACCGGGATGTTGACGAAGAAGATCCACTCCCAACCCAGGCCGGTGGTCAGCACGCCGCCGAGGATCGGGCCGACAACCATCGCCACGCCGGCTGTGGCGCCCCAGACCGCCATCGCCTTGCCGCGCTCGGCAGCCGGGAAGATCCGGGTAATGATGGCCATCGTCTGCGGGGTGATCATCGAGGCGCCGAAGCCTTGGACGACCCGGGCGATGATCAGCATCGTGATGCCGTTGGACAGGCCGCACCACAGCGACGCCAGCGTGAACACGGTCAGGCCGGTCAGGTAGAGGTTCTTGGAGCCGTACCGATCACCGAGCCGGCCCATGATCAGCACCGGGACGGCGTACGCCAGCATGTACGCGCTGGAGACCCAGAGGGTCCCGTTGACCGTGGCGTGCAGCTTCTCGATGATCGTCGGGGTCGCGACCGTCACGATCGTGAGGTCGACGAGGATCATGAAGAAGCCCAGCACCAGCGAGAAGAGCGCTGGCCAGGGTCGGATCTCGTCAGTGGGAGTGGTGGCCGGGGAAGGCTTCGTCTGGGTCACGGAACAACTCAACACCCTAGGGGGGACAATTACTCCATGACCCCCTCTGAATTCACCGGCGCCGACCTGATGGCAGGACCGCCTCCCACCCACCTTCCCGAGGACCCTGCAGCCGCGTCGCTCGCCGCCGGCGAGGACCCGCGCTCGGTGGTCCGGCAGTACCCGGAGTCACCGTTGGCGTGGGCGGTGCTGGCAGAGCAGGCCGAGGCCGAGGGTTCCGACGACGTCGTGTCCTACGCGTTCGCACGGGTCGGCTACCACCGCAGCCTCGACGCTCTGCGCCGCAACGGCTGGAAGGGGCACGGCCCGGTGCCGTGGGACCACGTGCCCAACCGCGGCTTCCTGCGCGCGCTCGCGGCGTTGACCAAGGCGGCCGGTGCGATCGGCGAGTCCGCGGAGCAGCAGCGCTGCGGTGAGTTCCTGCGCGACTCGAGCCCGGAGGCGTACGAAGCTCTGATCTGAGACCCCGACTCCAGCACGAAGCAAAGGTCCGGCCGGCTCTCGCGAGAGAGCCGGCCGGACCTTTGCGCAGTCAACCGATCAGGGCGCCGTGATGTGCAGGTGCAGGGTGAAGTGGTCGATCACGTCGCTCTTGTCGAAGCTGCGGCGCTCGACGGCCTTGAAGGTCGCGTTCCCGGTCGCTGTCGTCCGCAGTACGTAGACGGTCTTCGACGAGCCGCCGACTACACCCGGGGCGTGCGGGTTCGCGGAGACCTTCTTGCTCAGGACGGTGAACTTCGGGCTGCTCTTGCCCGCGGTGATCGCCCAGCCGTAGCCGCCGTCGGCGGCGGTGTCGAGCGTGATCGTGACCTTGTGGCCCTTCTTGACGGTGAGCTTGTCGCTGGACTGCAGTCGCCCGCCCTTGCCGCCACCGGTGCCGGGCAGCGGCGCCGGCTTGGTGACGTGCAGGTGCAGCGTGAAGTGGTCAACGGCGTGCTTGTTGCCGAAGCTCCGTCGCTCGACTGCCTTGAAGGTCGCCGTGCCGCGGTGCGTCGCCTTCACGGTGTAGACGGTCTTGGTGAGGCCGCCGACGACTGGTGTGGTGCCTGTCTGCGGCGGGTAGATGACCTGCTTGCTGATCACCTTGAACGTGCCGCTGTGCCGTCCCTTGGTGATCACCCAGCCGTAGCCGCCGTCGCTCGAGGTGCTCAGTGAGATCTGGATCGTCCGGCCCTTCACCACCTTCACGGTGTCGCCGGAATTCTTGTGGTGATAGATCACCGGGGAGTCAGCCATCGACGGCGCCGCGAGGAGGCCGGTCGAGGCGAGGGCACCGATGAAAGCAATGGTCAGGATGCGCCGCACGGAGGTCATGGCCCGAGGCTAGGGCCGTTGGGACAGTCTTCGTGAGGACCCGGGATATCAGCGTCCTGCGGTGTAGACCGCCTTGGGTCAGGACACGAGCAGCGAGTACGCCGCTGGCTCGACGTGCCAGCTGCGCCGGCGCTCAGGCCCGCTGAGCTCGCCGTCGGCGCTGATCCAGAAGTCCTCGCCGCTGATCGAGACCCGGCTGCCGCGCAGGTAGAGGACGTCGGCACGGGCCGGGTGGGTCCGGCGTACCAGGTCCACGGCGTAGCCGAGGCGGGCCAGCGGGTCGGTCGCGAACGAGATCATCACGTCCAGGGTCCCGTTGCCCGGGTCGGCGTGCGGTGTCAGGCCGGCCCCGCCGCCGACGCTGCTGCCGTTGCCGAGCGCGACCATCAGCACCTGGCGGTCGACGTCGGCGACCACATCTCCGTCGACCTCGATCCGCAGCCGCACGGTCGGCGGCCGCAGGGCTGCCACCGCGGCTCCGACGGGGTAGCCGACCATCCCGAGGCCGAGGGGGCCGAGGCGCTGCTTCCAGGTAGCGCCGTGCCTGCTGGCCAGGGCGCTCGCGCCGGCGTGGACGCCGTTGACGACCACCTCGCCGAGCTCGTCGACGATCAGATCCATCGGTCGGGCCTCGGCGCTGAGCAGTGCGGTCGCCGCCGCGGTCGCCTCCAGCGGGAGGCCGACCGCCCGGGCGAAGTCGTTGCCAGTGCCCAGCGGCAGCAGCCCGAGGGTCTTGCCGGCCAGGTCGTGGCGCCGGTACAGGGTCGCGATCACCGCATGCAGGGTGCCGTCGCCGCCGGCCACCACGATCGGCCGGCTGCCGGCTCGGTGCAGGACGCCGTCGAGCTCACCCGGGTTGCCTGTCTCGCAGACCTCGACTGAGGCCTCGGTCCGCAGTACCTCCAGCGCCGCTCCGAGGGCTGCGGTGCGACCGGCCTCGGCGTTGGTGATCAGAAGCAGCGGTTCCACGCCGAACACGTTATGCGACGCAGCCGTATTGATGCGCCTGAGTCTCGGGCCCCCGGCCGGGAGGCCGGATTCTGGTAACGTGACGCCGCAAGAGCCCCGTGCTGTTGCACGCCGGGCTCTTCTGCGTTCGTGCTCCCTGCCGCTGGTTCGGCCGGGTGGCTCGGCGCAAGGCAGTTCCGGTGCGCCAGGTGTACAGAGAAGCCGACAGTGAGGGGTACCCATGCCCGCGATCGTGGTCCTCGGAGCCCAGTGGGGCGACGAAGGCAAGGGGAAGGCCACCGACCTTCTCGCGACCAGCCAGCCCATCGACTTCGTCGTGCGCACCAGCGGCGGCCACAACGCCGGCCACACGATCGTGGTCAACGGCGAGAAGTACGCCACCCACCTGCTGCCCAGCGGCATCCTCACGCCGGGCGCGACCTCGGTGATCGCCAACGGCGTGGTCGTCTCGCCCGAGGCGCTGTTCCGCGAGCTCGACGGCCTGATCGAGCGCGGTGTCGAGCTCGCCGACCTGGTGGTCAGCTCCAACGCGCACGTGATCGCGTCGTACCACGTGGCCGTCGACAAGGTCAGCGAGCGCTTCCTCGGCAAGAACCAGATCGGTACGACGGGCCGCGGCATCGGCCCGGCGTACGCCGACAAGGTGAACCGGATCGGCATCCGGGTCGCCGACCTTTTCGACGAGAAGATCCTGCGCGAGAAGGTCGACGCGGCCCTCGAGGTCCGCAACCAGGTGCTCGCCAAGGTCTACAACCGCCGCGCGATCGAGGCCGAGGCGGTCGTCGAGGAGCTGCTCGCCTTCACCGACCGCCTGCGCCCGCTGGTCGCCGACACCAGCCTGCTGCTCAACAAGGCGCTCGACGAAGGCAAGACCGTCCTCTTCGAGGGCGCCCAGGCCACCATGCTCGACGTCGACCACGGCACCTACCCGTTCGTGACGTCCAGCAGCCCGATCGCGGGCGGCGTCTGCACCGGCGCCGGTATCGGGCCCACCCGGATCGACCGTGTCATCGGGGTCATCAAGGCCTACTCGACCCGGGTCGGCTCAGGCCCGTTCCCGACCGAGCTGTTCGACCAGGACGGCCTCGACCTGCAGCGGATCGGCGGCGAGGTCGGCGTCTCGACCGGCCGTACCCGGCGCTGCGGCTGGTACGACGCCGTGGTGGCCCGGTACGCCGCCCGGATCAACGGACTGACCGAGTTCTACCTGACCAAGCTCGATGTCCTCGACACCTGGGAGCGGATCCCGGTCTGCGTGGCCTACGAGGTCGACGGGGTCCGGCACGACGAGATGCCGATGACCCAGACGGAGTTCCACCACGCCAAGCCGGTCTATGAGTACTTCGAGGGCTGGGGCACCGACATCTCCGGCTGCCGCACCTTCGAGGAGCTGCCGAAGAACGCCCAGGTCTACGTCAAGGCTCTCGAGGAGATCTCCGGGGCGCCGTTCTGGGCGCTCGGCGTCGGTCCCGGTCGGGAGCAGACCGTGGTGGTCAACCCGCGCTGACCCCTAGGGTCGTCCCATGCTGGATCCCGAGCAGGCGATCGACCAGGTCAACGACATCTTCGGCAAGCACCCGGGGCACCGGGCACTGCACGCCAAGGGCGGGTTCTACGCGGGCACCTTCACCGCGACTCCGGCTGCGGCCGCGCTCTGCCGTGCCAGCCATCTCCAGGGAGACCCGGTCGGGGTCCTGGTTCGCTGGTCGAACGCCGGCGGCAACCCTGAGGTGCCCGACAAGGCACCGGACATCCGGGGGATGGCGGTGTCCTTCCGGCTGCCCGACGGGACCGCGACCGACCTGCTCGGCCAGACCGCGCTGAGGTTCCCGGCCAGGACCCCCGAGGCGTTCCTGGCGCTGACCCGGGCGACCCAGAAGCCGTACTTGATGCCGGCGTTCCTGGCCCGCCACCGTGATGCTCTGCCGGCGCTGGTCGCGACGATCCGCAGCAAGGCCACGGTCCCGCCGTACTCCTACGCCGAGAAGACCTACTACCCGGTGCACGCCTATAAGTGGATCGCCGCCGACGGCACCGAGACCTGGGTGCGCTACCGGCTCACGCCGTTGGACACGGTCGTCGCGACGACCGAGTTCACCGGCCCCGACCGGCTCGCCCGCGAGATGGCCGCGCGACTCGAGGCAGGCCAGGTCAACTACTGCCTCCAGGCGCAGGCCGCACTGCCCGGTGAGGACCCGGACGACCCGATGGTCGTGGGTGCCGGCCCTTGGTTCGATGCCGGACGCCTGGAGATCACCGGGCCGGACCCGGACCGGGAGACCACCGGCGAGCTCGTCGTCTTCGACCCGACCCGCGTCGTGGACGGCATCGAGCTCTCCGACGACCCGATCCTGCGGTACCGCTCGGCTGCGTACTCGGCCTCCGCGTCCCGACGGTCGAAGGGCTAGTGGGCCAGCCCGCCGCGGCGGTCGACCAACGGACCTGCAGCCGACCAGGCGAAGTCGATCCACAAGTCGGTACGACGCCAGACGTAGTCGGGCTTCACGACTGACTGGGACTTCTCGTAGACGACCGCGGTGCGCGCTTCGGCGACATGGCCGGCGACGAACTCCTGCACGTGCTGCAACGTCAGACCGGTGTCGGCGACGTCGTCGGCGATGAGCACCTTGAGCCCCTCGAGATCGACCACCGCCGGCGTCGGCGGCAGCATGATCGGGACCGGGAGCCGCTCGTCGACACCGGTGTAGAACTCGACGTTGACCGCGGAGAGGTTCTTGACGTCGAGCGCGTAGCCGAGGCCCATCCCCAAGGCCAGCCCGCCGCGCGCGATGGACAGGATCACGTCCGGCTCGAAGCCGCTGTCGACCACCTGGCGGGCCAGTGCGTCGACCGCGACGCCGAAGTCCGACCAGGTCAGGGTCTCGCGTTCCTCACTCACGTCGGCAGTCTCCCACCTGAGATCACGAGCGCCGGCTGAGGGCGGCGAAGAGCCCTTCAGCGGTCTCGACCAGCTCGGCCTCGGTGAGCTCGACGTCGCCGGAGAGCCAAGAGGCGACCAGCTCGCTGAACCCGGCGATGTAGACCAGGCCGTGGATCCGGGCGCGTGCCGCTGGCCAGGCGTCCTCGCCGTACAGGCCGGCGGCCTCGCGGGCGACGAAGTCGGCGAAGACGCTGAGCAGCTCGTTGCGCCGAGCCCGCAGCCGGGGGTTGGCGCTGGCGTGGATGACCGCGACGCGTGCCTTGGCCGGGGCCTCGGTGACCAGCCCGACGAACGCCACCATCACCGCGTGCACCCGGGCCTCCGGGGTGCCGCCGGTGCTCTGGACCACCGTCGAGGCGAGCCCGAGGATCTCCTCGCAGACGCTGTCCAGCGCCGCGAGCAGAGCGTCGTCCAGGCCGCCGAAGGACTCATAGAAGTACCGCTCGGTCAGCCCGGCTCCGGCGCAGATCGCGGTCATCGTGGCGTGCGCCTCACCGTGCTCGCTGAGCACCTCGATGGTCGCCTCGACCAGGCGGGCCCGCCGCTCGGCGGCGCGCTCGCTCGCGGTCTTGCCGCCATAGCTGCGCTCGGGTCCGCCCATCGGACCACCCTGTCTGATCAGCGTCCGGCGTACAAACCTGGGCGGTCGCTGCCGCCCACTAGGCTGTGTGCAGTGAAGACCCTCGTGATCGGTACCGGCGGTCGTGAGCACGCGCTCGCCCTCGCGCTGTCCCGCGACCCGTCCGTCACCGAGGTGCACGTCGCGCCGGGTAATCCCGGCATCGCTGCAGTCGCCACGCTGCACCCGGTCGACCCGATGGATCCGGCAGCGGTGGCCGACCTGGCGGCGCGCCTGGCCGTTGACCTGGTCGTCGTGGGGCCCGAGGCGCCGCTGGTGGCCGGCGTGGCCGATGCAGTCCGCGAGCGCGGCATCTCCTGCTTCGGCCCATCGATCGAGGCCGCGCAGCTCGAGGGCTCCAAGGCGTTCTCCAAGGAGGTGATGGCTGCGGCTGGCGTACCGACCTCCGGGTCGTTCACCTGCGAGACGGCCGGGGAGGTCGCTGCCGCCCTCGATACATTCGGTCCGCCCTACGTCGTCAAGGACGACGCACTGGCCGCAGGGAAGGGCGTCCTGGTCACCACCGACCGGGCTGCGGCGATCGCACACGCGGCGACCTGCGGCAAGGTCGTCGTCGAGGAGTTCCTCGACGGGCCGGAGGTGTCGGTCTTCGCCGTCTGCGACGGGTCCACGGCACGTGCATTGCAGCCGGCGCAGGACTTCAAGCGGATCTTCGACGGCGGCTGCGGCCCCAATACCGGCGGGATGGGCTCCTACAGCCCGCTGGAGTGGGTGCAGCCTGACCTCGTCGACGTCGTGCTTGCCCAGGTGGTGCAGCCGACGCTGGACGAGATGGCGCGACGCGGCGACCCCTTCCGTGGCTGCCTCTACGTCGGCCTCGCCCTGACCGCCACCGGCCCGAGGGTCATCGAGTTCAACTGCCGCTTCGGCGACCCGGACATCCAGCCGGTGCTCGCCCTGCTCGAGTCCCCACTCGGAGAGCTGCTGCTGGCAGCCGCAGAGAGCCGGCTCGACGAGGTGGAGCCTCCGAGGTTCGCCGCCGGCGCCGCTGTGAGCGTGGTTCTGGCATCCGCCGGCTACCCGGAGTCCTCCACGTCTGGTGACGTCATCACCGGCGTCGAGGCGGCCGCGGCTCTGGCCGGTGTGGACGTCATCCACGCCGGGACCGCGCTCGCCGGCGACGACCTGGTGACAGCCGGCGGCCGGGTGCTGGCCCTGCGCGCCACGGGTGCGGACGTAGCCGAGGCTCGGGCACGTGCCTACACCGCTGCCGAGCTGGTCACGTTTGCAGGGATGCAACGCCGGGCGGACATTGCCGCCGAACCTCTGGGCGTCGTCGAGGGCGCCTCCGCGAAGGAGTCATGATGACCGTCCCCAACGTCGCTGTACCCAACGTCCTGGCAACCCGGTACGCCGGCGCAGACCTTGCCGCGATCTGGTCGCCGGAGCACAAGATCGTGCTGGAACGGCAGCTGTGGATCGCCGTGCTCCGGGCCCAGAAGGATCTCGGGATCGACGTCCCCGACGGCGTCGTCGAGGCCTACGAGGCGGTCGTCGACCAGGTCGACCTGGACTCGATCGCGGCCCGCGAGCGGGTCACCCGGCACGACGTGAAGGCGCGGATCGAGGAGTTCAGCGCTCTCGCCGGGCACGAGCACATCCACAAGGGCATGACCTCGCGCGATCTGACCGAGAACGTCGAGCAGCTGCAGATCCTGTCCTCGCTGAGGCTGGTCCGTCAGCGGGTCGTCGCCACCCTGGCTCGGCTGGCCCGGCTCGCCGCCGAGCACGAGTCGCTGGTGATGGCGGGCCGGTCGCACAACGTCGCGGCCCAGGCCACCACGCTCGGCAAGCGGTTCGCGACCATCGCCGACGAGATGCTGGTCGGGCTGTCCAGGCTCGACGACCTCGTCGACCGCTACCCCCTGCGCGGGATCAAGGGCCCGATGGGTACCGCGCAGGACATGCTCGACCTGCTCGATGGCGACGCTGGCAAGCTCGCCTCGCTGGAGGAGCGGGTCGCTACCCACCTCGGCTTCGAGGCGGTATTCACCAGCGTCGGCCAGGTCTACCCGCGCTCGCTGGACTTCGACGTCGTCTCGGCCCTGGTCCAGATCGTCGCCGGCCCCTCCAACCTGGCCACCACGATCCGGCTGATGGCGGGCATCGAGCTGGTCACCGAGGGTTTCAAGGAGGGCCAGGTCGGCTCGTCGGCGATGCCGCACAAGATGAACACCCGCTCTTGTGAGCGGGTCAACGGCCTCGCAGTGATCCTGCGCGGCCAGCTATCCATGGTCGGCGAGCTCGCTGGCGACCAGTGGAACGAGGGCGACGTCTCCTGCTCCGTCGTACGTCGGGTCGCCCTGCCCGACGCGTTCTTCGCCTGCGACGGCCTGTTCCAGACCTTCCTGACCGTGCTCGACGAGTTCGGCGCCTTCCCTGCGGTCATCCAGCGCGAGCTCGACCGCTACCTGCCGTTCCTGACGTCGACCAAGGTCCTGATGACTGCGGTCCGCAACGGGGTCGGCCGTGAAGCCGCCCACGAGGCGATCAAGGAGCACGCCGTCGGCGTCGCGCTGGAGATGCGTCAGGGCCTCGCGGTCAACGACCTGTTCGACCGGCTGGCTGCCGACGAGCGGCTCGGGCTGACCCGACCGCAGATCAGCGCTCTGGTCGCGGACCCGATCGAGTTCACCGGCGCAGCCGTGGCGCAGGTGCAGGCCGTGGTGCGCAAGGTCGAGGAGGTCGCGAAGGCCGATCCCGACGCCGCGGCGTACTCCCCGGGCGCGATCCTCTGATCGTTGAGCTGTGCCCTCTGGTGCGTTGAGCTCAGAGTTCTGGTCACCACAAGCCTGAACTCAAGCGACCACAAGCCTGAACTCAACGACTCCAGGGCATTGTCGAGGTAAATGCTCGACTATGCTGGGGATATGGCGAACAGCACTGACCAGCTTCCGCTGCCTACCTACGACGACATCACGGTCGTGGTGCCGGCGCCGGGCGAGGGCGTGGGCAACTGGGCCGGCGCGGCCTCGGCGGTGCTCGTCGACGGCGTCTTCTGGTTGACCTGGCGCGAGCGCCGGCCGCTGACCGACGGCCGCGGGGTCGCCGTGCACATCGCCCGGTCCCGCGACGGGGTGCACTTCGACGAGGTCGCCCAGGTGCTGCGCGAGGACTTCGGCGCGGAGTCGTTCGAGCGCCCCGTCCTCGTCCCGGTCCCGGGGATCGGCTGGCGGCTCTACCTGTCCTGCGCGACGCCCGGGTCCAAGCACTGGTGGGTCGACACCCTGACTGCGCCTTCGCCGGAGACGATCGCCACCGGCGAGCGCCGGATCACGCTGACCGGCGACCGGCGTACCGCCGTCAAGGACCCGGTGATCCGGGCACTGCCCGACGGCGGCTGGGAGATGTACCTGTGCTGCCACCCGCTCGACGAGCCTGGCCACGAGGACCGGATGACGTCGCGGCGGCTGACCAGCGTCGACGGCCTGGAGTGGGTCGACCACGGCGAGGTGCTGGCTGGCCGGCCGGGCGCATGGGACGAGCGCGGAGCCCGGGTCACCACGGTGATCGCTGACGAGCCGCTGACCGTGCTGTACGACGGCCGCCCTGATGCAGCGTCCAACTGGTACGAGCAGACCGGCGTCGCGGTCTGGGACGGTGAGCGCTTCGTCGCTCACGACGCCGACCCGCTCGGCTCGCCGTACGGCGAGGGCGCCCTGCGCTACGCCTGCGCGGTCCCGTTGCCCGACGGCAGCACCCGGTTCTACATCGAGGCCGCCCGCCCGGACGGCGCCCACGACCTGGTCACTCTCGTCTCCAACGCCCGCTAGGAGGCGGTCGCCCTCCGCTGGGCGAAGGAGCCCCGGCTGGCGGTGCCGAGCCAGTCGCTGAAGTCCTGGCCGGTGATCCGCCGCAGCAGGGCGATGTCGTCGGCGAACGCGGGCAGCAGCTGCTCGCGCTGCTCCGGGCTCAGATGCGGGCGGTGTGCCTGCGAGCCGTTGCCGAGGAGCCTGATCAACGGGTCGCTCGCCCGCCGCCAGGCCTGCGGCGGGACCAGCGCCCCGAGCCGCGCGCCGGTCCGCAGCACCGGCCCGAGCACCGAGGGGCGCCAGCCGGGCTCGACGTACGGGCGGGCATTGTCCGGCGCGATCTCGCCGATCAGGTCGGTGTCGATGCCGAGGAACTCGCACGCCCGGTTCACCGTCACTACGGGTTCGTCGATGATGTCGCGGTAGCGCAGGATCATCGTCCGCTTCGGGTCGATGTGCTCGTAGAGGTGCGCGAACTGCTCGCCGTACCGGCCGAGGTCGCGGTAGCGCCAGAACGGCGCCCAGCCGGCGTCGATCCGCTGCTGCTGCAGGCCGAAGGCCTTCACGAAGTCGGCCTCGGGCTCCAGCCCGTCGGACCACAGGTGCATCCAGTTGCTGTAGGCGCGATCGATCGGATCGCGCACGACCGCGATCAGCTTCACCTCGGGCAGCGCCTCGGCGATCCTGCGGTGCGCCCCGCGGCTCCACAGGTAGAACGGGGTGCTCTCGCCACGGACCTGACCGGGCTCGGCAGCCTCGAAGACGCGCGCGTACTGCGACCTGCGCCAGATCCACTCCTGCTGGGAGTGCGCGTCACCTGGGCCGCACCAGGCCGGCGGCGGGGCGTCGTCGCAGAGCCAGTACTTCGGCTCTTTCGGGGTCGTGGTGAAGACCTGCGGGTGCTGGGCGAGTGCGGCGTGCAGGGCGGTGGTGCCGGCCTTGGGCGCGCCGATGATCAGGAAGTCGGGCTGGGCTGGTCGCGGCATCGCTGATTCCTCACTAAGTAATGTGAGTCAGTCAACATACACTGCGAATCTGTGAGCGGACCGCATCCATCTCAACGGGGGAGCCGGCGCTCCAGCCCGCTCAGCAGCAGGTCCAGGGCGAAGGCGAACTGCGCCTCTGCCTCCGGGCGGGCGGCGACCATGTCGGCGAGGTGCGGAAGGTCGCCCGCGCGCTCGCTGACGCCGCGGCCGAACTCGGCGAACTGCGGGTCCTCTCCGTCCGCCGCCAGCGCCTGCTGCCAGGCCTCGCCGAGGGCCAGGGTGTAGATCAGCTGCACGCTCTGCTGGACCTCAGCCGTGGCGAAGCCGGCCTGGTCCATCACCGAGGCGAGATGCTCGATCCGGTCCAACCGGAGCCCGGTCGGGGCGCTGGTCAGCCGGACGTACTGGAGAAGCTGCGGGTTGGTCAGGATCGCGGACCGGGTGGCGTGTGCGAACGCCGAGATCCACTCCTGCCAGGTCGCGTCCTCGCCGGGCTCGAAGTCGTCGTACTCGGTCTCGTCGAGGATCCGCGCCGCCATCAGGGCAAGCAGCTCGTCCCGGTCGCGGACATGGTTGTAGAGCGCTGCCGGGCCGACGTCCAGGGCGCGGGCGACGTCGGCCATCCGCAGGTCCGCCGGGCCAAGCTCGAGGGCCGCGGCCACGATCGCGTCCCGCGAGATCCGCTGCGGACGGCCTCGGCGCGGTGATGCGGGGACTGCCACCTGACGCCTCCTGAAGGACCAGTGCCGATAAATAGTGAAGCGCGTCAGAAAATAGCGCCGAAACCCTTGACAGGCAAGAACGCGTTCTAGTTCTGTAGCCGGATGACCACTGAGCCGTCGGCAACGAAGCCGGAGATGACCCTCACCCGAAGCAGCCGTGACACCGATGCGATGGCGTCGACGCTGACCACCTGGATCGCCGGGCAGCTGCCCGAGGGCGCCGAGCCCGAGGTGGCGCTCTCCGGCGCCTCGGACGCGAACGGCATGTCCAGCGAGACGATCCTTGCCGACGTCACCTGGACCGAGGACGGGTCGCGGAGCACGCACGCCTTCGTGATGCGGATGGCGCCGGCGTTGCAGGACGTCCCGGTCTTCCGGACCTACCGGCTCGACCATCAGTACGAGGCGATCCGGCTGGTCGGCGAGCTCTCCGACGTCCCGGTCCCGGCGCCGCGGTGGCTCGAGCCGACCGGTGATGTGCTCGGACAGCCGTTCTTCTTCATGCAGCGGATCGAGGGCATCGTGCCCCCGGACGTGATGCCGTACACGTTCGGCGACAACTGGTTCTTCGATGCACCCGAGGCCGATAAGCGACGGCTGCAGGACAGCACGGTCAAGGCGATCGCAGGCCTGCACTCGATCCCCGACGCTGTCGGCACCTTCGGCTTCCTCGACCTCGACGAGTACGCCGGGGACACCCCGCTGCGCCGGCTCTTCGACAAGCTGCGGACCTGGTACCGCTGGGCTGCCGCCGAGCTCGCGCCGTCGCCGTTGATCGAGGAGGCGCTGGCGTGGCTGGAGGCCAACTGGCCCGAGTCGGACAACCCCGAGAACGTCGTACTGTCCTGGGGCGACGCCCGCGTCGGCAATGCCCTGTACGTCGACTTCGAGCCGGTCGCGATCCTCGACTGGGAGATGGCCGGCATCGGCCCGCGCGAGCTCGACCTCGGCTGGATCGTGTTCGCCCACAAGGTGTTCCAGTCGATCACCGACGCCTTCGGCATGCCCGGGCTGCCCGAGGTGCTCAAGCCCGAGGACATCCGCGCGACGTACGCCGAGGCGACGGGCGTCGAGGTCGGCGACCTGACCTGGTACGAGCTCTACTCCGCCGTCATCTGGGGATGCGTCTTCATGCGCACCGGCGCCCGCCAGATCCACTTCGGGGAGCTGCCCGAGGCCCCCGAGGACATCGAGACGCTCTTCCACCACGCACCGCTGATGCGCGCCATCCTCGCGGGTGCCCAGGAAGGAGGCCAGGCATGATCGGCCCGCTCGACGAGTACCCGGTCCACCAGGCCCCGCTGCCGATCAGCCGTGTCACCAGCAGCGACCGGAACTTCTACGACCGCTGCTACTTCAACGCCATGGACACCGTTGGCGGCGACACGATGCTGGTCACCGGTATCGGCTACTACCCGAACCTGGGCGTCAAGGATGCCTACGTGCTGCTGCGCTCGGGTCGCACCCAGACGGCGGTGCACCTCTCCGACGCGATCGACCAGAACCGGCTCGACCAGCGGTGCGGCGGCTACGCGCTCGAGGTCGTGGAGCCGTTGCGCAAGATCCGGCTGGTGCTCGAGGAGACCGACGGGATGGCCATGGACCTCACCTGGGACGGCTCCTATGACGTCGTCCAGGAGATGCCGCACCTGATGCTCGGGTCCGACGTACGCCCGACCCTGGATGCGCAGCGGTTCGCCCAGCTCGGCTCGTGGAGCGGCACCCTGGTCGTCGACGGCACCGAGACCACGGTCTCGCCGGACGCCTGGATGGGCAGCCGGGACCGCTCCTGGGGGATCCGCCCGGTGGGCGAGGCCGAGCCGGCCGGGCGCCCGCAGGACCCGCCGATGGAGGGCTTCTACTGGCTCTACGTGCCGATGCGGTTCGAGACCTTCTCGATCGTCATCATCATCCAGGAGCAGGCGAACGGGTTCCGCAGCCTCAACGACGTCACCAGGGTCTGGAAGGACGGGCGGGTCGAGCAGCTCGGGTGGCCGCGGATCGAGATCGACTACGCGGCGGGCACCCGTACGCCGATGCACGCGACGCTGACCTGCACCGCACCCGACGGCACGCCGGTCGTGGTCGACATCGAGACCAGGACCCACGTCGTCCTGCACCTTGGCGGCGGGTACGGCGGGGACCCGCAGTGGACGCACGGCATGTGGAAGGGCGAGGGCTTCCACGAGCGGGTCTCCTACGACCTCGACGACCCGGCGCTGGCAGGGATGATCCCGTTCGGGGTGATCGACCACTGCGCCCGGGCGACCTGCGACGGCGAGGTCGGGCACGGCCTGTTCGAGCACGGCACCTTCGGCCGCCACGACCCCAGCGGCTTCATCGACTGGAGCAACGACCGCAGGTAGCGTCGGGCGGCGTCACTCGATGACGCGGCCGTCGTGCTGCGCGAGCTTGCGGGCGACAGTGCGCTGGTCAGCCAGCCAGGACTCCTCGGGCGTCGGCGGAAGCATGTCGTCCCACTCGATGGCGAACGAGCCGAGGATCGCGCCGAAGCGCTCGGGCCTGCCGATCAGCCACAGATGCAGATGCGCGGAGCCGTCGGCGATCCGCATCGCGTGCACCCGGCCGACGCCGTCCAGCGACTCCATGATCCGGGTCAGCCACAGGGTCAGCCGGCCGAGCTCGGAAGCCTGGTCGTCGGAGAGGTCGGTCAGGTCGAGGTGCTCCTTGGTCTCCAAGGTCAGGACCAGCGGCAGCCCGCCACGGTGCATCGGGCGGAGGGTCCAGCCCTCGTTCTCCCACAGCCTCGTGTCGGCCCGGTCGCCGGCGCAGGTGGTGCAGGCCTTGCCTCCGGGATCGCCTTCGCGCGGTGCCTCGGCCGCCAGCGGCGGGGCCAGCACCTTGGGCACCATCGCTCCGTCGACGACCTCCCACGGGAAGACGTCCCAGGTCTGGATGGGGGTCATCGGGAGACGTCCGTCGACGCCGACCTGCGCAACGATCCGGGCGTAGAGGTCCTCGGCTGATTCGGCCATGCCAGCACGATGCCAGATCGGGCTCAGGTTGCTGCACGCGGTGCCGATGGATCGAGTACTACGCGCACCCGCCGAGGTGGTGCTGCCCGGAAAGGACACCAGATGCAACTCAACCCACGCTCTGCCACGACGCGCACTCAGGCGGCCGTCAGCGTGCTGGCCGTGACGGTCGGTCTGACCCTCGCGCCGGCGCTGCTGGTCACGGCGAACGCCACCTCCTCGGGCCACGCCTCGGCGGACCTGCCCGCGAGCAGTGCCGCGTGCGCCTCGGCAGAGGCCGCCCTCACGCACGCGCGCACCCAGCAGGCGGTCGCCAAGCGCGCCGCCGTCAAGGCTAGGAAGGCGCTGGCGAAGGCGAAGAAGGCCAGGGCGCACCGGGCAGCGAAGGTGCGCAGGGCGAAGAAGGCGCTGAAGCGGGCCGACCGGCGGTACGTCGTCGCGAGCCGGTCAGTGGCCTCGCACTCCTCGGCAGCTCGGAGCACCTGCAAGACCACGGCCCCGGCTACCAGCTCCGCGACCGGGACCGGTCAGGAGCTCGGGCTGCTCGGTCTCGCCGACGGCGCCTCGCTCGGCCCGATCAGCGCCAGCCAGCTGACCTCCTTGCTCGACCAGCTGCTGCCTGGTGCCGCCGACAGCCTGGACCCGTCCCAGCTGACCGCGGTGCTCGGCGGGTTCAACGGCGCCGACGGCCTCGACCTCGTCGATGCGGCCACCCTGCTCTCCGGCATCCTGGATCCCTCGCAGATCGGCGATCTGCTCGGCGGCAGCGCCTCGCCCGCGGAGCTGACCAGCCTGGTCACCGACATCATCAGCCGGCTCAGCTCCCTGGGCGGCGGTCTGCCGATCCCGGGCGGCTTCGACCCGACGGGGCTCTATGAGACGTTCGCCGGGATGTTCGGCGACCTCAGCCCCGACCAGCTCGGCTCGCTGCTCGCGATGCTCACCTCGGCCTTCGGCGCCGGCTCCTCGACGTTCGACTCGAGCCAGCTCACCAGCCTGCTGGACTCGCTGGTGCCGGGTATCAGCGACGAGTTCGACTCGAGCCAGCTCACCGACATGCTCGGTGCACTGAACGGCGGCGACCTGAGCGCGTCGACGCTGAGCAACCTGCTCGGTGGCCAGTTCGACCCCAGCCAGCTGCTCTCGGTCCTCGGCGGCACCGCCGGCCAAGACCTGCTCAGCTCGGTGATCACCCAGGTGATGGCGCAGCTCGCGACCGCCGGCGGAGGCGGGCTGGCCCTGCCGGCCGCCCTCGACCCGACCCAGGCGGCGAGCCTGATCTCGACGGTCTCCAGCCTGGTCACGGGGCTGCTCGGCGGTGGCGGCGGCGTCCTGCCGGTCGTCTGCGGCATCGTCCCGATCCCGCTGGTCTGCCCCTAGACGGCCCGTCCGTCGACAGCACAGCGGTGCCCGGGAGCCTGGAGAAGGCTCCCGGGCACCGTCGCGGCGCGGGTCAGGCCACAGTCTCGTGGCTGACCCGGCCTCCCCCCGTCCCCCGACGCATGTCCGGCTGGCTGTGGTGCCGGTCGACCAGCGGGGCGAATCCGCACAGGTCGCCGGCGAGCACCTCATCGATGCAGCCACGCTCGGACGCTGACCCCGATGGCAGCACGGGACCGTTGGTCCCGATCCCCGTCATGGTTGTTGTCATCGGAGCCTCCTTCCCTGGCTTCGGATGTCCGTCGTACTGCCCGGACTCGAACTGGACCACCAGGGTGCCCCGTCCGACCCACTCGCGGCATCCGGGGAACTACGTGTTCCGGTACCTGGTCCGGGCCGATCCGAACCCGTCAGGCCTTGGCCAGGAGTGCGTCGAGCTTGGCCTCGAGACGCTCGATGTCGGCGCGAGTGGCCGACTGGAGATCCTCGCGCAGAGTGGCCACGATGGCACCTCCCGGCTCGATGCTGACAACCTCGATGTCGGCGACGCTGTTGGCGTTCTGGCGTCGCAGCGCCACCTCGGCGTCAGCCTTGCGCAGGCCTTCGTGGCGCAGCGCCTCGTCGTCCCAGGCGCCGTCGCGGGCGAGCTCGGTCGGCTTGCCCTCCAGCCAGCGTGCCACCGCCTCGTTGCGGCGCGCCGTCCGGACCACGATGGTGTTGAAGCCGACCAGCACGACGGCTCCGATCGTCCCGCCGACCAGGCTGTTGTCCGGCCCGATCACGGCGTTCTGGACGACGTTGGACAACAGCAGCATCACCACCAGGTCGAAGGCGTTGAGCTGGGCGAGGTCGCGCTTGCCGGCGAGCCGGATCAGGACGGCGAGGACGAGATAGACCGCGACAGTGCGGATCACCTTGTCGAGCACGGAGATATCGAGGTGCGTCAGGTCATTCCACATGGTGCTCATCCTGCACCGACTGGGCCGCTGCGCCCGTCGCCTGCGACGATGAGCCCGTGGAGGACGTGGTCGCGGGACGTCAGGCCTACCAGGTGTGGGCGGTCGCCCTGCTGGTGTACATGCTGGCCGTCTTCCACCGCTCCTCGCTCGCCGTGGCCGGCCTGGCTGCGACCCACCGCTTCGGCATCTCGGCCTCGCAGCTGGCGACGTTCACCATGCTCCAGCTGCTGGTGTACGCCGGGATGCAGATTCCCGTGGGCCTGCTGGTCGACCGTTTCGGCGCCCGGACCGTGCTCGGCACCGGGGCCGTCGTCCTGACCCTGGCCCAGGCGGGTTTCGCCTTCGCACACACCTACCCGCTCGCCCTGCTGGCGCGGGTGTTCGTCGGCGTCGGCGACGCGATGACGTTCATCTGCGTGCTCCGGCTGGTCAACAGCTGGTTCGCGCCGCGCCGGGTGCCGGTGATGATCCAGATCACCGGAGTGGTCGGCCAGCTCGGCGCGATCCTCGCGGCGATCCCGATGACCTGGGGGCTGAGCCACCTCGGCTGGACGAAGTCCTACCTCCTGGCGGCCTCGCTGGGCATCGTCTTGACCATCGCGCTGACCGTGACCGTGCACGACGCCCCGGAGTCGCGGACCCTGCGCGGACCGCCGTTGAGCCTGCGGGCGATGCGGGCGAGCCTGGCCGAGTCGTGGGCACACCCGGGCACCCGGCTCGGCTTCTGGATGCACTTCACCACCCAATTCAGCGGAACGGTGCTCGGCCTGCTCTGGGGCTTCCCGTTCCTGGTCAAGGGCGAGGGACTCAGCGACGGAACGGCCGGGGTGCTGCTGACCGTGATGGTGGTCGCGATCATGGCCACCGGCCCGGTCCTGGGCTGGCGGATCACCGTGCGTCCCTGGCACCGCTCGACCCTGGTGCTCGGCATCGTGACCGCGATCGTCACGGTCTGGACGGTCGTTCTCTGCTGGCACGGGCCGGCACCGCTGTGGCTGCTGGTGGTGCTCGTCGTGGTCTCCGGCATCGGCGGGCCGGCCTCGGTGATCGGCTTCGACCTCGGCCGCACCTCCAATCCACCGCACCGGCTGGCGAGTGCCACCGGGATCATCAACCAGGCGGGCTTCTACGCCAGCCTGGTGCTGGTGATCGCGATCGGGTTGATCCTCGACTGGCGCACGCCGGGGGGCTCGAGTGACTACACGCCGTCTGCGTTCCGGGCCGCGATGAGCTTCCAGTACGTGCTCTGGTCGATCGGCCTGGTGCAGATCTGGCGGTACCGCGGCAAGGCGCGGGCGCGGTTGCTCCTCGACGACCCCGAGACCTGGCGGGCCTACTCGGGCAACACCGTCCCGAGCGGTGACGTACCGAGCGACGGCTGAGGCGTCGTGATGCGGCCTGACCGGCTGGCTGCGTCCTCTAGTCTCCTCAGCATGCTCCGCAACAGGCACCGCGTCGCGCCCGCTCTGCTGGCAGTGGTCCTGGTGGCCGGCGCCGCGGCCGGATGCGGTGGTGCCAAGCATCCGAAGGCGGCTGATTCGCCGCCTGCGTCGTCGTCTGCATCGTCCTCGCCAAGCGTGACGGCTGCGCCGACGGTCAGCGACCCGCTGCCCCAAGGCACGTTCAGCTCGGCGGCCCCGCGCCAGGGGCTGCCGACAGACTTCCCTCAAGGCGACGTGCCACTGCTGGCCGGCCAGGTCAGTACCCAGTTCAACGGCCCGGCTGCAGGGGAGCCCGGCAAGAAGGGCTGGGTGATCGAGGTCTCCGTAGCCGAGGACCCGCAGCACTGCTTCGCCGACGCAGCGGCGGCGCTGACGGCCCACGGCTACACCAAGAAGGGTCAGATCACCGCGCAGGGCACGGTTCAGGCGCAGTACACCAAGCCGCACTACACGGTGATCATCTCGGCAGCCTCCGACGGCAACGCAGGCTGCACCCTGGGCTACGAGGTCGGCCAGTCCGGTACGCCGTAGCCACCGTCGGCAACCCGAGCGCGCTCTGGATAGGCTTCGGCAATGAGTGGTGGCGATCTGAACATCCCCGAGGCGCCGGCGATCGACGGCGCCGAGCACATCCACTCGGGCAAGGTCCGCGATCTCTACCGGATGACCACCGGGGAGCACGCGGGACGGCTGCTGATGGTGGCCAGCGATCGGATCTCGGCGTACGACTTCGTGCTGGACAGCACGATCCCGGACAAGGGCACCATCTTGACCAGGATGTCGCTGTGGTGGTTCGACCAGCTCGCCCCGGTCATCGAGAACCACGTCGTCTCGACCGAGGTCCCCGAGCAGGTGCGTGGCCGCGCGGTGTTCTGCGAGGAGCTCGCGATGTTCCCCGTCGAGTGCGTCGCGCGCGGCTACCTGACCGGATCCGGCCTGCTCGACTACCGCGCCAGCGGTGAGGTCTGCGGCATTGCACTGCCCTCGGGCCTCGAGGACGGCAGCCGGCTCCCCGAGCCGATCTTCACCCCGGCGAGCAAGGCTGCCGTCGGCGACCACGACGAGAACGTCTCCTACGACGCGGTCGTCGATTCTGTCGGTGCCCGGACAGCTGCTCGGCTGCGCGACCTGACGCTGCGCATCTACGAGCGAGCCGAGGAGATCGCGCGCGAGCGCGGCATCGTCCTGGCCGACACGAAGTTCGAGTTCGGCCGGCGGGGCGAGGGCAGCGAGGACATCGTTCTCGCCGACGAGGTGCTCACCCCCGACTCCAGCCGTTTCTGGCCCGCAGACCTCTGGCTGCCGGGCCGCGCGCAGCCGTCGTACGACAAGCAGATCGTCCGGGACTGGCTCACCTCGTCCGAGTCCGGCTGGGACCGCGCTTCGGGCCAGCGTCCGCCGGCACTGCCGGAGTCGGTGATCGCGCACACCCGTGCCCGGTACGTCGAGGCCTACGAGATCCTGACCGGGGAAGCGTTCTGAGGGGCTCCGTCGCCTTCGACGTCCCCGCCGAAGTGGCCTTCGACTTCCTCGTCGACCCTGCGAATCGACCGCTGTGGCAGTCCTCCCTCAAGCGGGTTGAGGACGTCGAGCCGGCGCGGCCGGTCGTCGGTCAGACCTGGGTCGACGTCACCGCGCCCGGGATCCGGCCGCGGATGGAGACCACGGTGCTGGATCGGGCACGCACCTGGACCGAGACCGGTCGCTGGCGTGGGATCACTGCTGAGCTGACGTTGGGCTTCGAGCCTGACGGCGGCGGCTGCCGGGTGAGCGCGCAGGCGCAGGTCCGCGGGGCGGTCCTCGGAGGTGTCGTCACACTGCTGGCGCCGTACGTCGTCGCCTCGGACCTGAAGAAGGCGGCGGCGATCCTGTCGGAGCGTGCTGTCGGCCAGTAGGTTGGCGACGACGCCCGCGACCCAGGAGGCCCTCACCGTGTACAACCTCTCCATCTTCCTCGAGGACAGCGCCCGCCGGTACGCCGACCGCGACGCCCTGATCCTCGGGGACAGCCGGCTGTCCTATGCGCAGGTGGACGGCGCCGCCAACCAGGTCGCGAACCTGCTGGTCGAGCTCGGGATCGAGCCGGGCGACCGCGTCGCGCTGACCTGCCCGAACCTGCCGTACTTCCCGATCGTCTACTACGGCATCCTCAAGGCCGGCGGCGTCGTGGTCCCGATGAACGTGCTCAACAAGGGCCGGGAGAACAGCTACTACCTCGACGACTCGGCTGCGAAGGTCTACTTCGCCTTCGAGGGCTCGCCGGAGCTGCCGATGGGCGCCGAGGCGAAGACCGGCGTCGACGGCGCGGCGAGCCCGCCCGAGCTGATCCTGATCACCGCCGACCCGGCTGCGCCCTCGCCGATCGAGGGGGCCCGCACGCTGGCGGAGGCGCTCGCCGGGAAGTCGACCGTCTTCGAGGCGGTGCTGCGCGACGAGACCGAGACCGCGGTCATCCTCTACACCAGCGGCACCACCGGCCAGCCCAAGGGCGCCGAGCTCTCGCACGCGAACCTGGTGCTCAACGCCCTGACCTGCAACCGCCTCTTCGGCTCCAAGCCGGGCACCGATGTGCACCTGGTGACGCTGCCGCTGTTCCACTCCTTCGGCTCCACGGTGCAGATGAACGCCGGCTTCTCGATGGGCGCGACCCTGGTGCTGCTTCCCCGGTTCGAGGCCGGAGCGGCGATCAGCCTGCTGCAGTCCGAGGACGTCACCTTCTTCGCCGGCGTACCGACGATGTGGTGGGGGCTGCTCGGAGCCTTCGACGCCGCACCTGCCGGTCAGAGCGTCGACGTGGAGAAGATCGCGCGCAACATGCGCATCGGCGTCTCCGGCGGCGCCAGCCTCCCGGTCGAGATCATCAAGGCGGTCAAGGCCAAGCTCGGCGTGACCGTGCTGGAGGGCTACGGGCTCTCGGAGACCTCGCCGGTCGCGACCTTCAGCGACCCCGACCACGACCCGCGCCCCGGCTCGATCGGCATCCCCGTCTGGGGGGTGGAGTGCAAGCTCATCGACGACGACTGGAACACCGTCGAGGGCGCCGAGGAGATCGGCGAGATCGCGATCCGCGGGCACAACATCATGAAGGGCTACCTGAACCGTCCCGAGGCGACCGCCGAGGTGATGAAGGACGGCTGGTTCCGCACCGGCGACCTCGCGCGCAGGGACGAGGACGGCTTCTACTACATCGTCGACCGGTCCAAGGACATGATCATCCGCGGCGGTTACAACGTGTACCCCCGGGAGATCGAGGAGGTCCTGATGACCCACCCCGATGTCTCGCTGGCAGCCGTGGTCGGCGTACCGCACGACTCGCACGGCGAGGAGGTGAAGGCGTTCGTGATCCTGAACGCCGGCGCCACCATCACCACCGACGAGCTGCAGGCATGGGGCAAGGAGCAGATGGCCTCCTACAAGTACCCGCGGATGGTGACGTTCGTGGACTCGCTGCCGATGACCGCGACCGGCAAGATCCTCAAGCGCGAGCTCGTCGACTGATCCGCACATCTTCCTCAGACCGCCTGTGACGCCCGCGGATTCCACCTAGGCTCGGCGAGATGTCCTGGGAGTCCCCGCCCGCCCCGATGCACCGTGGTCGGCACCGATCCCCCCGCCCGGACCAGATCGGGCGGGCGCTGCGACGAGCGCTGGTTGCCACCATCGCACCGGCGCTGGTGCTCGGCCTGGTCGGCTGGATCTTCGTACGGTCCTCACCGGACAAGGTGCTGACGCTCGCGCTGGACCCCGGCCAGTTCCGCGCCCTGGAGATCGGGGTGGTGACTGGCTGCGTTCTCTGGGTCACGCTGATCCTCGCGACGTACGTCCGCAACCGCGGCCGGGTGATCACCCCCGGGCTGCAGGCAGCCGGAGCTGCCGGCGTGTTCCTGATGTGCAGTGCGGTGGTGGCGCCGGTCGCCCTCGTCGCCCCCGACGCGCACGCCCACATCTCCGCGATCGTGACGGTGTTCAACAACGAGAAGAGTGCCACCACCCCGCACGTGACCGTCAAGGACCCGTGGGGCAAGCAGCGACGGGTCAACGTGCTGCTCCTCGGTGGTGACGGCGCGGTGCACCGCGACGGGATCCGGACCGACTCGGTGATCCTGGCCAGCATCGACACCAAGACCGGCAGCACGGTGCTCTTCAGCCTCCCGCGCAACCTGGAGAAGGTGCCGTTCAAGCCCGGCTCGCGTCTCGCGGCGGCGTACCCGAACGGCTTCACCGAGCCGGGGGAAGAGACCGAGTACCTGCTCAACGCGATCTACAAGTACGTCCCCGAGCAGCACCCCGGCATCCTGGGGCGCACCGACAACGAGGGCGCGGACGCGGTCAAGCTCGGCGTCGAGGGCGCGCTGGGCATCCCGGTCGACTACTACGTGCTGGTCAACCTGGCCGGCTTCTCCAAGATCGTCGACGCCATGGGCGGGATCACTGTCAACGTCAACGAGCGGGTGCCGATCGGCGGCAACACGACGCTGAACATCCAGCCCGACGGCTACATCCAGCCCGGCCCGAACAAGCACCTCAACGGGTTCAAGGCGCTCTGGTATACCCGCGGCCGTTTCGGCTCGACCGACTACTCGCGGATGGAGCGGCAGCGCTGCGCGCTGAACGCGATCGTGGCCACGGCGAACCCGCTCTCGCTCTTCGAGCACTACGCCTCGCTGGCCCGGACCGCGAAGAAGATCGTGCGCACCGACATCCCGCGCAAGCTGCTGCCGGCGTTCGTCCAGCTGGCGCTGAAGGTCAAGGGCACCCCGATCAAGTCGGTCGGGTTCGAGCGCAGCGCCGTCTTCGACCCGAACAACCCCGACTTCGCCTTCGTGCACGCGGCCGTCCAGCGAGCCCTGCACCCGGCGGAGCACCCGGTGAAGCACCTGGTGAAGAAGCCGACCACGAAGACACCGAGCACGGCGAGCAGCACCAAGGACGACTGCGCATACCACCCGGACCAGCCGGACGGCTAGTCTGCGAGGACATCTCCGTCGAACGGGAGCACCCTGATGCCGTCCACGTACCTGCTGTCCTCCTCGACCCTCGTCCAGGCCTCGCAAGACGCTGCCTTCGCCGGCGTGCTCGATGCCCCGTTGGAGAAGCTGTTCCCGCACAGCGCCGGCCCGATCCCCTCGGTCAAAGCCTGCACCGGGCAGGACGGTGGCTGGGACACGGTCGGCAAGACCCGGACCGTCGAGCTGGCTGACGGCACCAGCAACGTCGAGACGCTCGTCGAGTACGCCCGCCCGGGCAACTACCGCTATCAGCTCAGCGACTTCACCGGCCCGATGAAGAACCTGGTCGCGAAGGTCGAGGGGCAGTTCACCTTCGTGCCCGAGGGTGCCGGGACCCGGGTCACCTGGTCGTGGAAGATCCACCCGACCAACGCGGTCACCCGTCTCGCGCTCCCGGTCGTCGGCTTCTTCTGGCGGCGGTACGCCGCCGGTATGTGGCCGCTGTACGCCGCGGATCTCTCGTCTTGAGCCTGCGCGCGGAGTGCGGGTCCCGCACGCTCTAGACTGACTGCGTCGTCTCCACCCCTGAGCCCAGGAGCTGCCCCGTGGCCCGTGTCGTCGTCGACGTCATGCCGAAGCCCGAGATCCTCGACCCGCAGGGCAAGGCCGTCCTCGGCGCCCTGCCGAGGCTCGGGTTCACCGGTGTGACCGAGGTCCGTCAGGGCAAGCGCTTCGAGGTCGAGATCGACGGCGAGGTCACCGATGCGGTGCTCGCCGAGGTGAGCAAGATGGCCGAGACGCTGCTCTCCAACCCGGTCATCGAGGACTACTCGGTCTCGGTCCTCGGCGCATGAAGGTCGGGGTCGTCACCTTCCCCGGCTCGCTGGACGACGTCGATGCCCGCCGAGCGGTGCGCGCTGCGGGCCACCAGGCCGTCGCGCTCTGGCACGGCGACCACGACCTGCAGGGCGTGGATGCGGTCATCCTGCCCGGCGGCTTCTCCTACGGCGACTACCTGCGCTGCGGTGCGATCGCCCGGTTCGCGCCGGTGATGACCGAGGTCGTCGATGCTGCCAACGGCGGGATGCCGGTCCTCGGCATCTGCAACGGCTTCCAGATCCTCTGCGAGTCGCATCTGCTGCCGGGAGCCCTGATCCGCAACGACCACCGGAAGTTCGGGTGCCTGGACCAGCAGGTCGTCATCGAGAACAACCGGACCGCCTGGACCTCGGCGTACGAGCAGGGCCAGCAGGCGACCATCGTGCTCAAGAACGGCGAGGGCTCCTTCGTTGCCGACGAGCACACCCTGGACCAGCTCGAGGCCGAGGGCCGGGTCGTCGCCCGCTACGTCGGCAACCCCAACGGCTCGCAGCACGCGATCGCCGGGATCAGCAACGCCGCCGGCAACGTCGTAGGCCTGATGCCGCACCCCGAGCACGCGATCGAGGACCTATGCGGTCCGGGGACCGACGGTCTCGGCTTCTTCACCTCGCTGGCGTCCGTCTCCGTCTAGCGGCTACCGGGTCACCACTTCCCGGACGAGAGCGCAGCCCAGGTCAGGCTCGCGATGATGCCCTGGGTCGGCGAGATCCGGTTCTCCTTCTGGTACGTGCTGGCCACCGTCTGGGTGGTGAGGTCGTAGACGCCGGTGATCGGCACCTTCGAGGACGTCGCCGCGTTCAGTGCGCGCTGGGCGCGGATGACGTCGGCACCGCGGACTCCCGGCTTGAGCACCGTCCCGGTGTTGCCGGCCGCGAGCAGCGAGACCCAGTCGGCCCGGGTGAACCCGGCCTGGACCTTGTGGTGCACCTTGCGCTGCCACGCCTCGACGGCCAGCGTGGTCTTCGGGTTCCAGACCGCGGAGATGCTGCGGACGTAGAGGCCGTGCTCCTTGAGCAGGCACTGCAACGGCAGCGCCAGCGTGTGCTGGTTCTTCCGCGAGGTGAAGCGGTACGCCGTGCGGTTGATCGCCGCGGTCGTGCAGCGCGGGTCGACCAGCTTCGCGCCCTCGGGCGTGACGATCGGCGGCGGGGTGTAGGCATTGCTGGTCAAGGACATGTAGCTGCGGTCGATGTTGACCGTCACGCCGCCCCAGGTCTCGTCGTGTCCGCCCTGGTACTGGTGCACCCGGCGGCCGGGCCAGCCGTCGCTGCGGATGTACGTCGAGGTGGTGGTGGCCTTGCCGTTCCAGTCCGCGATCCAGACCTGGTCGGGCATGACGATCTTGTTGCCCGGCGTGGCCCGGGCGTCGTCGAGGACCTTGATCCCGGATCCGGCGCTGGAGTAGACGCCTGAGGCGTACCCCTTCGCATGCAGTTGATTGGTCCAGGCTTGCAGGAACATCAGTGCGGAGGTCTTGCAGGACGCGCTCTTGGTACTGAAGGACTCGAGGTCGTAGAAGATCGTGCTCTTCTCGACGATGCCGAGGGCGGCCGCTGCAGCGGCCGCGGTGTTGGCCTCGGCGCGACCCTGCGCCCGGGCTGCCGAATAGCTGTCGGTCGGGTCGGCGTTGATCAGATCGCCCTTGTAGCGGGTGACGCTGTTGCAGGAGGCCTGTGCGCCGAGGTGGATCGGCAGCAGGTGCCAGCCGGCGGCCAGCTGGGTCGCTACCCAGGTCGGGGTCAGGTTGGTCTGCTTCTGGCAGAAGCGCAGTGCCCCGGAGATGTAGATGCCAGCCGCCCGGAACGGCGAGCTCTTGAGCCAGGCCGACATCGTCGTCTGGCTTGGTGCCTCGCACTGGTCGAACCCGTAGCCGGTGAAGGTGCCCGGAGTGGCTGGGTTCGGGCCCGTCGGAAGCGTCGTCTTCGAGGACGCGAGCGAGAGCGGGTTGAAGCCGAGGGACACGCTGGCGACCACCAGGGCACCGACCAGGGCAGAGCCGAGCACGGCGACGAGCTTGCGTCGCAGCCGGCGTGCGGCGGTGTCTCCGGGGGATGGCATGGGGCACTCCTGGTAGGGGATTCGAGCCACGATAACCACACCAGTAACACCAGTAACAGGGGTTCCTTCTAACTACAGACTTGTAGTTCGCAGAGGCCCCAGAACGGCAGATGTCACCGCGGTGGCGCGCTGTCGCCCCACGGCTCACTTGAGCGACATGTGCATGTTCGGCAGGGCGCGCCGCGACCTTCGCAGTACGGCCCGACGCCGTACCGGGCAGGGCCCATGGCGTGGCCCGTGGCCAGGCGCCACCCTCGGACGCAGTAGATTTGCGCCTGAGTCCTCTCGAGCCCGGAGCAGGTGCCGGGCGTCCCGTTGTGTGAAGGAACCGCGCGTGCCTGAAGCCAGAAGCAGCCTCGACACCGTCGCCGTCGCAGCGCAGGACCCCGATCGGGAGCAGCCCTGGTCAGATCTCGGCCTGAAGGCCGACGAGTATCAGCGCATCCGCGAGATCCTCGGCCGGCGGCCGACCTCTGCCGAGCTTGCGATGTACTCGGTGATGTGGAGCGAGCACTGCTCCTACAAGTCGACCAAGGTGCACCTGGCGCAGTTCTCCGAGATCCCGCAGGAGACGCCGGTCGGCAAGATGCTCGCCGGTATCGGTGAGAACGCCGGCGTCCTCGACGTCGGTCAGGGCTACGCGGTCACCTTCAAGGTCGAGTCGCACAACCACCCGTCGTTCGTCGAGCCCTACCAGGGCGCGGCGACCGGCGTCGGCGGTATCGTCCGCGACATCCTGGCGATGGGTGCCCGCCCGGTCGCGGTGATGGACCCGCTCCGCTTCGGCCCCCTAGACGCTCCGGACACCCAGCGAGTGCTGCCCGGCATCGTCGCGGGCGTCGGCGGCTACGGCAACTGCCTAGGCCTGCCGAACATCGGCGGCGAGGCCGTCTTCGACGAGACCTACCTCGGCAACCCGCTGGTCAACGCGCTCTGCATCGGGGTGCTGAGGCACGAGGACCTGCACCTGGCGAAGGCGTCGGGCGTCGGCAATCAGGTGATCCTGTACGGCGCCCGCACCGGCGGCGACGGCATCGGCGGTGTCTCGGTGCTCGCGTCCGAGACCTTCGACGCTGACGGCCCGGCCAAGCGCCCCAGCGTCCAGGTCGGCGACCCGTTCATGGAGAAGCTGCTGATCGAGTGCACCTTGGAGATCTTTGCTGCCGGCCTGGTCGCCGGCATCCAGGACCTCGGCGGGGCCGGGCTCTCGTGTGCGACCTCCGAGCTGGCCAGCGCCGGCGACGGCGGGATGCACGTCGAGCTGGACAAGGTGCCTCTGCGCGACTCGACCCTGGCCGCCGAGGAGATCTTGATGAGCGAGTCCCAGGAGCGGATGATGGCGGTCGTCGAACCCGCCGACGTCGAGGACTTCATGGCGATCTGCGCCAAGTGGAACGTCGAGGCCGTGGTGGTCGGCGAGGTCACCGACGGCGACCGGCTGATCATCGACTGGCGTGGCGAGACCGTGGTCGACGTACCGCCGCGCTCGGTCGCGCACGACGGTCCGACGTACAACCGGCCGTTCGCCCGACCCGCCTGGCAGGACGCCCTGCAGGCCGATGCCGCCGAGGCGCTGCCGCGCCCGACCAGCGGCGAGGAGCTCCGGGCCACCGTGCTCCGGCTGCTGGCCAGCCCGAACCTGTGCGACAAGTCCTGGATCACCGACCAGTACGACCGCTACGTCCAGGGCAACACGGTGCTCGCCCAGCCAAGCGACTCGGGGATGATCCGGATCGATGACGAGACCAACCTCGGCGTCGCGGTCTCCACCGACTGCAACGGCCGCTTCGCCAAGCTCGACCCGTACGCCGGCGCGCAGCTCGCCCTGGTCGAGTCCTACCGCAACGTCGCGACCGGCGGCGCCCGGCCCCTTGCGATCAGTGACTGCCTGAACTTCGGCTCGCCAGAGGACCCGGACGTGATGTGGCAGTTCGTCGAGGCCTGCCGTGGGCTCAAGGACGCCTGCCTCGAGCTGGGCATCCCGGTCACCGGCGGCAACGTCAGCCTCTACAACCAGACCGGCGAGACAGCGATCCTGCCGACCCCGGTGGTCGCCGTCCTCGGCGTCATCGACGACGTCACGAAGCGCACCCCGACCGGCTTCACCGAGGCCGGCGACCTGGTGTTCCTGCTGGGCGAGACCCTCGAGGAGCTCTCCGGCTCGGAGTGGGCGCACGTCGTGCACGGCCACCTCGGCGGCAAGCCCCCGGTGGTCGACCTGGCAGCCGAGGCCGCCCTAGCGCGGCTCCTGGTCGCCGGCGTCGGCCTGCTGACCTCGGCCCACGACGTCTCAGACGGCGGCCTTGCCCAGACGCTCGTGGAGTCCTGCCTGCGCAACGGCATCGGCACCGCGATCACGCTGGACGGCGACCCGTTCACGACGCTGTTCGCCGAGTCCACTGCGCGGGTGGTCGTCACCGTCGCCCCCGGCGATGGCGAGGCGCTGCAGGCGCTGGCCGCCGAGCACGGCGTCGTTGCGACGGTCCTCGGCGTCACCGGCGGCGACGCAGTCGAGGTCGACGGTGTTTTCAGCCTTCCGCTCGACGAGGCTCGTGCCGCCTGGGTCGCGACCCTGCCTGCCGTCTTCGCCTGACCCTGAAACAGACACAGACACAGACACTGACGCTTCACCGGACCTGAGCGCCGCTGCCGCGAGCTCGGCCTGCCACACCGCCGGCCTCGGGACCGAGCGGACCGCGTGCGAGAGCGTGGGGACCAGCGCCACCAGCGCCGTGATGACGCCGAGCGCCAGGATCGCGTCGCGGACGCCGAGCCAGCCGAGCAGGGCGCCGGCGACGAGGGGGGCCAGCGGCATCGTCGCCATCGAGGTGAACTGCATCGCCGACTGGACCCGGCCGACCAGCTCGGTCGGTGTGACCGCCATCCGGTAGGCACCGCCACCGGCGTTCCCGGCCGGGTTGAGCAGCAGGATCACGCCGAGTGCAGCGGCGATGACGAGCGGCGTGCTCCAGTACGCCATCGGCAGCAGCAACGGCACCATCGTCCAGGCGACCAGCAGGGTGAGCCGGCCGGTGGCCATCCGCTCGATGATCCACGGCGCGAAGACGGCGCCGACGATCCCGCACACGCCGCCGACCACCTCGACGACCGCGATCGCCGCCGGCGCCGTGCCCGCCGCGACCAGGTGCAGGATCGCGACGAGGAACAGCGCGTTCATGGTCAGGTTGACCAGGGGCGACCAGACCAGCAGCACCCGGAGGTAGGGGTGCGTGCTGGTGAAACGGACCCCGGCCATCAGGTCGGCAAGCGGGCGTGGCCTGGGTCCGGGTGTGGGCCTGAGATCGGTGCGGATGCGGCCCAGGAAGGCCCAGGCGACGGCGTACGAGACGGCGTCGAAGGCGAACGGCACCCACCGGGTCAGGGTGAATAGAAGTCCGCCGAGCGGAGCCCCGACCAGGGACGCGACGTGCTGGCGCGACTGCTGCTGGGCGAGCGCGGTGGGCACCTCCTCCGCAGGGACGACCGCTCCGATGGCTGCCATCTCGGCAGGGGAGAACAGGCCGCCGACCACGCCGGTAAGAAGGGCGACGAGGAGAAGGTGGCCGATCGTGAGCACACCCAGTGCGCCGGCCACCGCCAATGACGCGTAGAGCACGACGCCGATCGCGGAGGACGCCCGCATCAGCCGCAGCCGGTCCAGCCGGTCGGCGAGCACCCCGGCCGGTAGCAGCATGCCGACCATGCCGAGCAGGTAGGCGGCCTCGACAGAGGCCGCCCACAGCGTCGATCCGGTCAGCGCGTAGCCGAGCAGCGGGTAGACGAAGCTGCTGACCCGGGTGCCGAGCTCGGAGATCGTCTGACCGGCCCAGAGGACCGTGAAGTCGTGGTTGCGGGCGAGTGCGCGGAACGTCGTCATATGCGCACCATAACGTGCGCAATATATGTTGCGCAATGGTGCGTGCGCTTTTCGCTATGCTCTGCAGATGAGCGCCGCCGGCATGGACAAGGTCAGCGATCCACGGATCCTGCGGGCGATTGCGCACCCGATGCGCACCCGCATCCTCGGCGAGCTCGTCGCTGCTGGGCACCTGCGCGCAGCCGATGTCGCCGCCACGCTCGACATCCCTGCCAACCAGGCGAGCTTCCACCTGCGCCAGCTCGCCAAGTACGGCCTGGTCGAGCAAGCCCCCGAGCTCGCCCGCGACGGCCGCGACCGGGTCTGGCGGCCGGTGCACGAGCACGGGCTGTCGCTCGACGTGGAGAGCATGGAGAAGGGCGCCGGTGGGAAGGCGACCGTCACCGTATGGCGCAAGCAGGCTGCTGCCCAGGCCAAGGACGCCATCGACACGGCGTACTCGGCGCGCAAGGATCGCGGCTCGCACATCATGATCTGCGACGACTGGATCCGGCTGACCAAGGCAGAGGCCGAGGAGCTGGCCGACGAGCTGATCGAGCTGCAGGAGCGGTGGAACGAGCGGACCCGCGCGAAGCCTCCCGTCAAGGGCGAGCGTCGTACCTACCACGTGCTCAAGGTGCTGCAGCCGGCCCCGGAGGTGGAGGCGTGAGTCAGAAGGAGGAGGTCAAGCGCACTCTCGCGCTGCTGGCCGAGAAGGCGCCGGGCTACTCCGTCGAGGTGCGGGTGCCGCCATACGGCGCGGTCCAGGCCGTGCCGGGCGGACGCCACACCCGCGGTACGCCGCGCGCCGTGGTCGAGACCGACCCCGACACCTGGCTGGCCGTCGCGTCAGGAGAGCTCGGCTGGGAGGACGCGGTCGCCTCGGGACGCGTCCGCGCCTCCGGTGAGCGGACCGATCTCTCGGAGTACCTGCCGCTGCTCTGAAGACCCCGAGTGCCTCGCTCGTCGAGCCTGTCGAGACGCCGTGACGTCAGCGCAGGACGTTCGCGCCGGTGTTGGTCGCGACGTAGGCCGCCAGCCGGTCCTGGCGCAGTGCGTTCCACAGCGCCGCGTCCCGTCCCGGGTCGAGCCGGACCGCGTCCTGACCATCGACGGTGTACTCCGGGTTGGCCGCGACCGGCACGGTGAGGAACGTGGTGTTCGAGGAGCGCAGGTGGCGCATCGAGAGCAGCAGGCCAATCATGCTCGGATAGCCGAAGCCGTGCTCGACGGTGAGGTGCCCGGTAGTGGCACGGAGCACCTTGTTGACCCGGAACGGGTTCGTCAGCTTGCCCCCGTCGACGGCGGCGACCATCAACGCCTTGAGCACCGTCTGCTGGCGCTGCACCCGCTCGACGTCCTTGAGCTCTGGGCAGTCGGCAGAGAACGCCATGAAATCGAGGGCCTGATCGCCGTCCAGCTTCTCCGGACCCACCGGGGTGCTGCAGATCGGCGTCGTCACGTTGACCACGATGCCGCCGACGTCGTTCGTGATCTCGCGCAGGCCGCTCATGTCCAGCGTCATCACCCGGTCCATCCGGATACCGGTCAGCGTCTCGACGGTCTTGACGTAGAGCTTGGCGCCGCCACGGCGGAACGCGTCGGCCAGCTTGCCCGGCGAGCCACCAGGGATCGGCACGATGCTGTCGGCCGGGATGGAGATCACGAACATGGAGCGCTTGTCCTTGGTCAGGTGCAGCACCATCACCATGTCGCTGGTGGCGAACGCGTGCGGCCACCCGCTGCCGTTGATAGCAGTGGCATCGGGCTCGTCGGGGTTCGCCCCGACCAGCAGGATGTTGGTGCCAGGGGTGTAGAACCCGGCCTGCCCGGCGACTGCCGGCATCCGCTGCAGGCCGCCGAAGGTCCAGGCGAACCAGAGCACGCCGAGGACCAGCAGGGCTGCCACGCCTGCTGCGGTGATCTTGATCGCGGTGCGCACCCGGCGCTTGCGCCGCCCCTTCTTGCGGATCTCCTCGTTGCGCAGGTGCCGGCGCTCCCGCTCCTCGTCCGACATCTGCGGCTTGTCGACCCACGACAGGTCGCGATCGTCGATCAGCCGCACCTCGTCGACGGGCGCGGGTGCCTCCGGCGCGGGAGTCTGTTCGGCATTGCTCTCCGGGCCGCTCTCCGAGCCGCTCTCCGGGCCGCCCTCAAGGCCGCTCTCCGGTCCAGCCTCTGGGCCCGTGCCTGGCGCCGGATCCGGGGAGGGCGCAGCCCAGTCGGGCTGCTGCGGCTCGTCCGGCGTCACGTGCTTCCTCGCTCCAGGGGCTCCAGGGGGTGGTGCTCGCGAAAGACTACGACGCGTGCCTTCGCCAGTGCCGGAGAACAGCCCACGGGGACGCAGCCTAGGGTGGAACCATGAGTCGCGACCTCTCCACAGACGAACTTCGCAGCCGTGTCCGCGCGGTGCTGCCGGGCGTGCGCAGCAACCTCGAGGACCTGGTCCGGATCCAGTCGGTCAGCGCTGATCCGGCTCGCCTCGTCGAGGTCGAGCGCAGTGCGGAGGCGGTCCGCGGCCTCTTTGCCGCCGAAGGCTTCGAGGCTCGGATCGCACGCGCCGAGGAAGGCGCGGCACCGGCCGTGATCGCGCACAAGCCCGCTCCCGCTGGCGCACCGACCATCCTGCTCTACGCCCACCACGACGTGCAGCCGGAGAACGACCACGCCGACTGGGACAGCCCGCCGTGGGAGCCGACCGAGCGCGACGGGCGCCTCTACGGTCGCGGCGCCGCTGACGACAAGGCAGGCATCTGCGCGCACCTCGCTGCGATCCGCGCCCTCGGCGAGGACCTTGCGATCGGGGTCACCCTCTTCGTCGAGGGCGAGGAGGAGGTCGGCTCGGACTCCCTTCCGGCGCTGCTCGCACTGGAGAAGGACGCGCTCTCGGCCGACGTCATCGTGATCGCCGACAGCGGCAACTGGGACATCGGCGTCCCGGCCCTGACCACCAGCCTGCGCGGCCTGGTCCGGATGGACATCGAGGTCCGGACGCTGACCCACGCGGTGCACTCCGGGATGTGGGGGGGCCTGGTCCCGGACGCGGTGATGACGCTGGCTCGGCTGATCGCCAGCCTCAACGACGACCAGGGCAACCTGGTGATCGAGGGTCTGCACTCCGGCCCGGCCGACGACGTGGACTACCCCGAGGAGCGCCTGCGGGCCGAGTCCGGCGCGGTGCCCGGGATCGAGTGGATCGGCTCCGGCCCGGTCGTCGAGCGGCTGTGGACCAAGCCGGCGATGAGCATCACCGGCCTCGATGCGCCGCAGGTCTTCGGGGCCAGCAACACCCTGGTCCCGGCCGCACGTGCCCGGATCTCGCTGCGGATCGCCCCTGGCGACACGACCGAGAACGCCGTCGCATGCCTCACTGCGCATCTGGAGAAGCACATCGCCTGGGGCGCGGAGCTGTCGATGACCGTCGTCGACACCGGCCAGGCGACCGCGATCACCGCAGACGGGCCGGCGTACGACATCGCACGGGATGCCTTCACCCAGGCCTGGGACGGCGT
>DATAZI010000029.1:0-30950 GCA_036272095.1 Marmoricola sp. | reverse complement strand
CGAGAAGTCGGACTCCGACTACGACCGCGAGAAGCTGCAGGAGCGCCTGGCCAAGCTGGCCGGCGGTGTTGCGGTGATCAAGGTCGGCGCGGCCACCGAGGTCGAGCTCAAGGAGCGCAAGCACCGCATCGAGGACGCCGTCCGCAACGCGAAGGCTGCCGTCGAAGAGGGCATCGTCGCCGGTGGTGGCGTTGCGCTGGTGCAGGCCACCGACAAGGCGTTCGAGAAGCTGGAGCTCACCGGCGACGAGGCCACCGGCGCGAACATCGTCCGCGTCGCGGCCGAGGCACCGCTCAAGCAGATCGCGATCAATGCCGGTCTCGAGGGCGGTGTGGTGGCGGAGAAGGTGCGCAACCTTCCCGCTGGCCAGGGCCTCAACGCGGCCACCGGCGAGTACGTCGACATGATCGCCACCGGCATCATCGACCCCGCCAAGGTCACCCGCTCGGCGCTGCAGAACGCTGCGTCGATCGCCGCGCTCTTCCTCACCACTGAGGCAGTCGTGGCCGACAAGCCGGAGAAGGCGCCGGCAATGCCCGGTGGCGACGGCGGCATGGGCGGCATGGACTTCTGATTCCTACGCCCTGAGCTCGCGAAGGGCCGTTCAGGAATCAGATCCCGTCTCGAAATCTAGGTGACCTGAGCGCCACACCCCGACCACCAGGTTCACGGGTAGAGCAGGCATCACCCCCAGCACGAACAAGAAGCAGGATCCAGGTCTCGGCCCGGGTCCTGCTTCTTGTCGTTCGCGGGACTGATGCCCGTCTCCTACGGCAAGATTCACGGACCAGTCCGACAGTCGAGCACGGGGGATCGGCTGGTTTCGGACATCGAGGAGCGTCATGGCACAGACCAGCCGGAAGTTGCGGGCACGCACCAAGGAGGCGATCGAGGCCAGCAGCGGTCCGCGACGCCAGGTGAAGGCGAAGGTCGGCGGGGCCGAGAGGCTTCGCTACCGGTTCGACAACTCGATGTCTCGTGGCACTCCGGCTCTGGTCGGTTGGCTGGGCGCGGTCACTGTCGTGCTGATCCTGGTGTTCTCGACGATCATCACGTTGTTCAAGCTGCGCAGCGGCCAGGCGTCCCTCGACGGGCACAAGGGCTTTTTCAACGAGCTCTTCCAGACCTTGCTGCACCTGCTCGATGCGGGCACCGTCGCGGGTGACCAGGGCCCGGCCCGCTTGCTGGCCACGCTGCTCGTCCTGACACTGTTCGGCCTGTTCATCGTCAGCGCCCTGATCGGCATCATCGCCGCCGGCATCGACGCGAAGATCGCCGACCTCCAGCGTGGCCGCTCGAGGGTGATCGAGTCCGGTCACACCGTCATCCTCGGTTGGTCCGACGCCGTCTTCACGATCCTCTCCGAGCTCTCGATCGCCAACGAGAGCGCGAAGCGTCCGGTCGTGGTGATCCTTGCCGACCGCGACAAGGTCGAGATGGAGGCCGACATCCGGGAGAAGATCCCGGACATGCGCGGCACCCGGGTCGTCTGCCGCTCCGGCTCGCCGATCGACCTCGGTGATCTGGCATTGAGCAGCTCTGATGACGCCCGTTCGATCATCGTGCTCGCGTCCGGTGGGACCGACCCCGACAGCGAGGTCATCAAGACGCTGCTGGCTCTGACGCACAGCAGCCCGGACGGTGCCCCGATCGTCGCGGAGATCTCCAACCCGGAGAACCTCGAGACGGCGCGCATGGTCGGCAAGGGACGCGCCGTGATCATCGACAAGCGCGGCACCGTCGCGCGGTTGATCGTGCAGACCTCCCGCCAGTCGGGTGCCGCTGCGGTCTACACCGAGCTCTTCGACTTCGACGGCGACGAGATCTACTTCCACGAGAACCATGGGCTGGGCGGCCAGACGTACGGCGACGTGCTGCGCAACCATGAGGAAGCGATGGTCATCGGCTTGCTCGACGCCGACCGGACGGCCGTGCTCAATCCGCCGATGGACACCCCGATCGGCGACCAGGCACTGATCATGGTCGCCGAGGACGACTCGGCGCTGGAATCGTTGTCGAAGAGCGCGGCGAGTGTGGACGAGTCCGCGATCACGGCGCTCCAGGGCCGCAACGAGCAGCCGAGCACCGCACTGCTGATCGGGTGGAACGAGCGTGCCTACACCGTGGTCCAGGAGCTCGACGCCTATGCCGAGCCGGGATCGTTGTTGACGATCCTCACCGAGATGGGCGAGCCGGACCTGCCGCACCTGGTGAACCTGGCCCCGACGATCGTTCGTGGCAGCACCACATCGCGTGCAGTCCTGGACCAGTACGTCACCACCAGCCTCGACCAGATCATCGTGCTCTGCTATTCCGACCACCTCGACGTGCAGCAGGCGGATGCCCGCACGCTGGTCACGCTGCTGCACGTGCGCGACATCGTCGGAGAAGGATCCAGCCCGGCGGTGGTCAGCGAGCTGCTCGACGACCGGAACCGGGCCTTGGCCGAGGTCGCCCACGTCGACGACGTGATCGTCAGCGACAAGATCTTGAGCCTGATGCTGTCCCAGCTCTCCGAGGACCGGCGCCTCGAGCCCGTGTTCGTCGACCTGCTCGACGCCGACGGTGCGGAGATCTACCTGCGCCCGGCCGAGTGGTACGTCAGCGTCGGTGCCACGGTCACCTTCGCAACCCTGGTCGAGGCGGGCAAGCGCCGCAACGAGACGGCCTTCGGCTACCGGTCGGTGGCGTTGACCGGCAGCGAGGACAACCCGGCGGGCGTCATCGTGAACCCGGCGAAGTCGGCGACGTTCACGGTCGCCGCCGGTGACCGCGTGGTCGTGCTCGCTGAGGACTAGCAGCGGGCGGAATCGCCGGCCTGGAGGGGGATCCGACGTCGGCTAGCGGTCCTCGAGCTCGTAGCGGGCCCGCTCCTGGCTCCACGCGAGCACCTCGCGGATCCGGTCCGCGTGCTCGGCCCGGTCAGTGGGATACGGGTCGCGCTCGACCCAGCGCCACAGCACGCTGAGCACGTCGGGTACCGACAGTGCCGGCCAAGGCGAGCGCACCAGCCAGCAGTCGTCCTCGTCCTTGTCGCCTTCGATGAGCGGGCCGAGCTCGTCGAGCCAGAGCCGGTGCTGCTCGGGCCACAGAGGGCCGAGCATCCCGCCGGCCCCGGTTACTTCGCGCAGGGGGACGAAGCCGTCTGCCATCGCTGCACGCACGGCAGGAGCGAGCGGGGGGAGCAGGGCGGTGCTGATGACGCTGCGCGCCAGGTGGTCGACCACGACACCCGGGCCGGGGTCCTCGAAGTCCGAGGAGAGGCGGTCGGCGAGCTCTTGTCGGTGCCCGCCCTGCAGGAGCTCCAGGCAGCGGGTGCCGACTTCGATCCGGGACGGCAGGGCGAAGGAGAGCCGGTCGTCGTGAGCGATACCGACGACCGCGACCGGCGGCTCGGCGTCGCACAGCGCACAGTTGCCCACGCCGAGCATCCTGCCCCATCAAGCCGATGCAGACGGGTCCGTTCGGTGGTCAGAAGACGTTCACCGGGCGGAACTGGACACTGATCCGCGGGCCTACGGGGCGCGAGGTCTTGGGGACCGCATGCTCCCAGGTGCGCTGGCACGACCCGCCCATCACGATCAGGTCACCGTGGCCCAGCGCATGGCTGACCGCGGTGGTCCCACCGCGCGGCCGCAGCAGCAGCTTGCGGGGACTGCCCAGCGACAAGATCGCGACCATCGTGTCGTGGGTCCGGCCGCGGCCACCACGTCCATTGACCCCGGTGTCGCCGTGCCAGGCGACCGAGTCGCTCCCATCGCGGTAGTAGCAGCAGCCGGCGGTCGCGAACTCCTCGCCGAGCTCGGCAGCGTAGTGGCGGGACAGGGCTCCGCGAGCCTGGCGTAGCACGTCGTCAGGGAGCTCCTCGCCGACGTCGTAGGTGTGCACCAGCCGTGGTACGTCGACTACGCGGTCGTACATCTCCCGGCTCTCGGCGCGCCAGGGGATCGCGGTGACCAGCCGGGCGAAGAGCTCATCGGCCCCCTCGAGCCAGCCGGGCAGCACATCGACCCAGGCGCCGGCAGTGAGCGGTGTACGGCGCAGGCCGTCGAGCGGGCGCAGCTGCGGCTCGGGCTGGTCGAAGAGCGAGGGTTGGAAGGCGACACCCATACAAGGAGGCTACCTCACGAGTCGAACAGACGTTCGATCATCTAGGTGCGCTTCTCAGGAGCCTCGACCAGCTCGGCGGCGGGCGGGAGGCCGGCGACCGGACCGGGCTCGACCTCAGGGGCCGAGTTCGGGCGCACCAGCCCGTTCGCGACGTCGTCGAGCTGACCCTCGAGCCGGGACACCGACAGCCAGGCCAGCAGCACGCAGCCAGCGACCAGGAGGCCGAGGTACTCCAGATGGAGGCCGTTGCCGATCAGGAAGCCGGCGATGATCGGCCCGAGCACGGAGGCGAGCTGGAAGGACCCGGCGGTCAGGGCGTTGTAGCGACCGCGCAGGTGGTCAGGGGCGAGATCGTTGACGATGGCCGGCATCGTCGGCTGCAGCAGGGTCTCGCCCAGAGCGAACACCGACGCGCAGCCGGCGACGAAGAAGGTCGCACCGAGGGTCCCGGGTGAGATACCGCTGCCGCCGAGCAGGGCCCATGAGGCCGCCCAGACCGCCGACATCACCACGATCACCCGGGTCCGGCGGCGGCCTTCGATCCGCTGCAGCACCACCAGCTGGAGCAGCACGATCACCAGGGTGTTGGCCGCGAAGGCGAAGCCGAGGCCCCTGGTCGAGACGTGGCTGATCGCCCGCGAGTACGCCGGCAGCCCGACGTTGAGCTGGGAGTATCCGACGAATGCTGAGACGAACATCAGCACCGTCATCGTGCCCATCGCGGGGGCTCTGAGGACGCCGAGGTAGCTGATCGACTCGCTGTCCTCGACGGTGTCCGGCACTGGTACTGCACCGCCGATGTGCCGCAGCGGCACCAGGATCAGGAACAGGCTGGGCAGGTAGCTGAGCGCGTCGCCGAGGTACATCGCCTGGAACGTCGCGAGGTGGTGGACGTTGGCCACCAGGCCGCCGACGACGCCGCCGATCCCGATGCCGAGGTTGAGCAGCGAGAAGTTCATCCCGAAGTAGCGCGACCTGATCTCCGAAGGGACCACCGAGGCAATCAGGGCCTGGGCAGTCGGCCAGCCCATCCCGAAGCCGGCCCCGATGATCACGATCGCCAGCGTCGTGGTGGCCAGGTTGTCGGCGAACGCGACCAGGGTCTCTCCGACGATCGCGCAGCCGAGCACCGCGACGGTGGTGAGTCGCGCCCCGACCCGGTCGATCAGCATCCCACCGGGCGCGGAGGCGACTACACCGGCAGCCGACATCACCGCGAGCAGGATGCCGACGATATCGAGCGAGTAGCCGCGCAGCTCGTGCAGGTAGACGACCCAGAACGGCAGGACCAGGCCGGTGCCGACGAACTCGAACACGACGACCGAGAGCAGCAGCCGACCCTCGCGCGGCAGGTCCTGCCAGAACGAGGCGATCGAGGGTCGGGTCGCGGGAGTCGTCATCGCGTTTGAGTCTGGCACCGCCCGGGGACAGTCGCACCTGGATAAGCCGGAGCGTAGGCTGTCCGTTTTCGCGTATTTCGTCGATGTTCCAAAACGACGTCCAAGTGGGCTAGTCCTCGCTAAGGTGGCGGCGGAGTGAGGGGAGCAGGTTGGTGGCGGAGAACGGCATTCCGGCAACGCAGCGGGGGCGCAAGCACCTTCTGGTGCGCGAGTACGTGCGCTCGCTGATCGTCGACGCCGAACCCGGCAGCCCTGCGCCCTCCGAGCGCGACCTGGTCGAGCAGTTCGGGGTTGCCCGGATGACGGTGCGCCACGCCCTGGACGGACTGGTGGCCCAGGGCCTGCTCGAGCGGATCCCCGGCCGCGGCACCTTCGTCACCAAGCCCCTGATCGACATGCAGATGCGGCTCTCGTCCTTCTCCGAGGAGATGGAGAGGCGCGGCAAGGTGCCCGAGTCCAAGACGCTGCTGGCACGCCGGGAGACCGCAGGCCCCGGCCTGGCTCGTGCACTCGAGGCCGAGGTCGGTGCGCCGATCGTCCACTGGGAGCGGTTGCGGCTGGCCGACAGCCAGCCGATCGCGATCCAGCACGTCTACCTGTCGCTGGACACGTTCCCGCGCTTCCTCGACGACGCGCTGCCCTCCAGCCTGTACTACCTCTTCGCAGACCGGGACCTGATGCCGACCTGGGGCGAGGACTCGGTCGTCGCCGCGGTAGCCACCGAGGAGGAGGCCGAGGCTCTCGACCTCGAGCCCGGCGCCCCGGTCCTGCACATCTCGCGCCGCTCCTTCTGCCGCGAGGTCGCCGTCGAGGTGACCAGGAGCATCTACCGGGCGGACCGCTACACCCTCTGGGTTCCGGTTCTGCGCCCGGAGCATCTGCGCTAGAGCGAGCCGACGGGGCCGACCACTACTCCGGCCTGCTCGCAGACCCATTGCGGGTCCGGGCCGCCGAGGTCCGGGTCGACGTACAGCGCGTGGGTGCCGTCCTCGCACGTCGGGCACAGCGGCCACCTGCCGGAGGAGGCCAGCAGCCCGTCCTGCACGTCCTGGGCCACCAGGCCGACCACGAAATCGCGGCCTCGGGGCCACTGCTCCAACCACCATGACCGCTGCGAGAGCGCGTCCTCGAGCAACGACACGGCTCCGGGGTCGGCCACCCCGGTCGCCTCGAGGTCGTGCAACACCAGCGCGCGCGCCGTCATCATCTCCTCGTCGAATGCCACGATGGACATTGTGTCCCCCTCCTCCGAATCGGCGCCTCTGCTCGAAGTCGTCGTCACCCATGCGCGCGACGCGGCCGCGGCCACCGAGGGCGAGGCGGACCGGCTGCTGGTGCTGGCCTCGCCGGACCTCGGCGGCCGGTCGCCGGAGCCGACGACCGTCTCCGCAGTGCTGCGCGAGACCGACCTGCCGGTGCGGGTGCTGCTACGAACCGAGGACGGCCTCGAGCTCTTCGACGACGGGTCCAAGCGCCTGCTCGGCCTGGCGCGGACCTATCTCGAGCTCGGTGCTGCGGGGATGAGCTTCGGCTTCCTGGACCGCGATCTCGAGGTCGACCGGCCCGCCTGCGCAGCGGTGGCGGCCGAGATCGGCACCGCCTGGACCTTCCATCGTGGGTTCGATGCGGCACTCGAGCCGCGTCGGGCCTGGCGAGACGCGCTCGCGCTGCCCGGGCTGGACGCGGTGGCCTCGGCAGGCTCCACCCGAGGCCTCGTCAGCGGGGGCGAGGAGCTGGTCGCGCGGGCCTCGGCTGATCCGCGGATCGGCGCCCTGCTGCTGGCCTCGGGCGGACTGACCGGCGAGCTGGTGCCGTGGCTGGTCCGGGCCGGCGTACGCCAGTTCGGGCTCGCCGAGGAGGTCCGCCAGGACGGCTCCTGGACCAAGGCCTCGGTCGACGCCGGCGCAGTGCGCGCCTGGCGGCTCCTGATCGACGACGCCCACCAGCGGGCCCTGGGCGTGCAGGTCGACTGATTCGGTGGCCGTCTCGGCGTCGAAAGAGTGGACAGGGGCGCGTACCCGAGACATCGTGGAGGCGTCTATCGAAAGGAACCCGCGTGAAGCGAGTCGTCTCGGCCGTCTGTGCCGTCGTAGTGGTCGTGACCCTGGCAGGGCTGCACAGCATCGGAGGTGCGAGCGCGACGCCGAGCGCACCATCGACAGGGTCGTTCACCCCGACCCTCGCGCCCTGGACAACGTGCGCGTCAGACGGGACCGAGTGCTCCCGCCTGACGGTGCCGCTCGACTACGCGAACCCCGGCAACGGCAAGACGGTCTCGCTCGCGGTGACCAGGCTGCTGGCGTCCCCGTCGATGACTTATGACGGCATCATGGTGGTCAACCCGGGTGGCCCCGGTGGCTCGGGTACGGGCTTCGCCGCCCTGCAGCAGTACGTGCCGAACAAGGCCGGCTACCACTACGACTGGATCGGCTTCGACCCGCGCGGCGTCGGCGCCAGCACCCCCGCGCTGCACTGCAACCCGAACTACTTCGGCGCCGACCGGCCGAGCTTCCGACCGACGACCAAGAAGCTGCTGCACTACTGGTTGAAGAAGTCGGCCGGCTACGCCAGCGCCTGCGGACGGAGCTCCGCCAAGACGCTGCTGCCGTTCATGGACACCCGCGACACGGTGCAGGACATGGAGAGCCTCCGGGTCGCCTACCAGAACCAGCTCGGCGCGTTCAGCTCGAAGCGGGCCGCCTTGGACAAGCTGAACTACTACGGCTTCTCCTACGGCACCTACCTCGGCACCGTCTACGCGACGCTGTACCCGAGCAAGGTCGGCCGGTTCGTCCTGGACGGCGTCGTCGACCCGGCGACGTACTGGTACCAGTCCAACTTCGACCAGAGCATCGGCTTCAACCGGAACATCAACGTCTTCTTCGACTGGATGGCCAAGTACCACAAGGTCTTCCACCTCGGCACGAACGGCAAGAAGATCCGCCGGGGCTTCAATGCGGAGCTCAAGAAGCTCCGCAAGCACCCGTCCGCCAAGGGCAGGCTCGGTCCTGACGAGCTCACCGACGCGATGCTCGACGCCGGCTACTACGTCTTCGACTGGGTCGAGATCGGCAAGGCCTACTCCAAGCTGATCCGCACCGGCCGCGGAGCCGGGCTCTACGGGATGTACGCGTCGGGCAACCAAGGCGCCGACAATGACAACGAGTTCGCCGTCTACAACGCCGTCCAGTGCACCGACCAGAAGCGGCCCCCGTTGGCCCAGCAGCTGCGCCAGACCCGGCAGGTGTTCAAGAAGGCGCCGTTCCTGGCCTGGGACAACACCTGGTACAACATGCCGTGCCTGACGTGGCCGGCCGCGGCGCGTGGTGAGGTGAAGGTCAACGGAGCCGCACTGTCGGCACTGGGCACCAAGATCCTGCTGATCAGCGAGACCAAGGATGCTGCCACGCCCTACTCCGGCGCCCTGGACGTCCGGAGCAGCTTCACCACAGCCTCGCTGATCGCCGGGGTGAACGGGACTACGCATGCCGGCTCGCTGTTCGGCGTCGCCTGCACCGACGACACGGTGGCGACCTACCTCGCGACCGGCGTGGTGCCGACGCGCAAGGCCGGGCGGACCAGTGACCGCGACTGCCCGCCGAACCCGCAGCCGGTGCCCACGAGCGGCGGCTCCCGGGTTGCGGCCCGGACCGCCGCGGGCGACCCCGGGATGCCGGAGTCGCTGCGAGCCGACTTGGCGCGGGCCCAGGAGCTCACGCTGCGTTGATCAGGCGTCGTGGACGCCGGCCTCGCCCCAGGGCAGATCGTCGGCGTCCACGATCCGGTAGGCATAGCCCTGCTCGGCGAGGAAGCGCTGCCGGTTCTGGGCGAAGTCTGCGTCCACGGTGTCGCGGGAGACGATCGTGTAGAAGCGAGCAGTCTTGCCGTCGGCCTTCGGGCGCAGCAGTCGGCCGAGCCGTTGCGCCTCCTCCTGCCGTGAGCCGAAGGACCCGCTGACCTGGATCGCCACCGCCGCTTCGGGCAGGTCGACGGAGAAGTTCGCGACCTTCGAGACCACCAGCAGATTGATCTCGCCGGTACGGAACGCCGCGAACAGCTCCTCGCGCTCCTTGACGCTGGTCTCGCCCTTGATCACCGGGGCGCCGAGGTGCTCGCCGAGCTCGTCGAGCTGGTCGAGGTACTGGCCGATCACCAGCGTCTGCTCGCCCTCGTGCTGCTTGACCAGCTGCTCGGCGACCTTGGTCTTGGCGAAGGTGGTGCTGGCCAGCCGGTAGCGCTCCTCGGGCTCGGCGGTCGCATACGCGAGCCGCTCGTCCTCGGGCAGGGTGATCCGGACCTCGACGCAGTCGGCCGGGGCGATCCAGCCCTGTGCCTCGATGTCCTTCCACGGTGCGTCGAAGCGCTTCGGCCCGATCAGGCTGAAGACGTCGCCTTCGCGGCCGTCCTCGCGGATCAGGGTCGCGGTCAGGCCGATCCGGCGCCGGGCCTGGAGGTCGGCGGTCATCCGGAAGATCGGCGCGGGCAGCAGGTGCACCTCGTCGTAGACGACCAGGCCCCAGTCGCGCGCGTCGAGCAGCTCGAGGTGCGGGTAGACGCCCTTACGACGCAGCGTCAGCACCTGGTACGTCGCGATGGTGACCGGCCGGATCTCCTTGCGGGCGCCGGAGTACTCGCCGATCTCGTCCTCGGTCAGCGTGGTCCGCTTGAGCAGCTCGGCCTTCCACTGCCGGGCGCTGACGGTATTGGTCACCAGGATCAGGGTGGTCGCCTGCGCGTGCGCCATCGCGGCCGCGCCGACGATCGTCTTGCCCGCACCGCAGGGGAGTACGACGACCCCCGAGCCGCCGTGCCAGAACGACTCCGCCGCCTGCTTCTGGTAGTCGCGCAGGACCCAGCCGTCCTCGTTCAGCGCGATCGCGTGCGCCTCGCCGTCGACGTACCCGGCGAAGTCCTCGGCCGGCCAGCCGAGCTTGAGCAGGGCCTGCTTCACGTTGCCGCGCTGGCTCGGGTGGACCGCGATTGCGCCGGTGGCATCGGGGATGTCCTCGACCGGGTCGCCGAGCATGCCGGCCAGCTTCTTGCTCCGGGTGACCTCGGTGAACACGGCCCGGTCGGTGCTGGCCAGCACCAAGCCGTGGATCGGGTGCTTCTCCAGCCGGAGCCGGCCGTAGCGGTCCATCGTCTCGGCGATGTCGACGAGCAGCGAGTGCGGGACGGCGTACCGGCTGTAGGCGAGCAGTGCGTCGATCACCTGCTCGGCATCATGGCCGGCAGCCCGGGCGTTCCACAGCCCCAGCGGTGTGAGCCGATAGGTGTGGATGTGCTCAGGGGAGCGCTCCAGCTCGGCGAACGGAGCGATCGCGCGCCGGGCCTCGGCGGCTTGCTCGTGGTCGACCTCGAGCAGCACCGTCTTGTCGGACTGGACGATCAGAGGGCCGTCGTTCACAAGGAGATGCCGTCGGGGAGCGCAGCAAGGTTCACCGGACGAGTTTACGCAGGGCCTGGCTGCGCCCGGTTGCTCACGACGGGCTCATGACGCCGAGACCCGGCGCAGCGAGCCCCAGGTGGCCGCGGCAAGGACCGCCGAGAGCAGCAGCAGCCATCCGCTCGAGGTCACTGGGGTGAGCCCGGCGAACCAGGACCCGACCGATCCCCACCAGTGCTGCCAGGTGATCAGCGCGATCGCGCCGCCGCCGGCCAGGACGATGACCGGACCGCCGATCACCAGGGCCACCATCCCCCAGCGCGGATACACCGAGGCGACCGCGGTGCCGAGCAGCCACCACGCGAAGAACCCGACCACCAGCATCAGCCAGCGGGCCGGCCAGATCGAGCGGTTGAAGAAGGAGTAGTCGAAGAAGGTGCCGTGCAGCCACCAGCCGCCGGTCAGGTTCTCCAGCCCGCCGAGGAGCAGGTAGAGAGTGCCGAAGCCGACTGCCAGCACGGCACCGGTCATCACGGTGCCGAGGACGAAGGAGCGTCGAGTCACACCCATGCCCAGGGCGAAGGGCAGTCCGCGCACCACGGCGAAGATCGCCGCCGCGAGGACGAAGGCGGGCACGGCGAGCGCGCCGCCGGTGTGCCGCCCATCCTTGGCCAGCGGCAGCCAGACCAGCACGTTGACGGTGAACGACGCGGCCAGGATGCCCAGGGGCAGCACGACCAGGGTCAACCGGTCGACCAGGTGCATCTTCATCACAGCAGTGGCGCGGTTCATCGCGCACCTCCTTCGTTACGGCGGGACCCCTGGCCGGCATGCACCACCAGGGTCTGCAGGGACACCGGTCCGATCTCGACGCCGAGGCCGGCGATCCGGGAACGGAGGGCGGCGTCGGGCCGGACCTCGATCGTCACGGCCTCGTGGCCGCCGAACCGCTCCCGGTGCAGGACCGGAAGCGCGGAGACCAGCGACTCGACGGCCTCGAGGGGGCCGGTCAGCACGCAGGCGCGGCTGCGGAGCTCGTCCGCCGAGCCATCCAGGATCACCCGGCCCTGATCCAGGACGATGACGTTCTCGAGCAGGCCGCTGACCTCGTCGATGAGGTGCGTGGAGAGCACGATCGTCCGTGGCTGCTCGGCGTAGTCCTTGAGGAGGGTGTCGTAGAACTGCTGGCGCGCGGTGGCGTCGAGCCCGAGGTAGGGCTCGTCGAAGATGGTCAGCGGGGCCCGGGAGGCGAGGCCGACCAGGATGCCGAGAGCCGAGCGCATCCCGCGGGACAGCTTGGAGACCTCGCGTCGACGCGGCAGCCCGAACTCCTCGACCAGCGTCTCGGCCAGGTCGCGGTCCCAGTTCGCGTGGAAGCTGCCGCCGGCGGCGAGGACGTGCTTGACCCGGAAGTTGTTGGGGTACATCTGGCTCTCCCGGATGAAGCAGGTGCGGGCGAGCACCGACTCGTTCTCCATCGGGTTCTCGCCGAAGACCTTGATCGACCCCGAGGTGGGGAAGTCCTGGGCGGTCAGCAGGCTCATCAGCGTCGTCTTGCCGGCGCCGTTGCGGCCCATCAGGCCAGTGATGGAGTCAGCGGCGATCGACAGGCTCACGTCATCGAGAGCCCGGGTGCCGCGGAAGTCCCGGGTCAGGTTGCTGACCTCGACGATGGTGTCATTGCTCATGGCCGGTTGCCTTCCTTGATCATGACCAGCAGCTGGGCCTGGTCGATGCCGAGCCGCTCGGCCTGGGCCAGCAGCGGCTCGACGAACTGGCGCTGGAACTCGTCGCGCCGACGGGTGCGGAGCTTGTCGCGTGCCCCGGTGGAGACGAACATGCCGATGCCTCGCTTCTTGTACAGGATCTGATCTGCGACCAGGGCGTTGATGCCCTTGGCTGCCGTCGCTGGGTTGATGCGGTGGTATGCCGCCAGCTCGTTGGTCGAGGGGACCTGGGCCTCTTCGGCCAGGGAGCCGTCGAGGATCTGCCGCTCGAGCAGCTCAGCGACCTGCTCGAAGATCGGACGGCCGTCCTCGATCATGGGGGCTCCTTGTTGGTTAGTTACCCAACCAATGAACCACCGAAGTTCGTTGTTGTCAAACCACTGCTGTCAGCAGCCTGCGTCAGTCGGCCTTGACGGTGCGGGCAGCGCCGATCCGGTGGACGGCATAGCTGCGCACCTCGTCTTCGCGATCGTCGTGCGCGACGAGCTCGCCGCCCTCGATCCGCAGGGGCCGCACGATCCGCTCGATCCGGCGGCCGTGGTTGTCGACGAAGTCGAGCATCACCTGCTCGCCCCCTTCGGCGGCGCTGCGCAGCAGGGTCAGCACATCGCCAGGAGTGCTCGCGGTCCGTCCGCTCGGCCGGGTCGCGGCTGCCCGGTCGCCGGCCCGGACCGCGGCGACGACGGCCGAGGTGCGGGCTGCGAGCCGCGCCTCCGCCCGGGCGGTGGCCGGGGCCGTCTTCGGGGTGCGGGAGCGGAACTCATCGGGCCGGGCGACCCGCACGGTGCCGTCGACGGCCTCGACCACCGGTGCGGCGCCGAGCTCGCGCAGGCGGGGCAGCAGCACTTGGAGGGGTACGTCGGAGACGACCACCGTCGGGGCGATCCGACGCAGCCGCAACGAGGCGGCCGCGCTGTTGTGCAGCAGCTCTGTCAGGGCGGTCTCGTCATCGCTGCGCAGGAACGACTCCGCGACGCCGAGGCGCAGCGTCCCGAAGCGCCGGGCGACATCGTCGACCAGATAGTCCAGCGCCTGGGGCACGCCGGTACGCGAGGAGGCCGCTAGGAAGCCCTTGACCTCCAGCGCCGACCAGCCCGAGTCGAAGGCCCGGCGTACCGAGGCCACCGAGAAGCGGTAGGTGGTCGCTCCGCCGCGAGACTCGACGTCGGCGAGCAGAGCCAGGTGCCGTGCGAAATCCTGCTCCAGCGGGCCGGGGGCGACCGCCGTCAGGTCGGCCTGGATCAGCACGTGGTCGACCGGGACTGGCAGCAGGGCGGTGAGGACGGCGACCGGATCGTCGCCGCCGAGCAGCGCGCGGCCGAAGACAGAGAGGCCGTTGAGGCCGAGCAGTCCCAGGGCGCTGGCCTCCTCCAGGGTGTTCGCGACCAGGTCGAGCCGTGCTGCTGGGCGCCGAGGGAACCGCCAGCGCAGTCGATCGACCAGCGAGGGCAGCCCGGTGCCGCTGGCCAGGGCGCGACCAGGCTCCAGGTCGAGCAGCACTCCCAGCGTCGTACGCCGGTCCTCGGGGAGCCAGGATCGCTCGAGGCCGGGGGAGAGCGCGTTGATCGGCTTGTCGCCGTCGCGGCCGCCGATGGCCGAGACCAGCCGGGGCGAGTCCAGCCACGCCAGGGCCAGCACAACCCAGCGTTCGGCAGCAGGCTTCGCGGCCCAGCCGTCGTAGGCATCGGTCGGCAGCCAGGCGGAGTCGAGGTCGTCGTTCATGCCGAGGGCGAGCAGCTGAGCCGCTGCAGCCGTCTCGACGAGCAACGCCGTCGGGCCGGGCTCGGCGTGCACCAGCTCCGACGAGGCCCGCAGATCCCGTACGCCGAGGCCGCCGGTGCGCAGGCCGGCCGGCGGGCGGGTGCCCCAGGCCTCCAGCAGCATCTCGGTACGCCGGGTGAACTCGAACGCCGCCCCGGCCGCCGCCCGGTCGACCATCGCCTGGTCGCGCTCGCCGTCGGCGAACCCGGGCACCTCGTCGAGCTGCTCGAGCGTCGACCGCCCGTCGCGCAGCTGCAGCCGGACCGTCCACGGCACCACGACGTGCCGGTCGTCGCGTGCGACGAGCAGCCGGCGGGCGAGCAGCTGCTCGGTCGGGGTGGTCGCGTCGGCGATCCGGACCGGCCTGCGGGCATCCGCGACGGTCCCGGCTGCGTCGGTAGCGTCGAGGTGGTCGAGGATCGCCCGGGCCCGTTCGTCGATCGTGGCCAAGGCGCCGTCGATCTCGCCCGGCGGCGGCCCGGCCGGGATGCCGACGAGGTCGGCGACGACCGTCGTCGGCCGCCAGGCCTGCGGAGTGCCCCAGATCAAGGCGAGGTCGCAGAGCCGTTCCAGGGCAGCATCGACAGCGGCCGGCTGGGCTCGCAGGACCGCCTGGACCGCTGCGCTGGTGGCAGGAGCGAGCTGGACCACTGCCAATGCGGTCTCGAGCTGGAGCCGGTCGGTGAGATCCAGGGCCCGGGCCGCCGAGACCCGGACGACCGCACGCGAGGCGAGCTGCGAGGAGTCCGCCGGCGGGGGTACGGCAAGGTCCGGTCGGTCGGCGATGAGCGCAGCAAGGCGCCCGTCCGGCCAGCCGCGGAGCTGGTCGGCGAGGGTGCGGGGTGCTGCAGGTGCGGGCATCCGACCAATTCTACGGGGCTGGGTTCCGGGTGGGCACTGTTGCGGTGACCGCCGATCTCCTAGGGTCACCTCAGTGCCTTGCGGGGGCGTGGTGCCCCGGCTCTCGGAAAGGACCACTCGATGAACGACTCGATCGCAGGACTGGCAGACGACTACTTCGCGACCTACCTCTCTGCCGATCCGACCGAAGCGCACCTGCTCGCCCACTACGAGCACGCCGGCCGCTTCGAGGACCCCAGCCGGGTCGAGGAGGACCGTCGGATAGCGGAGCTGTCCGCGATGGTGGACCGCGCCGATGCGCTCGACGAGGGTGCTCTGGACGGGCAGGACCGGTTGACCCTGCAGGTCCTCGTCTCCGATGCCCGCAACCGGATCGGGATGCTCGAGGGCCGCTTCGCCGAGTTCTCCGCCGACCCGATCTTCGGTCCGCAGAAGTCGCTGCCGCTGCTGGCCGGGATGCTGGCGATCCCGACGGCCGAGGTCGCGGACGCGATGGTCGACAAGTACCAGTCGGTGGGCGCGTTCTACCGGGCTCTGGCGCAGCGGCAGCGAGAAGGCCTCGCCGCAGGCCGGGTCTCGCCCGCGTTCGCTGTCGCCGCCACCATCGCCCAGATCGACGAGGCGCTGGCAGTGCCGGTCGACGAGGACCCGCTGCTGGGGACGACGGCACTGCCGGCCGGGGTGGACGCCGAGGCCTGGCGCGAGGCGATGATCACGGCGATCACCGGCTCCATCCGGCCGGGGATGGCGGCCTACCGCGACGTGCTGCGCGAGGAGGTGCTTGCGCGCGCCCGCAGCGACGACCGCAGCGGCCTGAGCTGGCTCGAGGGCGGCGAGGAGGACTACGACCGCACGCTGCGCTACTTCACGACCACGGGAAAGTCCGCGGCCGAGATCCACGAGATCGGGCTCGAGCAGGTCGCCGGCCTCGCCGAGGAGTACCGCAGTCTCGGACCCGAGGTGGTCGGGACCGCTGACCTGCAGGAGATCTTCGAGGCCCTGCGCACCGATCCCGCGCTGCACTTCGAGCACGGCGACCAGCTGGTCGAGGCCTCCGAGATCGCCATGCAGCGCGCCTGGGACGCGATCGGCGACTGGTTCGAGGTCCTCCCACAGGCACCCTGCGCGGTCCAGGCGACCACCACCGGAGCCAAGGCGTTCTACTTCCCGCCCGCCACCGACGGCTCCCGCCCGGGGACCTTCTTCGTCAACGTCGAGGACCCCGAGGCGTGGGGGACCTTCGAGCTGGAGTCGATGGCGTTCCATGAGGGCATCCCCGGCCATCACCTGCAGCTCGCGATCGCGGCCGAGCTGCAGGACGTGCCGGAGTTCCGCAAGCACATCCACAACTCGGCGTACGCCGAGGGCTGGGGGCTCTACACCGAGCGGCTGGCCGACGAGATGGGCCTGTACTCCGGTCCGCTGGACCGGATGGGCATCTTCTCCGCCGACTCGCTGCGGGCATGCCGGCTGGTCGTCGACACAGGCCTGCATGCACTCGGCTGGAGCCGGGAGCAGGCGGTGGGGTACATGGTGGCGAACTCGCCGATGACCGAGGCGATCTGCCGGCCCGAGGTCGACCGGTACATCCTGAACCCTGGCCAGGCGACGTCGTACATGATCGGGCGGCTGGAGATCCTGCGGATGCGTGCCGAGGCGCGCGAGCGCCAGGGCAGCCGTTTCGATGTGAAGGCATTCCACTCCGCGGTGCTCGAGGTCGGCTCGGTGCCGCTGGATGTACTCGACGAGGTAGTCCGCTCCCGGACGGCCTGATCCTCAGCTGGGCCGTCCTCGCCGACCCTCTAGGCTGTCCCGGGTGCAGCCGCTGGTGATCGGGTTCGACCTCGACATGACCTTGATCGACACGGTGCCGGGGTTCGCGGCCACCTTGGAGGTGCTCGGCGCCGAGCTCGGAGTGGAGTTCCCGACCGAGCAGCTCAGCGCGCACCTCGGCCCGCCGCTGGACCTGATGCTCACTCCCTACCTGCCGGCCGACTCGATCGCCTCGGCCGTCGACCGGTTCCGTGCCCTGTACCCGACCCACGCCGTCCCGCCGACTGTGCTGCTCCCCGGCGTGGTCGAGGCGCTTGCCGCCGTGCGGGCAGCCGGTGGCCGGATCATCGTGGTCACCGGGAAGTTCACGGCGAACGCGCAGCTCCATGTCGACCACCTCGCCCTCGACGTCGATGCCGTCGAGGGCCTGGTCTGGGGCCACGGCAAGGGCGCCGTGCTGCGCGAGCATGGCGCCAGCATCTACATCGGCGACCATGTGCACGACGTCGAAGGAGCCCGGGCGGCCGGCATCACCAGCGTCTCGGTCCTCACCGGAGGCTCGACGCGGGCCGAGCTCGAGGCGGCCGGGACCGACGTGGTGCTCGTTGACCTGACCGGGTTCCCGGCCTGGTTGGACGGCTACCTGGCCTGCGCGCAGGGCTGAGCGGGCGCCCAGCCCCAGGGAACGCGGTCGCGCGACCTCCCCGCCTGCCCGTACGCTGTCCCTTCGCATTCCTGACAAGAGAGAAAGGCCGAGCTGGTGCCCACCGGAAAGGTCAAGTGGTACGACGCCGAGAAGGGTTTCGGCTTCCTGTCCCGCGAGGACGGGGACGACGTCTACGTGCGCTCGTCGTCACTCCCCGAGGGCACTCCCACGCTCAAGGCAGGGACCCGCGTCGAGTTCGGCATCCTCTCGGGCCGCAAGGGCGAGCAGGCTCACCAGGTGCGGGTGCTGGAAGCCCCGGCATCGGTCTCCAAGGCGCAGGCCAAGGCCCAGCGCCGCAAGCCCGAGGACATGGCGGTCATCGTCGAGGACCTGATCAAGCTCCTCGAGGGCGTCGAGGAGGCCTACCGGCACGGCCGCCACCCCGACAGCAAGACCGCATCGCCCACGGCCAAGCTGCTGCGCGCGCTGGCCGACGAGCTCGACGCCTAGCCTGACGCCTAGCCAGGGACCGGCCTCGCGACCCGCTAGGGAGGGGTCGACGCCGGCTCGTTCCTGACAGCGAGGGGCCCTCGTGCGCTGAACCGGCCGAGCAGTACGAAGACCGTCCAGCTGACGATCAGCACTGCCAGGAGCATCAGGCCGAGGACGGGGTGGCTGGTCGGCAGCGCGACGCCGAGCAGGCCGCCGAGCACCCAGGAGAGCTGCAGCACGGTCTCGGACCGGGAGAAGGCCGAGGTCCGGTAGTTCTCCGGGACGTCGCGCTGGATGGTTGCGTCCAGGGCGAGCTTGCCCATCGCCTGCGCGGTGCCGATGGTCAGGCCGAGGATGACTGATGCCACCAGGCCGTAGAACAAGGCTGCGCACACAGCAGCCACGGCGTCGGCAAGAAGGCCGACGACGATCACGATCGCCGGGTTCATCCGGCGCAGGACCGAGCTCAGCCCGATCCCGATGGTGTTGCCCAGGCCGGCCGCCCCGACCACCAGCGCCAGCAGGATCTCGGTGCTGTGGTGCCAGCTCGAGAACGGGTTCTTGGTCAGCACGAACGCCATGAAGAACGTCAGGAAGCCAGAGAGCAGGCGCAGCCCGACGTTGCAGCGCAGCGCGAAGACGATCGTTGCCGGCAGTCGGAACTTCTCCCGCTTGCCGACCCGCTTCTCGCCGACCGAAGCGTCTGCCTGGGCCGGCAGCAGCACCGCCAGGATGGTCGCGCCGACGAAGACCACGAAGGCGTACCGCAACGACCACTGCCCGCCGAAGGTGGCGGCGAGGGCTGCCATCGGCGCCGAGACCGCGGCCCCGACGATGCCGGCCAGGCCGATCCGGCTGTTGGCCTTCACCAGGGTCTGGTCCTCGGGAAGCAGCCGCGGGACCGTCGCCGCGCGGGCGACGCCGTAGGCCTTGGAGGCGATCAGGGTGCCCAGGGCGGTGGGATAGAGGGCCAGGGAGTTCGTGGCCACCGCGTCGGCCATCAGCCAGCACATGAACGCGCGGAACGCGAGGGTGAAGCCGATCGCCCACCGGCGACCGTGGCTGAACCGGTCCAGGAACGGGCCGAGCAGGGGCGCGACCACGGCGAAGGGCAGCATCGTCAGGCCCAGGAACAGCAGGACGGGGCCTCGGGCTCCGCCGGGGTTGGCGAAGAAGATCGTCCCGGCCAGCGAGATCGTGACCGCTGCGTCGCCGGCGGCGCTGACGGCGTGCAGCTCGATCAGCCGGGAGAGGCCGGTGTCGCCGGCGCCATCCGCACTGGCGGCGCGACGGGCGAACAGGAACGTGCGCGAAAGGCCGCGGCCGGTGGCGCGGCCCACGGCCATCGCTCCGCGAGCGCTGGCGGAGACGCCGCGTCCGGTCGCGTCGGCGAACTGGTCACCGCGACGAGGCTGGGCCTCTGTGTCGCGCGTTTCCGGCTCGGGTTCCATCCCCCCATACTGCCAACTCGGCACCGACATCGCAGGGCCGGGGAGACACGAAGTGCGTTGGTAGGAGAGAATCCTCCGGTGATGACGACCGATGACGCTGGCCTGGCTGCACGTGACGCGGCCCGCGCCGCCCTGCTCGAGCAGGTCGGCGACGGAGTGGTCGGCGATCACGTCGAGGCCGTGGTCGAGGACGACGGCGTCGTCACCCACTACTTCGCCTGCACCCAGACCGGCTACCCGGGCTGGCGCTGGGCCGTCACGGTGGCCGTGCCCGACGCGGACCAGATCACGATCGACGAGGTCGTGCTGCTGCCGGGCGACAGCGCGATCATCGCGCCGGCCTGGATCCCCTGGCGCGAGCGGATCAAGCCGGGCGACCTGTCCCCGGGCGACCTGCTGCCCGCTGACGAGGACGACCCGCGTCTGGTCCCGACGTACCTGGCCGGAGACCCGGGGGACTGGAGCGTCGAGGACGCTGACCCAGAGCTCGAGCGAGCCCAGCTCAAGACCATCGCCGACGAGCTGGGGCTCGGCCGCGCCCGGGTGCTCTCGGTCGAGGGCCGCGACGCCGCCGCGCAGCGCTGGTACGACGGCGAGCAGGGGCCGGACGTGCCGCTGGCCCAGTCGGCCCCGGCACACTGCTACTCCTGCGGGTTCCTGCTCCGGATCGAGGGGCCGCTCGCCGCGACGTTCGGCGTCTGCGCCAACGAGTTCGCCAACGACGATGGACGGGTGGTCGCGCACAAGCACGGCTGCGGCGCCCACTCCGAGGCCCAGCTGCGCAAGAAGCAGCTGCCGCCGCCCCTGCCCGACCCGGTGTTCGACACCGTCAGCCGCGGGGACCTCGAAGACTTCTAGGCTGCGGTCTCTGATTCCTGGCGTGCCGCTCGCCTGCGCCGGCAGAAGTCCCAGCCGACCAGGCCGAGCCCGAAGCCGGCTACGCAGGTCCACAGCCACCACAGGTGGCCGTCGTCCTTGAGCCGTGAGGAGAACGGCAGCAGCATCACCAGGGCGACCGCCCACAGGACGGTCCCCACAGCGAGGGTCCGGACGCCGTCGACGTCGAGCGGGTCGACATCCGCGACGATGTACGTCCGGTTGCCGATCTCGTGGACGACGGGCTGCTCTTCTGGCACGCAGTCACTGTAGTGCCCCACCCACCTGACCTGCTGAGCCCTGGTTCGATGGAAATAGTTAGCATGAGTAATGAGTTATGCTCAGTACCATGACACCTACCGTCGAAGCGGTCAGCCGTACCGATCCCGGGCTGGCCAGCCAGCTCCGGGTCAGCGTGATGCGGCTGGCACGACGGATGCGCAACGAGCGCGCCGAGAGCGACCTGACGGTCTCTCAGATCAGCGTCCTCGGCCTGCTCTTCCGCAACGGCGAGATGACGGTCGGCAAGGTCGCGGCCCAAGAGCTGGTGCAGCCCCCGACGATGACCCGCACGGTCAACGCCCTGGTCGAGAAGGGGTACGCCGAGCGGCGGTCCTCGGAGACCGACGGCCGGGCCGTGCTGATCTCGCTGTCGGACAAGGGCCGCGAGACCGTGCTCGCCGACCGCTCCCGCCGCGACGCCTGGCTGGCCCGCCAGCTCAAGGGCCTGACCCCCGAAGAACGTGAGCTGCTTCGCGACGTGGCTCCCCTGATCGAACGATTGGCTACCACTTGAGTCCCACCTTCAGTGCCCTGCGGAACCGCAACTACCGCCTCTACGCCCTGGGCGGCGTGGTGTCCAACACGGGTACCTGGATGCAGCGGGTCGCGCAGGACTGGCTGGTGCTCCAGCTGCACCACGGCAGTGCCGCGCAGGCCAGCACGGCGCTGGGCTTCACTACCGCGCTGCAGTTCCTGCCGATCCTGCTGATGTCGCCGTACGCCGGCCTGGTCGCCGACCGGATGCCCAAGCGGCGGCTGCTCCAGATCACCCAGGCGTGGATGGGGGTGACCGCGATCGCGCTGGCCGTGCTCGCGCTGACCGACGTGGTCCAGCCCTGGATGGTCTTCGTGATCGCGTTCTCCTTCGGGTCCGGCGCGGCCTTCGACGCTCCGGCCCGGCAGTCGTTCGTCAGCGAGATGGTCGGACCCGACGACCTCGCCAACGCCGTCGGCCTCAACTCGGCCTCGTTCAACCTCGGCCGCGTCGTCGGCCCCGCCCTCTCGGGCTTCCTGATCGCCGCCCTCGGCTCGGGCGTCCGGGCCACCGGCGCGGTCATCATGATCAACGGGATCAGCTACCTCGCCGTGATCAGCGCGCTGCGGCTGATGCGCCCCTCCGAGCTGAGCCCCGTCGATCGTGCCCCCCGCGGCAAGGGGATGATCCGCGACGGGATCCGCTACGTGCGCAGCAGGCCGGACCTGATGATGGTGCTGATGGCCGGGTTCTTCGCCGGCACCTTCGGGATGAACTTCCAGATGACCTCGGCGCTGATGGCGACCCAGGTGTTCCACAAGGGCCCGGGCGAGTACGGCCTGCTGGGCACCACGCTGGCCTTCGGCTCCTTGACCGCAGCCCTGCTCGGCGCGCGGCGTACGGCGCGGCCGAGGCCGACCTGGGTGATCAGCGCCGGACTCGCCTTCGGGACGGTGGAGATCGCACTCGGGCTGATGCCGTCCTACCTGACCTTCGCGATCTGCACGCCGCTGCTCGGACTGAGCCTGCTCACCATGCTGAACTGCGCGAACACCACCGTGCAGCTGGGCGTCGCGCCCTCGATGCGTGGCCGGGTGATGGCGCTGTACATGATGCTGGTGATGGGCGGCACCCCGATCGGTGCCCCGATCGTCGGCTGGGTCGGAGCCACCTTCGGTGCCCGGTGGACGCTGATCGGCGGCGGCGGCATGTCGGTGGCCGGCGTCCTGCTCGCCCTGCTGATCTTCGGTGGTCCCACCAGCCCGCTGCGCTGGCGCCGTACGCCGGTGCTCGAAGCTGAGCCCGAAGCGGCCCTCGCCGCCTGAGCGCTGTTCGCTCCCGCCTAGACTCCCTGCATGAATCCCCGCTACCGACGCCTGGTGATCACCGGCGCGCTGGCGGGCCTGATCCTCCTCGTCGTCATCACCAAGCTGCTGCACTGACGCCATGGTCGAGCCTCTTGATACCGCGCTCGCCCGGGTCCGGGCGCAGCTGCTCGACGCCGACGGTCTGGTGCGCGCCCTGGCCAGCGGCCGCCGGAAGGGCCAGCCGGCGCCGGATCGCAGGATCGAGGCCCGGTACGTCGATCTGAAGGCCGGCCGGCACCTTCAGGTCACCTCTTATGACCAGACCCAGGCGCGGGTGGCGAACTTCGCGGGCACCGAGATCGGACCGGCCGTCGAGACGCTGCTCGCCGAGCCGTTCGGCAACTGGCACGTGGAGACGGCGACCGAGACCGTGCAGCTGCGGGTGACCAAGAACGGCGAGGCGGCCCTCAGCGTCCAGCCGGGCCCCGGTGCCGTCGCGGACCGCTCCCACGACCGGTCCAAGGCACGCCTGCTCGCCGAGGACGACCCGGTCCTGGTGGCGCTCGGGATCAGTGACGCCCAGGGGCGGGTGAAGCCCTCGCGCCGGGCCAAGTACCGCCAGGTCGAGGAGTTCTTGCGCGAGCTGGCTGCCAGCATCGAGGACGCTCTGGCCACCGGCCGGATCGCGCCGACCACCCAGGACCCGCTGCAGGTCGTCGACCTCGGCTGCGGCAACGCCTACCTGACCTTCGCAGCCCATGGCTGGCTCACCCGCGTCCGCGGGCTGCCGGTGCGGCTCGTGGGGGTCGACGTGAAGGCGCAGTCCCGCGAGCACAACACCGCGGTTGCCGCTGCTCTCGGGGTCGGCGACGAGGTCAGCTTCGTGCAGGCGGGCATCGAGGACGTCGATCTCGCAGAGAGCCCCGATGTCGTGCTGGCCCTGCACGCCTGCGATACCGCGACCGACGATGCCCTGGCCCGCGGCGTCGGCTGGAACGCGGCGCTCATCCTGGCTGCCCCGTGCTGCCACCACGACCTGTCCCGACAGCTGCGCGAGAACGCCGCCCCGGCGCCGTACTCGCTGCTGACCAAGGACGGCATCCTGCGCGAGCGGTTCGCCGACACGCTGACCGATGCGCTGCGGGCGTCGCTGCTGCGCACCCGCGGCTACCGGGTCGAGGTGGTCGAGTTCATCGGCAGTGAGCACACCCCGCGCAACACCTTGCTCCGCGCAGCGGCCACCGGGAGCTCCTCGGACCAGGCCGCCACCGAGTACGTCGAGCTGACGACGGCCTGGCAGGTCAGGCCACGGCTGGCGGAGCTCCTCGGATGAGCCTGGTGTCCGGGATCATCGCCGCGATCGTCACCGGCGTGGTCGTCGGGCACCCGGTCTTCCGTTTCACCGACCCGACCATCACCGAGTCCAGCGCCCTGATCGACCTCGGCCCGCTGATGGTGACGACGAACGACTCCGGCGGCGGCCCGTTCGTCTACGTCATCGACTCGCGCACCGGCGCCACCGTCGGGCGGACCACCTACACCAGCAGCGTCGTCGACACCGAGGCGCTCGCGCCAGCGGGCCGGCACGCGGTCTGGGTCGGAGACGTCGGCGACAACGATGCGGTCCGGTCCAGCGTGCAGGTCTACCGGGTGCCGGTCGGCCGCGGCGACCGCACGGTCCACGCCACCCGCTACGACCTCGTCTACCCCGGCGGTGCGCGGGATGCGGAGTCGCTGCTCATGGGGCGCGACGGCCGGCTGCGGATCATCAGCAAGGGCCTGCTCGGTGGCTCGGCCTACCTCGCCCCGAAGCACCTCGACGCCAACCACCCGAACCGGCTGCGTCGGATTGCCTCGATCGGCATCTTCGCTACCGACGCGGCCCTGTTCCCCGACGGCAGGCACGTGCTGATCCGTGGCTACGACAACGCGATCATCGACACCTTCCCCGGCTTCCGCCAGATCGCCGAGGTGAGCCTGCCGTACCAGCAGCAGGGCGAAGGCGTCTCCATCGGGCGGACCGGCCGCATCCGGCTCAGCTCCGAAGGAGTCCACAGTCCCGTGCTCCAGGTGCGTCTGCCGGCCGACGTCGAGGCGCTGCTGCATCCGTCGCGTCCGACAGCGCCGACCGTGAAGGTCGTCGATGACACCGGCGGCGGATCGATGCTTCCCGGCAGCCGCTGGCCCTGGATCGGTGCCGGTGGACTCGCACTGCTCCTCGGGGCCAGGCTGGTGCTAGGGGCTCGCCGGAGGAGGCAGAGATGAAGATCGTCGCGGTCAACGGCGACCTGACCACCCAGGACGTGGACGCGGTCATCAACGCGGCCAACCGGGCGATGCGGGGTGGCGGCGGGGTCGACGGCGCGCTGCACCGGGCCGGCGGTCCCGCGGTGCTCGCGGATTGTCGCGCCAGGTTCCCGCACGGGCTGGCCACCGGGGCGGCCGGCTGGACGACCGCCGGTGACCTGCCGGCGCGCTGGATCATCCATGTCGTCGGACCCGACTACGGCAGCGGCGAGCGCGACCGGAGCCAGCTGGTCTCCTGCTACTCCGGAGCGCTGGCGGTCGCCGACGAGCTCGGTGCTCGCACGCTGGCCTTCCCACTGGTCTCCGCGGGGAGCTACCACTGGCCGCGCGAGGATGCGATCGCGGCAGCTGTCGAGACGCTGCGCAGTACCCCGACGCAGGTCACCGAGTCGCGGATCGTGGGCTTCGGGCAGCCGACGTACGACGCGATCCGTGCAGCCCTGGCTTAGGCCGTCGGCTCTTTCGGCTCCTTGGCCGGTGGTTCGGCCAGCACCTCCAGGGTGCCCGGGATGATGCCCCGGCGCTCGGCCACCTTCCGCGCCGGTACGCCGAACACGCAGGCGAAGTCCGCGACATCGGAGAGCACGACGGAGTTGGCGCCGACCTGCGCGTAGTTGCCGATCGTCACCGGCCCGACCAGGACGGCGTTCGCCAGCACGATCGCGCCGTCGCCGACGACCGGGTAGTCGTCCTCCCCGGCAGGGGTGTCCGGTTGCTTGACCCCGGCAGTGACAGCACCGCCGAAGGTCACGTTCGAGCCCATCCGCAGCCCGTTGCCGATCACGGTCCCGCTGGGGTGCGGCAGGAAGAAGCCGGGACCGATGTCCATGCCGGGCACGAAGTCGGCACTGAACAGGTACATGCCGACGCTGCGCCAGAGGAACGCGCGCTTCACCTTGCCCTTGCGGAAGCCGACCTGCTGGGCGCGGAGCACGACGCAGGCGAACAGGCCCGGGTTGGAGATCCCGCGCAGGAGCACCCGCAACCAGCCTTTCTCCCCGGGCCGGTAGCGGGCCAGGTCGGAGAAGACGAGCTCGGAGAACCCGAGCCCTTCGGAGCCGGTCACTGTTGCCATGAAGGAGAACCTATCTGCGTCAGAGTGCGCCGACACTAGATCGATTCAACGACGTGATCGATGCAGGCCGTCAGCGCCTCGATGTCGGCCGGGTCGATCGCTGGGTACATCGCGATCCGCAGCTGGTTGCGGCCCAGCTTGCGGTACGGCTCGGTGTCGACGATCCCGTTGGCCCGGAGCGTCTTGGCGACGTCGTCGGCACTGATGGCGTCGTCGAAGTCGATGGTGCCGATCACCAGCGACCGGTGGCTCGGGTCCGCGACGTACGGCGTCGTGTAGGCGGTCTTCTCCGCCCACCCGTACAGGGCGTCCGAGGACGCGGTCGTGCGCTCGACCATGCCCTTCAGGCCGCCGTTGTCGTTCATCCAGTCCAGCTGCTCGGCCATCAGGAAGAGCGTGGCGATCGACGGGGTGTTGTAGGTCTGGTTGAGGCGGCTGTTGTCGATCGCCGTCTTCAGGTCGAAGAACGGCGGGATGTAGCGGTCCGAGGCGGCGAGGCGCTCGGCGCGCTCGATCGCTGCCGGTGAGAAGGTGCTGACCCAGATGCCGCCGTCCGAGGCGAAGCACTTCTGCGGCGCGAAGTAGTAGACGTCGGTCTCGGTCAGGTCGACCGGGAGGCCACCGGCACCCGAGGTCGCGTCGATCAGGACGAGCGACCCGGGGTCGGCGCCGGCCGGGCGGACTACGGGGGCCATCACGGCTGTGGAGGTCTCGTTGTGGGCCCAGCCGTAGACGTCGACGCCGGCCTCGGCGACCGCATCGGGACGCGACCCGGGGTCGGTCGAGATGACCGTCGGGGCGTCCAGCCAGGGCGCGGCCTTGACCGAGCTCGCGAACTTGCTCGAGAACTCCCCGAAGGTCAGGTGCTGCGACTTCTTCTCGATCAGGCCGAAGGCGGCGACGTCCCAGAACGCGGTCGCGCCGCCGTTGCCGAGGACGACCTCGTAGCCCGCGGGCAGCGAGAACAGCTCGGCCAGCCCGTCGCGCACCCGCCCCACGGTGCTCTTCACCGGCGCCTGGCGGTGCGACGTGCCCATCAAAGTGGTCCCGGTCGCCGCCAGCGCGTCGAGGTGCGAGGGCTGGATCTTCGAGGGGCCGGCGCCGAAGCGGCCGTCGGCGGGCTTGAGGCTGTCGGGGATCTTGATCGCGTCGTTCACTTCGTGTCCTTGCGTCGGGAGGGCCCTATTCTGGCAGCCTCATCCAGACTAGGCACGGGGTTAAGGGGCGACATGGACAGGTGGCGGATCGCCGCCCGGCCGATCACCCACCCCGACGCCGCGAGACTCGTCGCCGAGGTCCAGGCCGAGTACGTCGTGCGGTACGGCACCCCGGACGAGTCCCCCATCCCTGACGGCTACTTCGCCGATCCCCAGGGAGCCTTCTTCGTCGGCTACCTCGACGACGAGCCAGTGGCGACCGGCGCCTGGCACCGGCGTTCCGACGTCGAGGCGCTGGGCAGCGCGAACGCCGCCGAGATCAAGCGGATGTACGTCGTACCGGCAGTTCGCGGCACGGGCCGGGCGCGGGCGATGCTCGCCAACCTCGAGGAGACCGCAGCGGCCGCCGGCTCCGAGGTGATGGTCCTGGAGACCGGGACCGAGCAGCCCGAGGCGCTCGCGCTGTACGCCTCCGCCGGCTACCAGCCGATCCCCGGCTTCGGCTTCTACCGGGACTCGCCGCTGAACCGTTGCCTGGCTCGCTCGCTCAGCTGAACCGCTGCTGCAGATCGGGGTAGCTGATCAGGTCGTGGGCGAACTCGAACGTTCCTGCGTCGAGCATCTCCCTCGCTGCCCGCTCGACCAGGGTGAGCGCCGCGCGGGCCAAGGTGCCGCCGACGCTGATCCGGGCGACGCCGAGACCGCGCAGCGTTGCCGCGTCGATGACCGGGCCAGCCAGGCCAGCGACCACGTTGAGCGGACCGGGGATCGCGGCGGCCAGCCGACCGATCTCCTCGACGTCACGCACCCCCGGTACGAAGATGCAGTCGGCTCCGGCCGCGAGGTACTTCTCGGCCCGTCGTACGGTCTCGGCGAAGGTGTCCGGCACGTCCTGCATGTAGGTGTCTGTACGCGCGTTCAGCACGAACGTGCCAGCGGGCGCAGCCGCACGCGCCGCGACCACCCGCTCGAGTGCGACGTCCGCGGCGTAGAGGCCGGTGGCACGGGCGTCCTCAAGGTTCCCACCGACGGCCCCGGCGGAAACGGCCGCCAGCATCGTGGCGGCGACCTCGTCCGGCGTCTCGCCGTACCCGGCCTCGAGGTCCGCGCTGACCGGGCAGTCGACCGCGCCAGCGATCGCGGCCAGCGAATCGAGAGCCGCAGCGCGGGACAGGGACCCGTCGGGGAGGCCCTGGCTGAACGCGATCCCGGCGCTGGTGGTGGCGATCGCTGCGAAGCCGGCTTGTTCGAGGATCCGCGCCGACCCCGGATCCCAGGCGTTCGGCAGGATGAATCCTGCCCCCGGTCGGTGCAGCGCGAGGAACGAAGTGGCGAGGTCGGCCTTTCCGGTCATGCGATCAATCTAGAGCCGGTCGGGCAGACTGACGCCTGTGCACCTGAGCCTCGGCCCCCTTCTGAATCACATCTTGAATCTGAGCCCGGTGTGGCTGCTCAGCGTGGCGGCGATGCTCGTCTTCCTCGAGGACGCTGTCTTCATCGGCTTCGTGCTCCCCGGCGAGACTGCCGCGGTGCTTGCCGGTGTCGGCTCGAACGCCCAGGGCGTGCCCCTGGTCGTGCCTGTCGTCGTGATCGTGCTGGCTGCGATCCTTGGCGATTCCGTCGGCTACGAGATCGGCAAGCGTTACTTCGCGCGGTTCCTTGACTCAAAACCGCTGGCGAAGTACCGGACCAGGATCGACGGGGCCCAGGAGGTTCTCAAGGAGCGCGGTGGGGTCGCGGTCTTCCTGGCACGGTTCCAGGCATTCCTCCGAGCGATCATGCCTGCCCTGGCGGGGGTCTCGGGAATGCCCTACCGAACCTTCTTGGCCTGGAACGCCCTCGGCGGGATCGCCTGGGGGACCACATTCGTGACGCTGGGCTTCGTGCTCGGCAAGTCGGCGGAGAAGATCGCGAAGACCGCCGGTCTCTACGCTCTGGGAGGCGTTGCCGCCGTGGCGGTGATCGCCCTGGTCGTCTGGAAGATTCGTTCCGAACGCGAGCCCTCTGACCCGTCCTAGGCGGACGGGTCAGAGGTACGTCAGCTGAGCGCCCACTCTGCGTTGTAGCCGGGGACGTCCGATGCGCTCCGCGACGCCGGGCCGGTGTAGATGGCCGAGGGCCGGATCAGCCGGCCGGTGCGCTTCTGCTCCAGGATGTGCGCTGACCAGCCAGCGGTCCGGGCGCAGGTGAACATCGAGGTGAACATGTGCGGGGGCACCTGCGCGAAGTCCAGGACGATGGCCGCCCAGAACTCGACGTTGGTCTCCAGGACACGGTCCGGACGACGCTCCTTGAGCTCCTTCAGCGCGGCCTTCTCGAGCGCCTCGGCGACCTCGTAGCGCGGAGCGTCCAGCTCGCGCGCCGTACGCCGCAGCACCCGCGCCCGCGGGTCCTCGGCGCGGTAGACGCGGTGACCGAAGCCCATCAGCCGGTCGCCGTTGTCGAGCAGGCCCTTGACGTATGCCGTGGCGTCGCCGTTCTTCTCGACGTCCTCGATCATGCTCAGCACCCGGGCCGGGGCGCCGCCGTGCAGCGGTCCGCTCATCGCGCCGACCGCACCGGACAGGGCGGCGCAGGCGTCCGCGCCGGTCGAGGTGATCACCCGGGCGGTGAAGGTCGAGGCGTTCATGCCGTGCTCGGCCGCAGAGGACCAGTAGGCGTCGATCGCCTTGACGTGCTGGGGGTCGGGCTCGCCCTGCCAGCGGATCATGAACCGCTCGGCGATCGTGGTGGCCTTGTCGACCTCCTTCTGCGGGACCATCGGCTGGCCGATGCCCCGCGCGGCCTGGCCGACGAAGGAGAGCACCATGACCGCGGCGCGGCCGAGGTCCTCACGGACCTGGACGTCGTCGATGTCGTAGGTCTGCTGGATGCCCCACGCCGGTGCGAGCATCGCGATCGCGGACTGGACGTCGACCCGGATGTCGCCGGAGTGCACCGGCAGCGGGTACGGCTCGGCAGGCGGCAGGCCCGGGTCGTAGGAGCCGTCGACCAGCAGGCCCCAGACCTTCTCGAACGGGATCCGCCCGACGATCTCCTCGATGTCGACGCCGCGGTAGCGGAGCGCCGACCCTTCCTTGTCCGGCTCCGCGATCTCCGACTCGAACGCGATGACGCCTTCGAGCCCGTGGTGTACCTCAGTCATGTGTGACGACTCCTTTGTCAGGTCCTGGTCATGGCGGCACGTGTGTGAAGTTGGCACCGTGCACTCGGGCATGACCCCCCGAGCATTCTGCCGTACGCCGGAACAGGTCCTAATCTGGCTCCATGGATCAGGACGCGGGCGACCTGGCGGCACTGCGCGCGGAGTACGAGCTGGGCGGCCTCGACGAGAGCGACCTGACCACCGACCCGCTCGACCTCTTCGAACGCTGGTTCGCCGATGCTCGGGCAGCGGGCCTGCTGGAGCCCAACGCGATGGTGCTCTCGACGGTCGCCGGCGGGGTCCCCTCCTCGCGCACGGTCCTGCTCAAGGGAGTCCAAGACCGCGGCTTCGTGTTCTTCACCAACTACTCCTCGCGCAAGGGGGCCGAGCTCGCGGCGGACCCGGCCTGCTCGCTGCTCTTCGGCTGGTACGGCCTGCAGCGCCAAATCCGGGTCGAAGGCACCGCGGCACCGACCTCGCGGGCAGTCACCGAGGCGTACTTCGCGACCCGGCCGCGGGGCTCGCAGCTGGGGGCCTGGGCATCGGCGCAGTCGGCCGAGGTGGGCTCGCGCGCCGACCTCGACGCGTCGTACGCCGCGGCGGAGCAGCGCTTCGGCGACGAGGAGGTCCCGGCTCCGCCGCACTGGGGCGGCTATCTGGTCACGCCGACCGCCGTCGAGTTCTGGCAGGGACGTCGCGGCCGGATGCACGACCGTCTG
>DATAZI010000028.1:0-47194 GCA_036272095.1 Marmoricola sp. | reverse complement strand
CCGGCCTCGCCCGGTCGTTCAACGAGATGGCCGGAGCACTGGCCGGTGCCGAGGAGCAGCGCCGCCGGATGATCGATGACATCGCGCACGAGCTGCGGACCCCTCTGGCCAACATCCGCGGCTACCTGGAGGCCGGCCATGAAGGGGTACTGGAGCGTGACGACGCCTGGACCGCCTCGCTGCTGGAGGAGACGGCGCTGCTGCAGCACGTGGTCGACGACATCGTGGTGCTGGCGATGGCAGACGCCGGCCGGCTGCGCGTCGTACCCGATGCGACCGATCTGGCCGGCACGGTCGATCTGGCGCTCGACGCTGCGGCAGCCGCGGCAGCGGCCAGCGACGTACGCCTCGAGCGGGACGGCGATGCGGCGGACGTACCGCACGACCGCCTGCGGATGCGGCAGGTCGTCGGCAACCTGCTCTCCAACGCCATCCGGCACGCACCCGCCGGCTCGGTCGTCACCGTCACCGTCGGAGCCGGCACGATCGAGGTCCGCGATCGGGGCACGGGGATCGACCCCGAGCACGTCGCGCACGTCTTCGAGCGCTTCTACCGGGCCGACCCCTCGCGAAGCCGCGATACCGGGGGCAGCGGTCTCGGCCTGGCGATCGTTACGCAGCTGGTCGAGGCGCACGGCGGGACGGTCGACGTCCGCAACCACCCGGACACCGGCGCCGTCTTCACTGTGGTGCTGCCGACCAGCAGCTGACCCACCGGATCATGGTTGGCGGTCTACTGCTGCTGGCTTGCTGCCGCCAGCGCCGACCGGTAGCTCTTCAGCTCGGTGGCGTTCGCGGCCACGAACGCCGCCTCGAGATCGTGGCGGACCGCGTCGAAGGTCGCCTGCCAGGCCTGGTGGCAGGTGTTGTCGGCGACCGCGAGCTGTATCTCCGTACGCCGCAGGGCCGCCAGCCGAGCCGGGTCCGCGCTAGCCGGGTCGAGGTCGTGGCCCATCAGCGCCCGTGCCTGGCTCAGGATCTTCGCGCGGGGTTGGTCGGTGCCGGTGTAGCCGGGGAAGCCGGCCGTGGCCAGGCACTGCGACCAGGTCTGGGTAGCGATCGCGACCCGCGGGTCGGCGAGCTCGGAGTCGTTCAGCGCGTGGATCCGGTCCAGGAGGCTCTGGTACGCCGCCTGCGCCCGGCTGACCCGGTGCTCCAGCGCATCCTCCTGCTTGTCGCTCGGGACTGCCTTGTCGGCACGCGACAGGCACGCCTGCGAGGACTCGTCGACCGAGTTGGTCAGGTAGCCCTGGGAGTCCAGCGGGGTGCTCTCGCCGTACAGGGCGTGCTGGTAGGCGACCCGCTCGGCGACGCTCATCTTGGTGACGAGCTTCTCGTTGGGGTCGATGGCTCCACGAGACGCCGAAGCCGGTGCGGTGCTGATCCCGTAGCCGTACCGCGCCGCGAACTGCGCGGGCGGCAGGTCCGGGAAGCTCGGCTGGTCGATGTGGACGGTCTCGTAGCCGCCTTCCCGGGTGGTGGTGATCGCGCCGGCCGGCTGGGGGATGTAGTCGAACCCCTGAGCGGCCATGCACTGCGCGATCGCCTCCTGGTACTCACGGTCCCTCGTCGCCGACATCTCGGTGACCGTGCCGCCGCCCGCGCCGAGGTAGGCATCCAGTGGAGAGGTCGTGCTCGGCTCGGCCCCCGTGCTGCTCGATGCGGAGCTGGTCGGCGCGGCTGCTGAGTGCGGCGAGGTGGCGCCGCAGGCCGAGAGGCCGACGATGAGAGCGAGGCCGGACAAGGTTCCGGCGAGAGGTGCGAGCGGGCGCTGAGCGCGCCGGCGAGGACGGGGCGAGGACGGGCTCGGTGCGGTCATGGGCAGAGGGTCGCAACGGCTCGTGAAGACCCCGTGAAGAACTTCCTCTTCACGGGTTCTTCGCATCCTGCTGCGAGGATCACCGATGTGGCACGCATCCTGGTCGCCGACGACGACCTGAAACTGGCTGCGCTGGTGCGTACCTACCTCGAGCGCGCCGGCCACGCCATCACCGTCGTGCACGACGGTCGCGCCGCGCTGACCGAGTGCCGGCGACGGCTACCGGATCTGGCCGTGCTCGACATCATGATGCCGGTGCTCGACGGCCACGACGTGTGCCATCTGCTGCGCGCCGAGGGTGAGGTTCCGATCATCTTCCTGACCGCCCGCAGCACCGAGGACGATCTCGTCGCCGGCCTGGCTCTGGGTGCCGACGACTACGTCACCAAGCCGTTCAGCCCGCGTGAGCTCGTTGCGCGCGTCGAGGCCGTCCTGCGGCGTACCCGCTCCGATGCGGAGCCGGAGCTGCTGCGTGCCGGGTCGGTGGTCATCGACGAGGCCCGGCACACGGTCTCCCGCGAGGGGTGCCGGTCGACTGCACCCCGACCGAGTTCCGGATCCTGCGCGAGCTGGTGGCCCGGGCCGGGCAGGTCTACACCCGGGCGCGGCTGCTCGAGGTCGCGTTCGGTTTCGACAACGACGCCCTGGAGCGCACGGTGGACGCGCACGTGATGAACCTGCGCCGCAAGCTGGAGCCAGACCCGCGCAACCCTCGGCACCTGGTGACCGTCTACGGCATCGGCTACAAGTACGTCGCCGATGACGAGCCGGTCAGGCCAGAGACTTCGTGACCCGGTCGATCGCCGAGTGGATGCCGGACAGGAGCCTCGCCTGCTCGGGCGTCCTCAGAAGTGCCTGAACCATAGGTTCACCGCGTAGTCGACCCCGGTCCGCTCCGGGTGCTCGAGAAGCACCTCGTCGGCCACCGCAGTCGGCAGCTCGATCCGGACGACGGCCTCGAAGTCGTCGCGGCTGCCGAAGTCCCAGGCGATCAGCAGCCGCTCGCGCGACCAGCCGCGCGTACCCCAGAACCGCTCGACGGCCAGTGGGTCGACGTCGGGGAAGCCGCGCCGGAACCAGCCTCCGAACGTCGAGATGCTCGGGTCGTTGTCGATCACGAACGCCGTCCCGCCCGGCCTCACGACCCGGGCGAGCTCGTCCAGCCCGGGCTCGCAGCCCGGACCGAAGAAGTAGGCCCAGCGTGCGTGCGCGACGTCGATCGTGGCGTCGTGGACCGGCAGCGAGACGGCCGAGCCTTCGCGCACCTCGACGTTGTCCAGACGCCGGGTACGCCGGCGCGCGATCGCCGCCAGCGGAGGATGCGGCTCGACGCCGAGGACCGATCTGGCCGTCGCGGCGAACCGGGGCAGGTGGAAGCCGGTACCGCAGCCGACGTCGAGCACATCGACATCAGCCCAGTCGGCGATCGAGCGCATCGTGGTCTCGATCAGGCCGTCGGAGTCGACGGCGTTGTTCTCGATCTCGTAGACCGCCGGGCTGTCCCAGATGTTGGGGGAGCGGCGGATGCCGTCCGTCGTCAACGATCCAGGGCCGGACTCTGGGCCGGGACTCTGGGCGGGACTCTGGGCCGGACTCAGAGCCGGACGAGCCCGTTCGGGGTCTGCAGCGCGACCGCGACGATGCCGGGGGTGCCGTTCGGGGCGACCCAGTCGACCTTGACGTCCTCGAGAGGCTTCTCGACCGGAGCGCCGAGCCATTCGCTGACCCGCGCCGGGTCGCCGGCGATCTCGAGAGCCTCCAGCGAGATCTTCCCGCTCGCACCGGTCGAGGGGTGCAGGCTCGCGTCGCTCTCCCACTGCACGAAGAACGGCAGCTGCGGGTCGGACTGCAGGCCCTTGACGCCCAGCTGCTTCCAGAGCAGCTCGGTGCCGTCGGGGCGGTGCCGGTTGCCCTTGACCGACTCGCGGCCCAGTCGTGCCTCGAGCGGGGAGATGTCGTCGACCGCGACGACCCAGCCCATCCAGCCGCCGCCGAGCTCGGAGCGGGCGCGAACAGCCTGGCCGAACGGCGCCTTGTCCGAGGCGGGGTGGTCGAGGACCTCGACGAGCTCGAGGTAGGTGCCATCGGTCAGCGGCAGGATCCGGTTGCGGGTCCCGAAGCGCGGGTGCACCCCGCCGTCGGTGAACTCCTCACCGAGGATCTTCGAGAGTCGTTCGGCGGTCGCGGCGAGGCCGTCCGGTCCGGCGGCGAAGACGATGTGGTCGAGGCGCATGCCCACGATTCTCGCCCGTACGCGATCCACGTCACACACCGGGGTGCCGGTACTGCGGTCGGGCTAGGAGGGACGCGGTGATGCCGGGTGCAGAGCGAGTGCGGACCGCGAGCGCAGGTGGTTCTCGCAGCCCTCGGCCAGGACGTCGTACGCCGGCTGGCCCATCAGCGCGATCAGCTCGGTGGCGTTCGAGAGGTAGACCGGCTCGGCACCGACGTGCGCCTCGGTGTTGCCCGAGCAGTACCAGTCCAGGTCGTGGCCGCCGGGTCCCCAGCCGCGTCGGTCGTACTCGCCGATGCTGACCTCGGAGTACGTAGACCCGTCGATCCGCTCGACATCGCGGAAGGTACGCCGCAACGGCAGCTGCCAGCACACGTCGGGCTTGGTCTCGACGAAGTGGATGCCTTCGCGCAACGCCAGTGCATGCAGCGCGCAGCCGTAGCCGCCGGCGAAGTCGCGGGAGTTGTGGAAGATGCAGGCCTGGCTGCCGTCCTCGGCCACCGCGACCCGGGTCTTGCGCTCGCCGTCCTCGACCTCGGTCCACTTCTTGCGGGAGACGGCGCCCTTCTTGGTCAGCGCCTCGCTGCGCCGCTCCCACAGCGAGTCGTCGAGCCGCTCGACCCAGACCGCCGTGCGCTCCTCGTCCTCCTCGCCGGAGAAGTGCGCGCCCAGGGTGCAGCACCCTGAGTCCGGGGAGGTGTCGTAGATGCCCGCGCAGCCGTTGCCGAAGATGCACGTCCAGTTCGAGGTGAGCCAGGTCAGATCGCAGCGGAAGACCTGCTCGGCGTCGGCGGGATCGACGAACTCGAGCCAGGCACGCGGAAAGCTCAGGTCGACCTCGGGCACGGGGTCAGCCTAGGCGTCCCGGGTCCAGCCGTCTCGACAGGCTCGACGAACGGTGGGCGTGCTCGGTGCGGCTCCGCTCGTTCGCGTGATCGTCGCTGCGCTCCTCAACGCTCCTCGCTACGCCCCAGCCGGAGCAAGCTCCGCGCGGCTCCGCTCGTTCGCGTAACCTCGAACCATGCTCCTTACTTCGTTCGTCAACGAGCTCTCGGCCACTCGGCCACGAGCAAGCTCGGGCACTCGGTAGCCTCGGCTCATGCGTCTTGGCGTCCTCGACATCGGCTCGAACACCGGGCATCTGCTGGTGGTCGATGCCCACGGTGGTGCAGCGCCGAGTCCTGCGTCGTCGTATAAGGAGCCGTTGCGCCTGGCCGAGCACCTCGACGAGGACGGCGCCGTCTCGGACGCCGGCATCGAGGCGCTGACGACATTCGTCGGCGATGCACTGCGACTTGCCGAGGACAAGGGCTGCGAGGAGATCTACGCCTTCGCGACCTCCGCGGTCCGCGAGGCGGTCAACGGCGACGCCGTGCTCGACCATGTCCACGCCCACACCGGCGCCCGGATCGAGGTGCTCTCCGGCGAGGACGAGGCGCGGCTGACGTTCCTCGCCGTACGCCGCTGGTTCGGCTGGTCCTCGGGACGGCTCGGAGTCTTCGACATCGGCGGCGGGTCCCTGGAGGTGGCGGCCGGTGCGGCCGAGGCCCCGGACGTCGCCTGGTCGCTACCGCTCGGCGCCGGCCGGCTCGCGCGCACCTACTTCTCCGGCGGACAGCCCGACGAGGACAAGCTGCGCGATCTGCGCCGCTCCATCCGCGCCGACATCGCGCGCGACGCCGGCAGCATGCTGCGCGGCGGGCCGTTGGACCACGCGGTCGCGACCTCGAAGACGTTCCGCTCGCTGTCCCGGATCTGCGGTGCCGCTCCGTCCAGCGAGGGCCCGCACGTTCGGCGGATGCTCGCCGCAGACGAGCTGGAGAGCTGGCTGCCCAAGCTCGTGGAGATGACCCGCGACGAGATCGCCGACCTGCCCGGGGTGTCGCCGGACCGGGCACATCAGGTCGTCGCCGGCGCCTTCGTCGCTTCTGCGGTCTTCGACATCTTCGAGCTCACCGAGCTGGAGATCTGCCCGTGGGCGCTGCGTGAGGGGATCATCCTGGATCGGCTCGACAAGCTGAGCCTGCTGGGCTGAGGCGTGACCTCCGGCCCCTTGTTCGCGCTCTCGACCGCATCGGTCTACCCCGAGTCGGTCGCCGACGGCTTCCAGTACGCCGCCCAGCTCGGCTACGACGCCGTCGAGGTGATGGTCAGCATCGACGCGATCAGCCAGGACGCCGACAAGGTGCGGCGGCTGCGCGACTACCACGAGGTGCCGGTGTGCGCGGTGCACGCGCCGTGCCTGCTGATCACCCAGCGTGTGTGGGGGACCGACCCGTGGGTTAAGCTCGAGCGCAGCGCTGAGATGGCGCACCTGCTCGACGCCGACGTCGTCGTGGTGCACCCGCCGTTCCGGTGGCAGAAGGACTACGCCGCCGGGTTCGTCGAGGGCATCGCCGACCTCGAGGCCCGGACCGGGATCGCCTTCGCGGTCGAGAACATGTACCCGTGGCGGGCCACCGCGCGCCGGGAGATGGACGTCTACCAGCCGCACTGGGACCCCAGCCGCGAGGACTACGCGAACACCACCATCGACCTCTCGCACGCCGCGACCGCGCACTCCGACCCGATCGAGATGGCTGAGCGGCTCGGCGATCGCCTGCGGCACATCCACATGACCGACGGCAGCGGCTCGGCCAAGGATGAGCATCTGGTGCCCGGGCGAGGGTCGCAGCCGTGCGGGGAGTTCCTCGAGCATCTCGCGAACCAGGGTTTCACCGGTCACATCGTGATGGAGATCAACACCCGCCGTGCCGGTACCAAAGAGGCCCGCGAGACCGACCTGCTCGAATCGCTGGCGTTCGGCAAGCTGCACTTCGCTACGCGAAGCGACAAGCCCAGCGCTACGCGAAGGGACAAGCCCAGCGCTACGCGAAGCGACAAGCCCAGCGCTACGCGAAGCGACAAGCCCACCGGCCGCTGACAGCGAGACCACGCTCAGACTGACGGGGCGTACCGTGAGGACGCAGCACAACGGGGTGCCGCAGGTTCGTGCCGGGAGGTCTTCTTGCTTCGCCAGGGTTTGCTGTCGCTCTCCCGGAGCCGCCGGGTCAAGGACCTGGCCACCAGGCTCCCGGTGACCAGCGGCGTGGTGGCCCGCTACGTGCCCGGCGAGCGCACCGCCGATGTCGTCGAGGCGACCAGCGCCCTGGTCGCCAACGGTCTCGCGGTCAGCATCGACTACCTCGGCGAGGACACCCTCGACGAGGACCGTGCCGAGGCGACCGTCGGGGCCTACCTCGAGCTGCTCGACGCCCTGGCTGCCTCCGGCTTCGCCCGCCACGCCGACGTCAGCGTCAAACTCAGCGCGATCGGGCAGGCGCTGCCGGACATCGGCGAGAAGGCCAGTCTCGAGAACGCCCGGAGGATCGCCCGGGCAGCGCGTGCGGTCGGGGCGACGGTCACTCTGGACATGGAGGACCACACCACCACCGATCGCACCCTGGAGACGCTGCGCGAGCTGCGCAAGGACTACCCGGAGACCGGCGCGGTGGTGCAGGCCTATCTGCGCCGGACCGAGGACGACTGCCGTGCGCTGGCGTTCGAGGGCTCCCGGGTGCGGCTGTGCAAGGGCGCCTACGACGAGCCCGAGACGGTGGCCTTCGGCGACTCCCACGAGGTCGATCGTGCCTATGTCCGCTGCCTCAAGGTGCTGATGGCCGGCGAGGGCTACCCGATGGTCGCGACCCACGACCCGCGCCTGGTCAAGATCGCCGCCGCCTTGGCAACCCGGTTCGGCCGCGCGCCGGGCAGCTATGAGTTCCAGATGCTCTACGGCATCCGCAGCGAGGAGCAGAAGCGGCTGGCAGCCAGCGCCGAGCAGGTCCGCGTCTACATCCCCTACGGCACGGAGTGGTACGGCTACCTGGTGAGAAGGCTCGCCGAGCGGCCCGCGAACCTGACATTCTTCCTGCGTTCGCTGCTCTCGCAGAGATAAGGAGTTCGCAATGACTGTCGCCATCATCGGCGCCGGCGTGATGGGGGAGACCCTGCTCTCGGGCCTGATCCGCGGCGGTCACCAGGTCAAGGACCTGCTGGTCGGCGAGAAGCGCGCCGAGCGCGCGGCCGAGCTCCGCGACAAGTACGGCGTCGAGGTGGTCGGCAACATCGAGGCGGCGGCCGCCGATACGGTCCTCCTGATCGTGAAGCCGCAGGACATGACCGATGTGCTGGTCGAGATCGCGCCGCACCTGCGACCGGGTCAGCTCCTGGTCTCGCTCGCCGCCGGCATCACCACCGCCGCCATCGAGAAGCACGTCCCGGCCGGCGTCGCGGTGGTCCGGGTGATGCCGAACACCCCGGCCCTGGTAGATGAGGGCATGGCGGCGATCTCGCCCGGGTCGCACTGCACCGAGGACCACCTGGTGCTCACCGAGGGCCTGCTGGCCGCGACCGGCCGGGTGGTGCGGGTCCCGGAGAAGCAGCAGGACGCGGTGACGGCGATCTCCGGCTCCGGGCCGGCGTACCTCTTCTTCGTGGTCGAGGCGATGATCGAGGCCGGCGTGCACCTCGGCCTGCCTCGGACGACGGCTACCGAGCTCGTCGTCCAGACGATGGTCGGGTCGGCCAAGATGCTGCGCGAGACCGGCGAGCATCCGACGTTGCTGCGCGAGCAGGTCACCTCGCCCGGCGGCACCACGGCTGCAGCGATCCGTCAGCTCGAGGACCACAAGGTCCGCGCGGCGTTCATCACCGCGATGGAGGCTGCCCGGGACCGCTCGGCCGCGCTGGCAGCCGGTCTGGACTGATGGCGGCGACCACGGGGTGCGGCGGCCGCTCCGTCGTGGTCTACGACGAGACGCTGACCGGGTACGACTTCGGCCCGGCGCACCCGATGAACCCGATCCGGGTCGACCTGACCATGCGGCTGACCGAGGCGCTCGGGGTACTGGACCGGCCCGACGGGCTGGTCAGGGTCGCCGCTCCGGACGCGACCGACGCCGACCTGCTGCTGGTCCATGACGCTGCGCTGATCGAGGCCGTACGCCGCAGCGGCGCCGATCCGAGCCGGCACCAGCCCCGGTTCGGCCTCGGGACCGACGACAACCCGACCTTCGTCAACATGCACGCCGCTGCCCGGCACATCGTCGGCGCGACCCTCGAGGCGGCCCGGCAGGTCTGGACCGGCCAGGCGCTGCATGCGGCCAACGTGGCCGGCGGCCTGCATCACGCGATGCCGGGCTCGGCCAGCGGCTTCTGCATCTACAACGACGTCGCGGTCGCGATCCAGTGGCTGCTGGACGCGGGCGCCCAGCGGGTCGCCTACGTCGATGTCGACGTCCACCACGGTGACGGAGTCCAGCGGATCTTCTACGACGACCCCCGGGTGCTGACCATCTCCCTGCACGAGACCGGCCAGATGCTCTTCCCCGGCACCGGCTACCCGGCCGAGAGCGGTGGCCCGGACGCGGTCGGCTCGTCGGTGAACGTCGCACTGCCGCCGGGGACCGGTGACGCGGGCTGGCTGCGCGCCTTCCACGCGGTCGTCCCACCGCTGGTGCGCGCGTTCGCTCCCGAGATCCTGATCACCCAGCACGGTTGCGACTCCCATCGCGACGACCCGCTGGCGCACCTGATGCTGACCGTGGACGGCCACCGCGCCAGCTATCTGGCGCTGCACGACCTCGCCCACGAGGTCTGCGGCGGGCGCTGGGTGGCAACCGGCGGCGGCGGCTACGCCGTTACCGACGTCGTGCCGCGGTCCTGGTCGCACCTGCTCGCGATCGTGGGCGGCGAGCCGCTCCCTACCGAGACCGAGGTGCCTGCGGTGTGGCGCGAGGAGGTCGGCAAGCGCCTCGGGGTGGGCACACCGCCGCGGATGTCGGACGGCGCCGACCCGGTCTACCGCGACTTCAGCGACGGCTACGACCCCGACAGCTGGCTCGATCGGGCGATCAGCGAGACCCGCGCCGCAGTCTTTCCAGAGCACGGCCTGCTGCCCGATCCGTAGTTCCCTGGTGTCCACAAGCACGGATCGGATCCTGTGTCCCGGTAATCGCGGAAATTGGCTGGATCAGAAGTATTCTGAATTCACCCCTATCCCATTGGTAACACGAGGCTCTATTGTCGGGACGTCGAGCACGTGTGACCTCCGGTGGGGAAGCCGGAGAGCGTGCCCATGGAAAGTGCGGTGCGTGAGATGGGTTCGAGCCTGTCAGGAGACATCTCCGAGGTTAAGTTCCTTACAATTGCCGAGGTTGCCTCGGTGATGCGGGTATCGAAGATGACGGTCTACCGTCTGGTGCACGGCGGCGAGCTGCCGGCCGTGCGCGTGGGGCGTTCGTTCCGCGTCAGCGAGGAAGACGTCAACGAGTACCTGCGCAACAGCTTCTTCCAGACTGGCTGAAGCTGTTCCGCAGATGTCGTGAAACCTGCTCGGGCAGGACGACGGGCGGACACGATTCGTCTGTCCCCGGGTGTACCGATAGGCTGAGTCCTTCCTAGACGCTGTCTTTAGAAAAAGGGTCACCCGTGGGTTCAGTCATTAAGAAGCGCCGCAAGCGCATGGCGAAGAAGAAGCACCGCAAGCTGTTGAAGAAGACGCGCGTTCAGCGTCGTCGTCTCGGCAAGTAGGACACCCGTAAGGCATTGGGGGATACTCCCGTGGGCCGTGTCGTACTCGTCACCGGGGTCGCTCGCGACCTCGGCCGCCGCTTCGCCCGTCAGATGGCTGCCTCGGCCGCTGTCGACCGGGTGATCGGAGTCGACGTGCAACCGCCCCGGGGGGACCTCGGATCGGTCTCCTTCGTCAGGGCCGATATCCGCAACCCGATCATCGCCAAGGTGATCATGCGCGAGCACGTCGACACTGTCGTGCACATGAGCGTGCTGCCTTCGCCGGGTGCCGCCGGCCGTACGGCGGCCAAGGAGCTCAACGTCATCGGGACGATGCAGCTCCTCGCTGCCTGCCAGCAGTCGCCGGACCTCGAGCACTTCGTGCTCAAGTCGAGCGCTGCCGTCTACGGATCCTCCAACCGTGACCCGGCGATGTTCTCCGAGGGCATGAACGCCAAGCGCAGCGCCGCGGTCGGGTTCACCAAGGACATCAACGAGGTCGAAGGCTACGTCCGCGGGTTCGCCCGCCGCCGGCCCGACGTACGGACCACGACGCTGCGGACCGCGCCGGCGATCGGACCCGGCCTGAACACGCCCACGGCGGCGTACTTCCGGCTCCCGGTGATCCCGACCGTCCTCGGGTTCGACCCGCGGATGCAGTTCCTCAACGACACCGACCTCCTCGATGCTGTCGAGCACGCGACGCTCTCGGACGTGGCCGGCACCTTCAACGTCGCCGGCGAGGGCGTGATGATGCTGTCCCAGGCGATCCGCCGCCTCGGCCGACCGGCCCTGCCGCTGCCCGGCTTCGCCGTCGGCCCGCTGGGCTCGGCGATGCGCCAGGCGCGGGTGGCGGATTTCTCCCGCGAGCAGGTCGCGTACCTCGCCTACGGTCGCGGTGTGGACACCACCCGGATGCGCGAGGTCCTCGGCTTCACCCCGTCGCGCACTACCGAGCAGGCGTTCGCCGAGTTCGCGGCCTCGCTCGAGCCGGGTCTGCTCTCCGAAGGCCGGGTCCGGGCGGCCGAGACCGCAGTGCTGGGAGCGATCGGTGGAGGCAGCAATGGGTGACGCGGAGATCATCCCGATCGGGACGCGCGGCAAGCCCGGTCGTGGCACCGGCAGCACGAGACCGTCGAGCTCGGCCCGCAGCCTGGCTGCGAAGCAGCCGGCGACCAAGCAGGCCGCCAAGCAACAGGCGAAGAAGCCGGCGAAGGCCGAGTCCGCTGAGGCCCCCGAGTCCGCTGAGGCCCACCAGACGCCGATGCAGCACGTGCCCTCGCCCCGTACGCCGCTCGTCGAAGAACCGCCCGCCGACCACCGGCACCCGACCGCAGGCATCCCTGCCGTCGACTGGCTCGCTGGATTCAGCACCGCGGCGGTCGAGGTGTTCGGCGACAACTGGGAGCCCCGGCTGGCTGCGTTCCTGGCGTTCCTGCGCCGTCGGCTGACCGGCGACTACTCGGTCGACGAATACGGCTTCGATGCCGAGATCACCCAGCGTTTCTTCATGACCGCGATCCGGCCGGTGGCCGAGAAGTGGTTCCGGATCGAGGTCCGCGGGGTCGAGAACATCCCCGCCGTCGGTGGCGCCTTGGTGGTCTCGAACCACTCCGGAACGGTCCCTATCGACGGCATGATGACCGCGATCTCGATCCACGACCACGCCCACCGGTTCCTGCGCCCGCTCGGGGCGGACCTGGTCTTCAAGCTCCCGATCGTCAGCGAGATGGCCCGCAAGGGCGGCGTCACGCTGGCCTGCAACGAGGACGCCGAGCGGATGCTCTCAGGCGGCGAGATCGTCGGGGTCTGGCCCGAGGGCTTCAAGGGCATCGGGAAGCCGTACAGCGAGCGCTACAAGCTGCAGCGGTTCGGCCGCGGCGGGTTCGTCTCGGCGGCGATCCGCACCGGCGTTCCCATCATCCCGACCTCGGTCGTCGGGGCCGAGGAGATCTACCCGCTGGTCGGCAACATCCCGTCGCTTGCCCGCCTCCTGGGCGTGCCCTACATCCCGATCACGCCGTTCTTCCCGCTGCTCGGTCCGCTCGGCCTGGTGCCGCTGCCGTCGAAGTGGATCATCGAGTTCGGTGAGCCGATCCGCACCGACGAGTACGACGCGGGTGCGGCCGAGGACCCGATGCTGGTCTTCAACGTGACCGACCAGGTCCGCGAGACGATCCAGCAGACGCTGTACGGCCTGCTGATGCAGCGCAAGTCGGTGTTCGGCTGATCAAGGACGTCAGCGGACTTGATCGTCGGTGGTCCACAACAGGCTCAGTACAAGGAGCAGCGAGCGCCGAGGCGAGGGACGAGCTCCGCGACCGAGCGTGAGAGACCTGGTGACGCACCGACCGAAGCCCGAGGGTTACTTGAGCAAACCCTTGGTCAGCTGATCCAGGGTGTCGGTCAGCGGGTCCGTCAGCGGAGCCAGCGCATTGCCACCGGCAGCCCCGACTCCTTTGAGCAACGAGGACACCCCGGAGGTCAGGCCCCCGACGGCGCCGCCGACGGGGTCGGCGCCCACGGTCGGCAGCGGGACGCCCGGCAGGGTCGGCCCGGAGGTCGGCCCGGAGGTCGGGGTGGAGGTGCCAGTCGGCGCTCCCGACTGCGGGGTCTGCTTGGCGACGTTGCCGGCGCGGTCGGCGAGCGACTGCTGGGCCGCAGCGTCGGCCTGGGCGGCGGCAGCGGCGAGCGCCGGAGCGCCGAGGAGCGTCGCGAGCGTCGGCTCGGAGGCCGAGGTCGCAGGCGAGCTGTCGGAGATGCCGGTGCCGCAGTCGCCCGCGCACAGGACGCTGGCCTGCTGGTCGAGCTCGGTGAGCAGCTCCCGGGCTGCAGAGAACGCCGGGTGCGAGCTGTCTGGAGCGTCGGCCGCGAGGACGTCGAGCGTCTCGAGCTGGTTGCCGAGCATCTGGCGCAGATCGGTGATGTCGGTGCTGTCGCCGTCGCGCTGGTAGGCGTCGAACAGCAGGTCGGCACCGTGCGAGGTGCTGTGCTGGAACGCCGTCAGCGTGGTGTCGATCCGGGCCGGTGACTCCTTGGCGTGCACCAGGCTGCTGACCTCGGAGAGGCGGGTGTTCGCCTGGCGGAGCAGGTCCTGGCCCTTGCCGGCGTCGCTGGAGTTCAGCGAGACCTGGGCGCTCTCGATGCCGCGCTTGATCGGGTACAGCGGGTCACCGGGCAGCGAGTTCTCAGCGGCGGCGGCAACGCCTGCCGTGCCGCCGATCACGACGAAGGCCGCGGCGGCGATGCTGATCCTGCGCTGGCGGCGGCCGGCAGCCGACGAGCGCAGCGGCACCACCGGGGCGAGCTCTGCGTCAATGGGGAGGAGGAGGGTGTCGGCGGCGTCCATCAGCCGCATCCGGAGGTCGGCGACGAAGTCGGTCCGCGGTGCAGGGGTCTCCTGCGCGTGCAGCACGTCCACGCACGTGAGGAGATCGGCGTAGCGGTCGGCTACATCTCCACGCGCGTTGTCAGCCACGCCCCTGCGGTTCTCGACCGCAAGTGCGAACGCCTCGGCATCTCTGCGCGCCGGGCTCAGCGGGGTCATGAGGTGGGTCCTGATTCCTGGGAGGGGATGTCCAGCCTTCCCGCGGGATTGCCGCGGTAAACCGAACGCTCGTACGAGAAGTCCAACGACCAGACGGCGTACGGGGTTATGCGTGATGCAGGACGCATTGCTGTGCTGAGGCTGTGAATCGGGAGGGCGGTCATTCGCGCTCACCTGCCGGGATGAGCTTGGCCAGGTTGCGCACTCCGCGCAGTTGCAGCTGCTTGACGGCGCCACTGCTGCGGCCGAGGATCTCGGCGGTCTCCGCGATCGAGAGCCCCTGGAGGAACCGCATGATCAGGCACTCGCGCTGCTCGGTGGGCAGTTCGCCCAGCGCGCGCAGCAGGGCCTCGTTGGTCAGCGAGGACAGCACCTCGACCTCGGGGCTCTCCGCGGTCGTGTCGAGGGTCTGCATGTCCTCGGTGGTCTGCTCGAGGCGGGTACGGCCGGCCTTGAAGTGGTCCGCGGTGAGGTTGCGGGCGATGGTCATCAGCCAGGCGCCGAAGTCCTTGCCCTGCCAGCGGAACGAGTGCATGCTCCGCAGCGCCCGGAAGAATGTCTCCGCGGTCAGGTCCTCGGCCAGGGTCATCGAGCCGACTCGGTAGTAGAGGAACCGGTAGACCGAGGGCTGGTAGTGGTCGTAGAGCTGGCCGAAGGCTTCCTTGTCGCCGTTGCGGGCCAGCTCGACCAGCGCGATCAACCGGGTCCCGACGGCCTCGTCCTCGGCGGAGGAGGCTGCGAGATCGGCGTCGCCGTGGTCCGGTCCGGGCTCGGGGGCGGGACCGCCTTCAGCGGGGCTGCCGGCCTTGCGCGCAGGCGGGTTCCCGGCGGCGTGGCGGCGCCGCGAGCCTGCCACGGTCGAGCTCATCAGGAGCCGGTCGTCGGAGAGCCAGGACAATCCGGGGCCGCCCGCAGCGACCAGCACCGGGACGCGGGAGAAATCGGTCACGGCGCGGTGCAGCGCTGCGAGACCGCGCGCGTACTCCCGGCTCACTCCCATGAACAGTTCTCCCTCCCGGCCCCCCGCCAGGTTCACGTTCCCGAGGATAGACACCGGGGCCATATTTGGGAATGAAGTTCGACAAATCGCCCTTCACGAGGGTCTGTATGTCCAGACCAGTTCCGAAATACGGCCCGGACAGCTCAGATCGGGGCCGCGCCAGCCGAGGGTGCTGCGTCGACGTTGGAAGCGTCGATCAGCGCAATCGGCGCCGGATCGCCGTGCCTGCCGCCAGCGAGCCGACCGCAGCGCCGGCGACGGCAGCGGTGAACGCCCCGGCCCGGGCCGCCTTGCGGCCAGTGCGGTAGTCCCGGATCCGCCAGCCGTTCTCCTTGGCGGCCGCCCGCAGCTTGGCGTCGGGATTGACCGCGCACGGGTCGCCGACCAGCAAGAGCATCGGCAGGTCGTTGGAGGAGTCGGAGTACGCCGAGCAACGGCTGAGGTCCAGACCCTCGCGCTCGGCGAGCGCCTTGACCGCCTCGGCCTTGGCCGGGCCGTGCAGCATCTCCCCGACGAGGTGGCCGGTGTAGACGCCGTTGATGTGCTCGGCCACCGTGCCCATGGCGCCGGTCAGCCCGAGACGCCGCGCGATGATCGAGGCGATCTCGATCGGTGCGGCGGTGACCAGCCAGACCCGCTGACCCTGGTCGAGGTGCAGCTGGGCCAGCGCCCGGGTGCCCGGCCAGATCCGGTGCGCCATCGCCTCGTCGAAGATCTCCTCGCCGAGCGACTCGAGCTCCTCGGTGGTGTGACCGGCGATGAAGGCCAGCGCGGCCGAGCGGGCCTCGGCGACGTGCTCGGGGTCCTCGACCCCGACCAGCCGGAAGTAGGCCTGCTTCCAGGCAGCGCCGAGGATGTCGGCGGTGGTGAAGAACTTGCGCCGGTGCAATCCGCGGGCCAGGTGGAAGATCGAGGCGCCCTGCATCACGGTGTTGTCGACGTCGAAGAACGCAGCGCTGGTGCTGTCCGCGTCGACCGCCAGGCTGCTCTCGACCTCGGCGCTTGCAGCGGCCGCCTCGCCCGCAAGGCGCGAACGGCGCTTGAGGTTCATCTGGGTCGGGCGCTTGGCGGGTGACACGCCTCGATCCTAGGGCGGATCAGGCCTGTGGTGTTCGCCCGTGGCGAGCGGCCGGGGTGTGAAACACTCCCCCGATGGAGACCAACGTGGCCGATCTCCTGGCCGCTGCCGCACGGGCCGAGCCGACGAAGATCGCCCTGTCCGAAGCAGCGACCGGACGTACCGTGACATGGGCCGGCCTCGATGACCTCGCCGACCGCGTTGCCCACGGACTGTCGGCCGAAGGCATGGTCGCCGGCTACCGGGTGATGATCGCGGTGACCAACCGGATCGAGTTCGTGGCCGTCTACCTCGGCGTCCTGCGCGCCCGGATGGTCGCCGTGCCGATCAACCCGCGCAGCGTCACTGGCGAGGTGGTGCGGATGCTCGTCGACTCCGGGACCCGGATGGTGGTTGCCGACGCGACTACTGCAGGGACCGTGCGCGATGCGGTCGCAGGAATCGGCGACGTCCTCGACGCGGATGCCGAGGCCACTGCCTCCCGCCCGCGCATCGTCGTCGTCGACACACCGTCCGAGCCCGGCGAGCGCACCTGGGACGAGCTGGTCTCCGCCAGCGGGCCGGCAGTGCCGGGCAGCACCGACCCCGAGTCGCTGGCCGTCCTGCTCTACACCAGCGGTACCTCGGGCAGGCCGCGCGCAGCGATGCTCAGCCACCGCGCCCTGGCCGCCAACATCGCGCAGGCCGCGGCCGTGGTGCCGCCGATGATCAACGGCCGCGACGTCGTGCTCGGCGTGCTGCCGCTCTTCCACGTCTACGGGCTCAACGCGGTCCTCGGGCAGGTGCTGCGCCAGCACGCCCGGATGGTCCTCGTCGACGGTTTCGACCCCGAGGGGTCGCTGGACATCATCGAGGACGAGGCGATCTCGGTACTGCCGGTCGCACCGCCGGTCTTCGCCTACTGGATGCAGGTGCCAGGGCTCGAGGACCGGCTCGGCCCGGTCCGCACCATCCTGTCCGGCTCGGCGCCACTGGCACCCGAGCTGACCGCGGCCTTTACCGAGCGGACCGGGCTTCGGATCCAGCAGGGCTACGGCCTGACCGAGGCCTCGCCGGTGGTGACCTCGACCCAGTGCAGCGCCGATCCCGACCCGCGCTCGGTGGGTGCCCCGCTGCCAGGCATCCAGGTCCGGCTGCGCGACGAGCACGGCAACGAGCCCGAGGACGAGGACGGCGGCGAGATCCACATCCGCGGCGACAACCTCTTCTCCGGCTACTGGCCCGATGGCGCCGATGGCCCGGACGAGCAGGGCTGGTGGGCCACCGGCGACGTCGGCTACCTGACCGAGGCAGGCGACCTGTTCCTGGTCGACCGGCTCAAGGAGCTGGTGATCGTCTCCGGCTTCAACGTCTACCCCAGCGAGGTCGAGGACGTGATCACCGAGCTGGCCGAGGTGGCCGAGGCTGCCGTGATCGGCGGCGAGGACGACCTGACCGGCGAGGCCGTGGTCGCTTACGTCAAACCTGCCCACGAGGTCGACGAGGCCGATCTGGTGGCCCGGGTGCGGGCGCACTGCGAGGCCCGGCTCGCGGGGTTCAAGCAGCCCAAGATCATCCACGTCGTCGCGGCGCTGCCGTACACCGTGACCGGCAAGGTGCAGAAGGGCCGGCTGCGCGCGACCGAGCGGCGCCGGGCGCTGGGGCTGCTGGAGTGACCTCCCGGGTGCTGCTCTACGGCAAGCCGGGCTGCCACCTCTGCGACGAGGCCCGGGCCGTGATCGCCCGGGTCTGTGCCGAGACCCAGACGACGTACGAGGAGGTCGACATCACCCACGACCCCGCGTTGCTGCGCGAGTACGGCGAGCAGATCCCGGTCACCTTCGTCGACGGCGGCCAGCACGATTTCTGGCGGGTCGACGAGGCCCGGCTGCGGGCGGCTCTCGCCTAGGCAGGCCGGTCGCGCGAGACCCCGCCTAGTGGCGAAGATCTCACCTGTGCTAGCCAGCGCACCGGGCCGGTCCACTCCCGGTTTGTTCCCGCGTTCACAAACTCTTATTGTGGCTGGGCTGACCGCTTTGAAGACAGGCTCCCTTACCGAGCCCGGAGCGCGTCGCTGGAGAGTTGACCGTGAGCCCTACACGTATCCCTGAGGCGACAGTCGCACGCCTGCCGGTGTACTTGCGGGCACTCAATTCGCTCCTCGAGGCCGACACCCGGACCTGCTCGAGCGAGGAGCTCGCGGGCGCTGCCGGCGTGAACAGCGCCAAGTTGCGCAAGGACCTCTCCCACCTCGGCTCCTACGGCACCCGCGGCGTCGGGTACGACGTGGAGTACCTGCGCTACCAGATCTCCCGGGAGATCGGCCTGACTCAGGACTGGCCCGTGGTCATCGTCGGGATCGGCAACCTCGGGCACGCGCTGGCGAACTACTCCGGCTTCTCCTCCCGGGGCTTCCGCACCGTCGCCCTGCTCGACGCCGACGACTCCCGGACCGGTGAGCTCGTCGCGGGGTTGAAGATCCGCTCCTTCGGTGAGCTGGCTGCGATCGTGCACGAGCACGGCGTGGCGATCGGCGTCATCGCGACGCCCGCCGCTGCGGCCCAGTCGGTCGCTGACCAGATGGTCGGCGCCGGTATCCGCAGCATCCTCAACTTCGCCCCGACCGTGCTCACCGTCCCCGAGGGCGTCGACGTGCGGATGGTGGACCTCTCCAGCGAGCTGCAGATCCTGGCGTACCACGAGCAGCGCAAGGCCTCCGCGACCGCGGACGACGGGGTGGTGGCCTGATGAGCGTCCTGGTCGTCGGCGTCTCGCACAACTCGGCCCCGGTGCGGATCCTGGAGCGGATCGCCCGGGACTCCGAGGGCACCCACAAGCTGATCCGCGACGTCGCAGAAGCCGAGCACGTCGTCGAGGCGACCGTGCTCTCAACCTGCAACCGGATCGAGGTCTACGCCGAGGTCGACCGGTTCCACGGCAGTGTCGAGGCCATCTCGCGGCTGCTGCTCGAGAGCGCCGGCGGCGTTCCCGAGGAGTACGTGCCGCACCTGTACGTGCACTACGACGACGGTGCCGTCTCGCACCTCTTCCACGTCACCTCCGGTCTGGACTCGATGGTGGTCGGTGAAAGCCAGATCCTCGGCCAGGCCCGTGAGGCACTGCGGCTGGGCCAGGAGAGCGGCACCGTCGGCCCGGCGCTGAACTCGCTGTTCCAGCAGGCGCTGCGGGTCGGCAAACGTTCGCACGCCGAGACCGACATCGACCGGGCCGGCGCGTCCCTGGTCGGCTCCGCGCTCGAGCAGGCCAAGGCGCACCTCGGCCGGAGCGAGGACCTCAAGGCACTGGTCATCGGCGCCGGCGCGATGGCCGGCCTCGCGGTCGCGACGCTGTCGCGCGGACCCGCCTCCTCGATCGTGATCGCGAACCGGACCACGGCGCGCGCCCAACGCCTCGCGGAGCAGTACGGCGCCCGGGCGGTCGGCCTGGCCGACATCGCCGACGAGGTCGCCGACGTCGACCTGGTCATCACCTGCACCGACTCGGTCGGCATCCAGCTCGACGTGCAGCGGTTCCGCTCGGCGCGCACCACCGCCCGGCCGGTGGCGGTCATCGACCTGGCGCTGCCGCGCGACGTAGACGGAGCCGTCGGCTACGAGCCGGGCGTCGCCCTGATCGACCTGGCGACCCTCGCCGCGCAGCTGGAGAACAGCGGCGAGCGCAGCGAGGTCGACGACGTACGCCGGATCGTGGGCCAGGAGCTGCAGGCGTTCCTCGCCGCCCGGCACGCCGCCGCGGTCACCCCGACGGTGGTGGCGCTGCGGACGATGGCGACCGGTGTGGTCGAGACCGAGCTGGCCCGCCTCGCCGGGCGGCTGCCGGATCTTGACGCTGTCTCCCGAGCCGAGATCGAGCATGCCGTACGCCGCGTCGCCGACAAGCTGCTGCACCAGCCGACCGTGCGGGTCAAGGAGCTGGCCAACTCCACCGGCGCCGTCTCCTACGCAGCCGCGCTCGCCGAGCTGTTCTCCCTTGACCCCGACGCCGTCGAGGCCGTGACCAGGGTGGAGGGCGTATGAGCCAGGCACCCGCCTCGATGACAGCCTCGACGTCAGGCTCGACGATGCTGCGCGTCGGGACCCGCGCCTCGACGCTGGCCCGCACCCAGTCCGGCCTCGTCGCCGACGCGATCACCGCCGGCACCGGCCGGGAGACCGTGCTGGTCACGATCGCGACCGAAGGCGATGCGAGCTCCGCGCCGGTTTCCACGTTCGGCTCCACCGGCGTCTTCGTCAGCGCCCTGCGCGAGGCCCTCCTCGCTGGCGAGGTCGACGTCGCGGTGCATTCGCTGAAGGACCTTCCGACTGCCCCGGCCGAGGGGATCGCGCTGGCGGCGGTGCCGCTGCGCGAGGACCCCCGCGACGTGCTGGTCGCCCGCGACGGCCTCACCCTCGGCGAGCTCCCACCGGGGAGCAGGATCGGCACCGGCTCGCCGCGACGGGTCGCCCAGCTCGAGGCGCTCGGCCTGGGCGTGGAGCTGGTCGGGGTGCGCGGCAACGTGGACACCCGCGTCGGCAAGGTCGCCAGCGGAGAGCTCGACGCGGTCGTCCTGGCCCGCGCCGGACTGGCCCGGCTCGGCCGGCTCGACGAGGTGACCGAGGTGCTCGACCCGATCCAGGTGCTGCCCGCACCCGGCCAGGGCGCCCTGGCGATCGAGTGCCGGGCGTCTGACACCGACCTGGTCGCCCTGCTCGCCGGCGCCCTCGAGGACGCCTCCACCCGGGCTGCGGTCGTCTGCGAGCGCACTGTGCTCGCGGAGCTCGAGGCCGGCTGCTCGGCCCCCGTCGGTGCGCTCGCCGAGGTGGTCGAGGGCGAGGATGGCGAGGAGCTCTGGATCCGCGCCGTCGCCAGCTCGCTGGACGGCGCCCTCGTCGTCCGGCTCTCGGCCTCCGGTCCCGCCGACGACCCGATCGGCGTGGGCCGCAAGCTCGCGGCCGAGATGATCGCCGAAGGCGCCAGCACCCTGCTCGACAGCAACGATCTCGAACCTGCAAGTCCCTCCCATCACGCAAGCGGCAAGTAGCAAGAAGGCAACTGTGACCAACACTGCATCTCCCACGCCCGCCCGCCAGTCTCGGTGGGTCTCCTTCGTGGGCGCCGGGCCGGGCGACCCCGACCTCCTCACTGTGCGCGCTGTCGAGCTCCTCAAGGGCGCCGAGATCGTGATCACCGAGCTCCCCGAGCACGAGACCCTGGTCCGTGGCCTGCTCGGTATCCCCGAGCCGGTGGAGTACGGCGAGGACGGCGAGCCGATCGAGGTCGTCGCGTCTGACGAGGGCCCGCTCTTCGTCGACGGCGGCTTCGGCGAGGACGGCCAGCCCCTGACCCACGCGGCTCGCGCCAAGGTCGTCATCAAGCACGCCAAGTCCGGCCGCCGCGTGGTCCGGCTGATGTCCGGCGACCCGTTCCTCTACGCCTCCGGGCCGGAGGAGGCCCAAGCCTGCGCGAAGGCCGAGATCGGCTTCGAGGTCGTCCCGGGCGTCTCCTCGGTCAACGCTGTCCCGGCGTACGCCGGCATCCCGCTGACCACCAAGAACCACCGCGAGGTCACCATCCTCTCGTGCAGCGGTGCGGCGATCGACTGGTCGCAGTACGTCAGCCGGCCGACGCTGGTGCTGCTCTCGGCGGTCGGCGGCATCGCCGAGATCGCCCGCGACCTGATCGCCGCCGGACGCCCGGCCGAGACCCCGGTCTCGATGACGCGGACCGGCACCATGACCAGCCAGCGGACTCTGGTCTCGACGCTGGCCACGGTCGCTGCCGACGCCCGCGCCGCCCGGATGGAGGCGCCGGCCGTCACCGTCGTCGGTGCTGTGGTCGACCTTCGCGAGCAGCTGTCCTGGTATGAGAACAAGCCGCTGTTCGGCTGGCGGGTGCTGGTGCCGCGCACCAAGGAGCAGGCCGCTTCGCTGTCCGCCCGGCTGCGTGGTTTCGGCTCCGAGCCGGAGGAGGTGCCGACGATCTCGGTCGAGCCGCCGCGCAACCCGCAGCAGATGGACAAGGCCGTCCGCGGCCTGGTCGAGGGGCGCTACGAGTGGATCGCGTTCACCTCGGTCAACGCGGTGCGTGCTGTCCGCGAGAAGTTCGAGGAGTACGGCCTGGACGCGCGCGCGTTCTCCGGCCTGAAGATCGCCGCCGTCGGTGAGAAGACAGCGGCGTCGCTGGCCGAGTGGGGCCTGCGCGCTGACCTGGTGCCCTCCGGCGAGCAGTCCGCGCGCGGGCTGCTGGAGGACTGGCCGCCGTTCGACGAGCTCCTCGACCCGATCAACCGGGTCTTCCTGCCGCGTGCCGACATCGCCACCGAGAACCTGGTCGCCGGCCTCGTCGATCTCGGCTGGGAGGTCGACGACGTGACGGCCTACCGGACCGTGCGGGCAGCGCCGCCGCCGGCGCCGACCCGCGAGGCGATCAAGTCCGGGCGGTTCGACGCGGTCGTGTTCACCTCGTCCTCGACGGTGCGCAACCTGGTCGGCATCGCCGGCAAGCCGCACGCCTCGACGATCATCGCGGTGATCGGGCCGGCCACGGCGAAGACAGCCGAGGAGCACGGGCTGCGGGTCGACGTGATGGCCCCGAGCCCGTCGGTCGAGGAGCTGGCCGAGGCACTCGCCGACTTCGGTGCCGCCCGTCGCGCCTCGCTGCTCGAGGCCGGTCAGCCGGTCACCCGCCCCTCCGAGCGCCGTCCCGCGGGACGGCGCCGAGCCAGCTCGAAGTAGCCGCCGTCGGGCTGTCGAGACGGCCTGCCCGGGCGGCGTGCATCTCGACAGGCTCGATGGGCGGGCGGGCCCACGGCGAGGCCGGCAGCCGTTCGTCGAGCTTGTCGAGACGCGGCGACCTGAGAGGATCTAGTCATGACCTACCCGGACATCCGCCCCCGCCGTCTCCGTCGTACGCCGGCCCTGCGCCGGCTCGTCGCCGAGACCGGGATCGCTCCGCGTCAGCTGGTGCTGCCGCTGTTCGTCCGCGAGGGTGCACAGGAGGTGGTCCCGATCTCCTCCATGCCCGGCGTCGTCCAGCACACCCGCGAGACGTTGAAGAAGACCGCTGCCGAGGCCGTCGCCGCCGGACTCGGCGGAGTGATGCTGTTCGGCGTCCCGGAGAGCAAGGACGAGACCGGGTCGGGCGCGGTCGACCCGCACGGGATCCTCAACCTCGCGATCACCGATGTGGTCGCCGAGGTCGGTGACGAGCTGACGGTGATGTCGGACCTCTGCCTCGACGAGTTCACCGACCACGGGCACTGCGGTGTACTGGACAGTGACGGCAACGTCGACAACGACCGGACCCTCGACGTCTACGCGCAGATGGCGGTCGCCCAGGCGGCGGCCGGGGTCGACCTGGTGGCCCCCAGCGGCATGATGGACGGCCAGGTCCGGATGATCCGCACAGCGCTCGACGAGGCCGAGTTCACCGAGGTGGGGATCCTGGCCTACTCGGCGAAGTACGCCTCGGCGTTCTACGGCCCGTTCCGTGAGGCCGTCGACTCCTCGTTGCAGGGCGACCGTAGGACCTACCAGCAGGACCCGGCCAACCGCCTCGAGGGTGTCCGCGAGGCACGGTTGGACGTGGCTGAGGGCGCGGACATCGTGCTCGTCAAGCCGGCCCTGGGCTACCTCGACGTGCTCGCTGCGGTGAAGGCGGCGGTCGAGGTCCCGGTCGCGGCGTACAACGTCTCCGGCGAGTACTCGATGGTCGAGGCTGCTGCCGCCAAGGGCTGGATCGACCGCGAGGCGGCGATCCTGGAGTCGCTGACCTCGATCCATCGTGCAGGCGCCGACATCGTGCTGACCTACTGGGCGCTGGAGGCCGCGGAGCTGCTGCGGGGCTGACCGCCTGATCAGGTACGACGAAGGGCCCCGGCGCTGAACTGCTCAGCCGGCGGGGCCCTTCGTCGATCTAGCAGCGCTCGTGGTGCGGGCCTACTTGCCCACGCGCAGGCCCAGCCAGGACAGGATCGCGTTGAGCGTGTTCGGGATCAGCGCGGCCGCGTCGGTCTCGGTCAGGCCCTGGACGCGGCTGGCGCACTTGGCCTTGGCCGGCTTCAGCAGACCCAGCGGGTCGGCGACCTTGGCGAACTGGGAGTTGCAGAAGTTCAGGGCCGACGTCAGGTCGTTGAGCGTCTTCACGACCGGCTGGGTGACCGCGGTGACGGTGTTGGTGATCGTCGTGACCGGGTTGGCCGACGACGGCTTGGTCGGCGACGTCGGCTCCGACGAGCCGGGGTCGGAGGACCCGGTCGTCGTGGTGGTGGTCGTGCCCGAACCCGTTGCGGTCGTGGTGGTGGTCGTCGAGGTCGTCTTCTGGTGCTGCTTGTGGAGCTTGACCGCCGAGGTGTAGCTCGGCGTGAACACGGTGCCGCCGTAGGTGCCTGAGGGGACCGAGCTGTAGTCGCCTTCGCTGTAGGCCTCGGCGATGCGCAGCACCAGGTCGACGTAGGACTGGGAGTGGTTGTAGCGCATGACCGCCGACTCCTGACCCGAGTGGCTCGACAGGTCGTCGGTGCCCGAGCAGAGGTAGACCGCCGCGGCCAGGCTGGCGTCGTTGATGTCCTGGGGGTCGCGCTTGCCGTCGCCGTCCGCATCGACCTTGACCGAGGACCAGGTCGAGGGCAGGAACTGCATCGGGCCGACCGCCCGGTCGTAGACCGGATCGTGGTCGAGCTGTCCGCCGTCGGTGTCCATGATCGCCGGGGTGCCGTTCTGGCCGTTCAGCTCGGGGCCGTAGATGCCCGGCCGGCTGATCCCGTCAGTGCCTAGGGTGTTGCCGTCGTAGCGGCCGTGGTCGGACTCGACCCGGCCGATGGCCGCGATGAGCTCCCAGCTGAGGTTGCAGGAGGGATCAGCGGCGTCGATGATCTGTGCGGCACGCTGGTAGGCCGAGAGGGCAGTCGAGGGGATACCGCTGGTCGAGGCGCCGGCGACGACCGCGTCCTCGGTGCCGTCCGGGACGCTCGGCGCGATCGCGCCGGGGATCGGAACGCTGGCCGGGGCGGTGATCGCGCGGCTGGGGACCGCTGCGCCTCCCGGCAGGGTGTGGGCGCTCGGAGGCTTCGCTGCGTCCGCGGTGTCGACCCCGGCGACGCTGGCGGTCCAGGCGGCGCAGAGCAGAGCCAGCGGGACGAGCGTCGCTGCCTTGCTCCTACGGCTCTTCAGGTGAGCGATCATGCTGTGTTTCTCCCTGGTCCTCATCTGTCCGATGGTGATAAATCGGACGCCACCCTCTCTAACGATTATGCCCCGTTCTGGGTCACGGTGGCGTAAATGCCTTTTTTGAGAGGTCTGCGCCGGGTGCAGCGGCGTAGTACCGAGGAGACGGGCGACGGACGAATTCATGGCGTCGTTGTGCCGAACTAATTCCGCTGGCCCAAGTCTTTAGCCGAATCTCAGGGCTTCGCGGGGCCGGTGGAGCCTCCGCAATTCGCCCGGCAGTACCGCGTCAGGGAGAATGCCTTGTGCCCTTGAAGTCCGAGCAGTGGTTCGACCGCGCCCGCGCTGTCACGCCGGGCGGCGTGAACTCGCCGGTCCGGGCGTTCGCCGCGGTCGGCGGTACGCCGCGCTTCATGGCCTCGGGCAGCGGCGCCTGGCTGACCGATGTCGACGGCGATCGCTACGTCGACCTGGTCTGCTCCTGGGGCCCGATGCTGCTGGGCCACGCGCACCCCGAGGTCATCGCCGCGGTGACCGAGGCGATCTCGCGCGGGACCTCCTTCGGTACGCCGACCACGACCGAGGTCGAGCTCGCCGAGGAGATCATCGCCCGTACGCCGGTAGAGCGGGTGCGGCTGGTCAGCTCGGGCACGGAAGCGACGATGTCGGCGATCCGTCTGGCCCGCGGCTTCACCGGCCGCGACCTGGTGATCAAGTTCGCCGGCTGCTACCACGGGCACGTCGACTCGCTGCTGGCGAGCGCCGGCTCGGGCCTGGCGACGCTGGGGGTCAGCAGCACCCCCGGCGTACCTGCTTCGGCTGCGGCGCAGACGATCGTGCTGCCCTTCAACGACAGGGCCGCCGTCGAGGCGGCGTTCGCCGAGCACGGCGACCGGATCGCCTGCCTGATCACCGAGGCCTCGCCGGGCAACATGGGCGTGGTGCCGCCGGAGCCTGGCTTCAACGCGTTCCTGGCTCAGATCTGCACGGTGCACGGTGCCCTGTTCGTCTCCGATGAGGTGATGACCGGCTTCCGGGTCTCGTGCAGCGGCCAGTGGGGCATCGACGGAGCCGTCGAGGGCTGGACGCCGGACCTGATGACCTTCGGCAAGGTGATGGGCGGCGGCTTCCCGGCCGCGGCGTTCGGCGGCCGTGCCGATGTGATGGCGATGCTCTCGCCCGAGGGGCCGGTCTACCAGGCTGGCACGCTCTCGGGTAACCCGGTTGCTACTGCGGCCGGCCTGGCCACCCTGCGGCTGGCCGACGACGCCGTCTACGCCCGGGTCGACGAGGTCGCCTCCGCAGTCTCCAGCGCGGCGTCCGAGGCACTGGAGGCCGCCGGCGCGCCGCACCTGCTCCAGTCCAACGGCAGCATGTTCTCGATCTTCTTCGGCGCCGCAGTCGCCGAGGGTGGGGCTGTGCGCGACTACGCCGGCGCTCAGGCCCAGGACCAGGGTGCTTTCCGGGCGTTCTTCCACGCGATGCTCGACGCGGGCGTCTACCTGCCGCCGAGCGCCTTCGAGGCATGGTTCTGCTCCTCGGCGCACGACGACCATGCGGTCGAGCACGTGCTCGCCGCGCTTCCCGCAGCGGCCCGCGCCGCCGCCAGCGCCTCGACTGTCTCCGTGTCCATTTCCGCCGACGAGAGGCTCTGATGAGCACGAAGACCGTCGTCCACGTGCTGCGGCACGGGGAGGTCTACAACCCCGAGGGCATCCTGTACGGCCGCGCTCCCGGGTTCCACCTCTCCGATCGCGGGCTCGCGATGGCCGAGCGGGTGGCCGAGCGGATCGGCGACCGCGACATCGTGCACGTCGTCGCCTCGCCGCTCGAGCGGGCCCAGGAGACGGCAGCGCCGATCGCCCGGGTGCGCGGCGTCGAGGTCGCCACCGACCAGCGGGTCATCGAGTCGACCAACATCTTCGAGGGCAGGCCGTTCTCGGTCGGTGACGGCGTACTGCTGCGCCCCTCGGCCTGGAAGCACCTGTGGAACCCGTTCAAGCCCTCGTGGGGCGAGCCGTACACCGAGGTCGCGGCCCGGATGTGGGCGGCAGTCGAGGACGCCCGCGACCATGCCCTCGGCCACGAGGCGCTGGTCGTCTCCCACCAGCTGCCGATCTGGATCTGCCGGCTGCACGCCGAGAAGCGCCGCTTCATGCACGACCCGCGCCGGCGGCAGTGCACCCTGGCGAGCCTGACGTCGTTCGAGTTCGACGACAGCACCCTGGTCTCGGTCGGCTACTCCGAGCCTGCGGGCGACATGATCCCCGAGGCTGAGCGCCGGGCCGCCTTCTCCTCGGGCACCGGCTTCGTCGGCGGCGCCGTCACCGAGCCCAACGACCTCTCCGCCCAAGCCGGGTCCAACCCCGACGACCCGACGAACGCCGACGGCTGATCGATGACCCGTCGCCTGCTCGCCCTCGTCGTAGCCCTGCTCACCTTGGTGGTCTCTGCAGGCTGCGCTGTGGGCTCGGGCAGCAACGGCGACCGCGGCTACTACCAGGGCGACGGCACCATCACCGAGCTCCCGGTGGCCAAGCGGGAGAAGCCCGGCGAAGTCACCGGTACGACGCTGGAGGGCAAGCCGGTCTCGCTGTCGGACTACGCCGGCAAGGTCGTGGTCATCAACGTCTGGGGATCGTGGTGCCCGCCGTGCCGCGCCGAGGCCGCCGATCTGTCGGCGGCAGCGCGGGAGCTGATGCCGAAGGGCGTGGTGTTCCTGGGGATCAACACCCGCGACACCAGCAAGGACAACGCGCTGGCCTTCCAGCGCGCCCGCAACGTGCCCTACCCCTCGATCTATGACCCGGGCGGCCGCAACCTGCTCGCCTTCGACCACACCCTGACCCCGAACGCGATCCCGAGCACCCTGGTGATCGACGCGCAGGGCCGGGTCGCGACGATCGTGCTCGGTGCGATCCCGAGCACCCTGACGCTCGAAGAGCTGGTCACCGACGTGCAGAAGTCGACCCAGGACGTGACTGCGAAGTGACCCCGGCATGACGTCGACCGTGATCGCCCTGGACACCGGCAGCTGGTTCCGCGACACAGCGCTGAGCGGGTCGCTGATCCTCGCGGTGCCGGTCGCCCTGCTGGCCGGACTGGTCTCGTTCTTCAGCCCGTGCGTGGTGCCCTTGCTCCCGGGCTACCTCTCCTACACCACTGGCCTGTCCGGAGCAGACCTCGAGTCGGCCAAGCGCGGCCGGATGCTGGCCGGGTCGCTGCTCTTCGTGGCCGGCTTCTCGTTCGTCTTCATCGCCTACAGCGCCCTGTTCGGGGCGGTGGGCCACTGGCTGTTCGCCTACCAGCGCCAGATCACCATCGTGCTGGGATCGATGACCGTGCTGCTCGGGATCGCCTTCCTCGGCGCCATGCCGTGGCTGCAACGCGACTGGCGCATCCACCGGGTGCCGGCGGTCGGGCTCGCCGCAGCACCGATGCTCGGCGTCCTGTTCGGCCTCGGCTGGACCCCGTGCATCGGCCCCACGCTGGGGGCCATCCTGACCCTGGCCGGCAACCAGGCGAGCACCGGGCGGGGCGCGTTCCTCGGCCTCGTCTACTGCTTCGGCCTCGGGCTGCCGTTCATCCTGGCTGCCGTGGCCTACCGACGGATGCTCGGCACCATCAAGGTGATCCGCCGCCACCAGCAATGGGTCACCCGGGCCGGCGGGCTGATGCTGATCGTGGTCGGCATCCTGCTCGTGACCGGCTGGTGGGACTCGCTCGTGGGCGACCTGCGCAGCTGGATCTTCCCCGGCTTCACGGCGGGAATCTGATGAGCGAGGAGACGCCGACGCCGGAGCGCAAGAACGACGGCCTGCCCAACACCAGGACGCCGGCGGGCGGCAAGCCCGAAGAGGGCCGCTACTCCAACGAGCGTGACCGCGAGACCGGCGTCGCACCGCTGGCGCCGCGTGAGTTCCTGCGGTGGACCTGGCGCCAGCTGACCTCGATGCGCACCGCGCTGATCCTGCTCTTCCTGCTCGCACTCGGCTCGGTGCCGGGGTCGGTGATCCCCCAGGACGCCGTCGACTCGCTGGCCTCGTCGCGCTGGCGTGACCAGCACCCGTCGCTGACCCCGCTGTACGAGAAGCTGAGCCTGTTCTCGGTCTACACATCGCCCTGGTTCTCGGCGATCTACGTACTGCTGATGATCTCGCTGGTCGGCTGCATCCTTCCGCGCGCCAGGGTCTACTTCAAGGCGCTGCGCGCTCGTCCGCCGAAGACGCCGAAGAACCTGTCCAGGCTGCCGGAGTACCGGACCTTCGAGGTCGACGCCGAGCCGGCCGAGGTGCTGGCGAAGGCGAAGACGTTCCTCGGCGGCTACCGCAAGGACCTGACCGAGGCGAGCATCGCGGCCGAGAAGGGCTACCTGCGCGAGGCCGGCAACCTGCTCTTCCACCTCTCGGTGCTGGTGGTGCTGGTCGGCTTCGCTACCGGGTCGCTGTTCGGCTACAAGGGCGGCGTCGTCGTGGTCACCGGCGGCAAGTTCGCGAACATCTCCAGCCAGTACGACGATTTCAACCCGGGCCGGCTCTTCCAGGTGAAGAACCTGAAGCCGTTCTCCTTCTCGATCACCGACTTCGACGTCACCTTCATCACCACCGGCCGGTCCGCCGGCCAGGCGTCGGACTTCTCTGCCGGCGTGGACTACCAGACCTCGCCGACCGCGGCGGCCAAGCACACCCGGATCAAGGTCAACCACCCGCTCAACATCGACGGGTCGAAGATCTATCTGATCGGGCACGGCTACGCACCGCGGGTCACCGTCCGCAACACCTCCGGGGCGGTCGTGTACGACGGCCCGACGGTGTTCCTGCCCGAGGACGCCACCTTCCTCTCGCAGGGCGTGATCAAGGTCCCTGATGCGAGTCCGAGCCAGCTCGGGTTCTCGGGCGTCTTCTTCCCGACCTACGCCAGCACCAAGACCAGCGGGCCGTTCTCGGCGTTCCCCGACGACAAGAACCCCATCCTGTCGCTGTTCGTCTACTCCGGGGACCTCGGCATGAACAGCGGCCAGCCGCAATCGGTGTACGCACTGGACATGGCGGGGCTCAAGCAGGTCAAGTCCGACGGGAAGGACCTGCGCATCGATTTGCAGGTGGGCGAGACCTACCCGCTCCCCAACGGTCTCGGCTCCATCACCTTCGACGGCGTCAGCCGGTTCGTGAAGCTGCAGGTAAGTCACAACCCCGACGACTGGATGGCGCTGCTGGGGATGATCATGGCGCTGACCGGCCTGCTCGGATCGCTGTTCATCAAGCCCCGTCGTATCTGGGTCTCAGTACGTCGCGACGGTGCCCGTACTCTCGTAGAAGTCGCCGGCCTGGACAGGTCGTCCGGCGGCGATCTGTCCGGTGAGGTCGACGACCTTGCCGCACTGTTGGAGGAGAACGCATGAGCCACGCAGATTTCGACATGTTGAGCAACCAGGCCCTGGCCTTCTGCGGGGTGTTCTACTTCATCGCCGTCGTGGCGCACCTCGCGGAGTGGGCGGTCGGGCGCAACGTCCCGCTGGACGTCTTGAACGGCGTCAAGGCAGACGCGCAGGCCGCGGGCCGGCGTACGGCTGCGGCGGCCGTCGGCGGCGAGGCCGGTGACGTGCTCGTGGAGACCGACGAGGACTCCGATGCCGCCGCTTCGGCGGCGAAGATGGCGCGCTACGCACGGATCGGGTTGATCTCGACGGTCGTCGCCGCGGGCATCCACTTCGTCGCGGTCGCGTCGCGGGGCCTTGCCGCGGACCCGATCCGGGTGCCGTGGGGCAACATGTACGAGTTCACGATGACCGCGACGCTGTTCGTCACGATCGGCTACCTCGCGATGTACCGGCGCTACGGGCTGTCCTGGCTCTCGCCGGTGGTGACCTCGTTCGTCCTGATCACCTTGATGGCCGACGCGCTGCTGCTCTATGACCCGGTCGTCAAGCTCCGCGATGCCCTGCAGTCGCCGTGGCTGATCATCCACGTGGTCGCCGCTATCACCGCGACCGGTGCCTTCACGATCGGCGGGATGGCCTCGATCCTGTACCTGGTCAAGGAACGGTGGCTGGCCAAGCACGCCGACGACGAGGGGACGCTGAACGCCGGCTACCTGGCTCGGCTGCCCAGCCTCCTCCAGCTGGACCGGATGGCCTACCGCGTGCACGCGTTCGCGTTCCCGATCTGGACCTTCGCGGCCTTGATCGCCGGGCCGATCTGGGCGCAGGCGGCCTGGGGCCGCTACTGGGGCTGGGACCCCAAGGAGGTCTGGGCCTTCATCACCTGGGTCGTCTACGCGGCGTACCTGCACGCGCGCGCGACCGCAGGGTGGAAGGGTCGCAACGCGGCGATCATCGCGCTCCTCGGACTGGCGACCCTGTGGTTCAACTTCATCGGGATCAACTTCTTCTTCGGCTCAGGGAGCCAGCACAGCTACGCCGAGGTGGCGCCGTTCCTGCTCAGCCGCTGAGTCGTGCTCAGCGGTTGAATCCTGCTCAGCGGTTGAGCCCTGGTCAGCCGTTGAGGGCCTTCGCGATGTCGCCGGCGATCTTCTCGGGCTTCGTCGTCGAGGCGTAGCGCTTGATCACGTTGCCGTCGCGGCCGATCAGGAACTTGGTGAAGTTCCACTTGATCTTGTTGCCCAGCGCGCCGCTCTTCTCGGACTTCAGCCACTGGTAGAGCGGGTGCGCGTCGTCGCCGTTGACGTCGATCTTCTCGAACATCGGGAACGAGACGCCGTAGTTCTTGGTACAGAACTCGCCGATCTCCTCGTTGCTGCCCGGGTCCTGGGAGGCGAACTGGTTGCACGGGAAGCCGAGCACGACCAGGCCCTTCTCGGTGTACTCCTCGTAGAGCTTCTCCAGGCCCTCGAACTGGGGCGTGAAGCCGCACTTGGAGGCGGTGTTGACGACCAGGACGACCTTGCCGGCGTACGCCGCGAGGTCCTGCTCCTGACCGGTCAGGGTGCGGGCCGAGAAATCACTCAGGGTGCTCATGCTTCTCCTCCGGAGGTGGGGGGCTCGTCTGTCGTTCGGTGCCGCTCGACATCCAGATTGCGCAGGAACGCCTCGTCGTCGTCGGGACCCACGGGACCACGGGGTGCAGGCCGAGCCGGGCCGGGCGCACCGCCCGCGGAGTCCCTGCGGTCGATCGCCCAGAAGACGCCGTACAGGACGGCGGCGAGGAGCAGCAGGTACACAACGAGACGGAGCACGGTGCAAGGGTAGTTCGTCGACGGGAATACCCTAGGCCGGGTGAAGTATTTCCTCATCTACACGTCCCTACGGCTGCTGCTCTTCGCCGCGTGCACCGCGGTCGTCGGCGGCCTCCTGCATCTGTTCATCGACGACGTCTCCCAGGTCTGGATCTGGGCGCTCGTCGGTGGCGCGGTGACCTCCTCGGCGCTGTCACTGAAGCTGCTCGCCAAGCCGCGGGCCGGGTTCGCCATGAACGTCCAGCAGCGTGCCGAGCGGGCCACGAAGGCGTTCGACGCGCTGAAGGCCTCCGAGGACGCGGACTGATCCGGTGCCGGGAACCCAGCACGACCGCGCCTGGCTGAACGAGGCCGTACGCCGGGTAGAGGCCGATGCCAACCGGTCGGCCGACACGCACCTGCACGTCTTCGGGCTGCCGGCTGCCTGGGATGTCGACCTGTACCTGAAGGACGAGTCGGTGCACCCGACCGGCTCGTTGAAGCACCGGCTGGCCCGGTCGCTGTTCCTCTACGCGCTGTGCAACGGCTGGATCCACGAGGGCTCGACGATCATCGAGGCATCCTCGGGCTCGACCGCTGTCTCCGAGGCCTACTTCGCCCGGCTCCTCGGGCTGCCGTTCGTGGCCGTGATGCCGGCCTCGACCTCGCCGGAGAAGATCGCGCTGATCGAGTTCCAGGGCGGCCGCTGCCACCTCGTCGGCGACGGCGGCACGATTTACGCCGAGGCCGCGCGGTTGGCCCAGGAGACGGGAGGGCACTACCTCGACCAGTTCACCTACGCCGAGCGGGCGACTGACTGGCGCGGCAACAACAACATCGCCGAATCCATCTTCAGCCAGCTCTCCGCCGAGCGCCACCCGGTCCCGACCTGGATCGTGGTCGGCGCCGGTACCGGCGGCACCTCGGCCACGCTCGGGCGCTACGTGCGCTACCAGCGGCACGCCACCCGGGTCTGCGTCGTGGACCCGGAGAACTCCGCGTTCTACCGCGGCTGGGCGGAGAACGACCCGACGCACACCACCGGGACGGGCTCGCGGATCGAGGGCATCGGGCGCCCCCGCGTCGAGCCGTCCTTCCAGCCCTCGGTGGTCGACGCGATGATCGCCGTCCCGGACGCCGCCTCGATCGCGGCGATGCGCTGGACGTCGGCGATCACCGGCCGCTCGGTGGGCGGATCGACCGGCACCGCGATGTGGGGAGCGCTGAAGCTCGTCGCCGGGATGCACGCCGCCGGCGAGGGCGGCTCGGTGGTCACGCTGCTCTGCGACGGCGGCGAGCGATACGCGGACACCTACTACAACGACGGCTGGCTGGGCGAGCACGGGCTGGACATCGCGCCGTACACGGCGACCCTCGAGCGGTTCCACGACACCGGCGACTGGGTCGAGCCCGTCCGCTGAGCTGGCCGACGGGCGCGTCGGTACTGTCTGCAACATGGATGCTTTGGAGTTGACGACCGGTCATTGGATTCTTCGCGCCGCGGACGACGTGTTCGAGGCCTTCGGTGACGTCGTGCTCGGTTCCCAGCGCATCCATCTGCGTCACTTGGCGGTGGGTGTGGAGCGTCGGAAGAATGGTGACCTGCGCGTCCGGACGGGCCTCGCGCCCTCTCCCGATGCGCCGTTCTACGCCGGGAGCGCGGTGGTCTCCGGCGGCACGTTCATGATCGATGTCCCAGCTGATCAAGAGCCGCCGCTGAGGTCGTTCCTCGACCAGGTGGGCGCACGGACGGGCAGGACGCTCGGCACCTTCTGACGCTCGCCGAGCCGCACTGGGGACAGACCGGCCGGACCTGGCCCACCACGCGTGGACCGAGAGCCCGGCCGGGTCCTGATCAGAGGCTCGTCACCGGCTGACGGCGACCGGGCCGATCGGGTTTCCGGGCTTGATCGTGCTGCAGTTGCTCGGAGCCTTCCGGCCAGCGAACCGGTCCATCAGCCAGGAGTAGGCCTGCGGGAGCCACGGAGCCGTGGACAGGAGGTGGGACAGGCCGTCGTACTCCTGGTAGTCGATCGCCACGCCGTGCGTGCAGTACTGGCGGGCCAGCGTCCGGACGTCTCCGGTGACCATCACGCCGTCCCCGGCGCCGATACCTGGCGTGCCGCCCGAGGTGCCTTCGACGTACCCGCCGTTCCCCTGGCCGATGAACATCGGCGAGGTCGGGGTCCCGCGGCTTCCCATGATCAGCTGGTTCGTCGTCGTGACCAGTGCCGGCACGCTCTGCGCCGTCGGGTACGCCGGCTTCGCGATCTGCTTCCAGGTCAGACCAGGGTGCGCTCCCAGCGCAGTGAGGATCGAGGCCGTTTGCGTCTGCTGGAGGAGCCCGACGCCGTAGCTGTTCAGGTACGGAGTCAGGTCGAGGTGGAAGGACCGGGCCAGGCCGTTCAGCGCGACCGGGATCAGACCCGACCAGAGCGGCGAGCCCTGGATGTAGCTCAGGTTGCGGAGGGGGTCGACGAACACCCCGCCGATGGCGCTGCCGATGATCCGGCCGGCGAGATCGGGCGCGTAGGACTTCGCTAGCTCTGCGGCCCACTCGGTGGCAATCGCGCCGCCGGAGTAGCCCATCATGCCGATCTTCGCCGAGGAGGAGAGCCCAAGCTGGCTCGACGCGGTGACCGCTCGCAGCGAGTCGAGGGTGTTCATCCCGTACTCGGGTCCGGCCGCGAAGTCGGCAGCCTGCCCTTCGGTGTCGGGGATGACGATCGTATAGCCGGCCAGCAGCAGCGGTGCGAACATCGCAGTCTCCACGTCCGGGATCAGGCCGCCGAGCGAGACCCCGCCGGCGATCGCCACCGACGGTTCGTCCGCTGGGGACAGTGAGTCGTAGAACGACTGGTACGAGACGATCTTGGATTGCCCGAGCTGCAGTAGCGGGCGCACCACCGAGGTGACGTTGGCCGTCGGCTGGCCGAGCTCGTTGGTGGAGCGGTAGAGGATCTGGACAGCCTGGAGAGGCAGCGGGACGCCGAGCACGTGGTACAGCAGCGTCCGGGTCTTCAAGACCGTCCCTGGCGCCAACGAGGCCAGGGGAGTCTTCCCGGTGTAGCTGTAGAAGGAGCTGGTCTGCGACGAGGACGCCTGGCTCGGGGCCGGCGTCAGCCCCAGCACGACCAGGGCGAGCAGGATCGACGCGATGAGGCCGCGCTGAGTGCGGCGTCGGCTGATAGGTCGGTCAATGAGTGGGTTGATGGTGTGCATGGTGTGTGGACACCACCGGGCGCATTCGGTCACGCGGACTCGGACCGGCCGGAACGTTCGACCGGGACGGTCGACTAGCGCAGCGTCAGGTCTAGCGGCCGATCCAGAGGCCGACGAACAAGCCGAGCGCGTAGAGCAGCTCGCCGACGCCGGTGAGCTGGAGCACCGGGATGAGATCCGGCCCGACGGCGCGCCGCCGGTTGACTACGACGTCGGCCTTGAACAGCGGCACGAAGCCGATCAGCCCGATCGCCGCCCACACGGTCGTCCCGTGGGCGAGGACGACTAGGGCCAGCAGCGCGACCACCGCCAGGATCGAGTACAGCCGGCGGGTCCACACGTCGCCGAGCTTGACGGCCAGGGTGCGCTTGCCGGCGAGCGTGTCGGTGGGGATGTCGCGCAGGTTGTTGGCGACCAGGATCGCGCAGGCGAGCGCGCCGATCCCGACGGCCGGAGCCCAGGCGACGCCGGGCAGTCGCTCGACCTGGACATAGACGGTGCCGAGCACGGCCACCAGGCCGAAGAACACGAACACCATCACCTCGCCGAGGCCGAGGTAGCCATACGGCTTCTTGCCGCCGGTGTAGAACCAGGCCGCGAGGATGCTCAGGGCGCCGACGAGCACCAGCCACCACGACGTACTCACGGCCAGGGCGAGGCCTAGGACGCCGGCCGCGCCGAAGCAGGTGAAGGCGGCTGCCTTGACGGCCTCGGGCTTGGCGACCCCTGAGCCGACCAGGCGCAGCGGGCCGACCCGGACATCGTCAGTGCCGCGGATGCCGTCGGAGTAGTCGTTGGCGTAGTTCACTCCGACCTGCAGCAGGAGCGAGACGCCGAGCGCGAGCAGTGCCCGCCACCAGCAGAAGTCGTAGCCGTACAGCGCGACGCCGCTGCCTGCCAGGACGGGCGCGACCGCCGCCGGCAGGGTCCGCGGCCGGGCCCCCTGGATCCACTGCGCTCCTGTTGCCATGGCGGGGATTCTGTCAGGTTGCGGAGTCAGTAGCCTCAGGGGTGTGAGCAGCCTGTGGCCGGTGAGTGGTGATGCCGAGGGGATCCTCGCGCTGCTCCGGGACTGGGATGCGGCGCAGGACCCTCGCCCGTTGGTCATCGAGACCTCGGGGTCGACCGGGCAGCCGAAGCGGGTGCTGCTGTCGCGAGACGCGCTACGGGCCTCCGCGCTGGCGACCCAGGAGCGGCTCGGCGGCCCCGGCCGATGGGTCCTGAACCTGCCGCCGGCGTACGTCGCTGGGGTGCAGGTCCTGTACCGGAGCGTGGTGGCGGGGACAGAGCCTGTGCTGCACAGCGGGTCGTTCGCCGATGACGTCCCCGGCGTGGAAGGTCGGCTGTACGTCTCACTGGTGGGGACCCAGCTGCGCAGGCTGATCGAGCAGCCGCGGGAGCTCCAGGCTCTGGCTGCGTTCGATGCAGTGCTGGTCGGCGGGGGACCTGTGCAGGAGTGGGTCCGCCAGCGGGCCGAGGCCAACGGGGTCCCGGTGGTGGCGACGTACGGGATGAGCGAGACCTGCGGCGGCTGCGTCTACGACGGTGTCGCGCTCGCGGGAGCCGAGTTCAAGATCGGTGACGATGGCCAGGTCCTGCTGCGCGGTCCGATGCTGTTCGACGGCTACCAGGGCGAGCCGGAGCGGACCGCCGCCGCCTTCCGCGACGGCTGGCTGATCACCAACGATCTTGGTCACCTTGCCTGGGACGGCAGCCTGCGCGTCGACGCACGTTCGGACGACGTCATCATCAGCGGTGGCGTGAAGGTTCCGCCGCAGGCCGTCGAGAGGATGGTCGGGGACCACTTCGCGCTCGACCTGGCTGTGGTCGGCGTACCGGACGACGAGTGGGGCGAGCGGGTCGCGGTGGTTGTCGGGGTCGACGGCGACTACGACGGCTGGCTGACCCTGGAGCGGATCCGCGAGTGCATCGAGCCGCGTTCCTGGGCGCCGCGTCAGCTGGTGATCGTGCCCGGTGGTCTTCCCGAGCTGGTGAATGGCAAGCCTGACCGGGTCGCGATCAAGAAGCTCGCCGCCGATGCCTGAGGCGCACGTCTACTCCATCGCGCTGACGACCCGTTTCCGCGGCATCGACGTACGCGAGGGGCTGCTGCTGCGCGGTGACGCCGGGTGGGGGGAGTTCAGCCCGTTCCTCGAGTACGACGAACCGACGGCGCTGCCCTGGCTGCTCGCCGCCCGCGAAGCCGCCGACCTGGGCTGGCCGGAGCCGGTGCGGACCCAGATCCCGGTGAACGTGACGGTGCCGGCCTGCGACCCCGAGCGCGCGCGGACGATCGTGCTCGGCTCGAACGGCTGCCGGACCGCCAAGGTGAAGGTCGCCGAGCCGGGTCAGAGCCTTGCCGAGGACCAGGCACGGCTCGAGGCCGTGCGGGATGCCCTCGGACCCCACGGCTTGATCAGGATCGACGCCAACGGCGGCTGGTCCGTCGAGGAGGCGATCGCGGCTATCCCCTTGCTCGACCGCGCCGCCGGCGGCCTGGAGTACGTCGAGCAGCCGAGCCCGACCGTCGAGGACCTCGCCGCCGTACGCCGCGGCGTCGCCGTGCCGATCGCCGCGGACGAGTCGATCCGGCGTGCCGCGGATCCCTACCGCGTCCGCGACCTCGATGCCGCCGACATCGCCGTCTTGAAGGTCCAGCCGCTCGGCGGCGTCCGGGCCTGCCTACGGATCGCTGCGGACATCGGCCTGCCGGTGGTGGTGAGCAGCGCGATCGAGACCAGTGTCGGGATCGCGGCTGGACTGGCGCTGGCAGCTGCGCTGCCGTCGCTCGAGCATGCCTGCGGCCTGGCGACGGTCCAGCTCCTCGCCGACGATGTCGCGACCGCGCCGCTGCTCCCGGTCGACGGGATGCTGCCGGTCGGCGCCGTGAGCGTCGATCCGGCTCGGCTCGCCCGGTCCGCAGCCACCGTCGATCGGGCCGAGCACTGGCTGGCCCGGATGACCGCCGTCGCGGCCCTGGGGCAGGATCAGTCCCTGTGACGTCCACCGAGCTGGCCCGCGCTGCCGTCGAGGCGCTGGTCGGCGTGGGCGTACGGCACGTCGTCGTCGCCCCCGGCTCCCGCAACGCACCGCTGCTGCTGGCGCTGGCCGACGCCGCGTCTGCCGGGGTGCTGGACCTGCACACCAGGATCGACGAGCGCACCGCCGCGTTCCTGGCGCTGGGCATCGCGAAGACCTCGCGGGTCCCGGTCGCCGTCGTCACGACCTCGGGCACCGCATCCGCGAACCTGCACCCGGCCGTGATGGAGGCGGCGCATGCGGGCATCGGGCTGGTCGCTATCACCGCCGACCGGCCCGCCCGCCTGCGTGGCACGCTCGCGAACCAGACCACCGACCAGATCGGGATCTTCGGTACTGCTGCGGCGACCGTCGACATCATCGACTCCGCTGAGGTGGCCGCTCTCCTGGATGCCGCGCTGGCCGGTGCCGCCGATGGCCCGGTGCACCTCAACCTCCAGTTCGACGAGCCGCTGCTCCCGACCGACCGTTTCGAGCCGCAGGCTCGACAGCCGGAGCGCGAGCCCTGGGTCCGTGGCGTGCCCCACCTGCTCGAGCAGGGCCCCGCGACCGTCGTCGTCGCCGGTGACGACACCGGGCCCGGGCCGCGGGTCCTGGCCCAGGAAGCCGGCTGGCCGCTGCTCGCCGAGCCGACCAGCGGCGCCCGCAACGGCCCGAACGTCATCCGCGGCTACCGCCTGCTGCTGGGGACCACGCTCGGTGACCGGATCGAGCGGGTCGTGGTGGCGGGCGCGCCGACGCTGTCGCGTCCGGTGCAGCAGCTGCTCGCCCGATCAGGCATCGAGGTGGTCTCCCGTCGAGCGCGTGGGGCCTGGGCTGGTCGGCCGCACCCGGTCTCCTTGGAGTACGACGGCCCGTTCGACGTCGACTCGGCAGCTGATCCGGCCTGGCTGGAGGAGTGGCGAGCGGCCGACGCCGAGCTGACCCGCGGCATCGACGCCGTCCTGGTCGAGCAGGGCGAGCTGACGCCGTACGACGTTGCCGCGGTTGTCCATGCCGCCGTACCGGCCGGAGGATTGCTGCATGTCGGTGCCAGCAACCCGATCCGCGACCTTGACCTGGTCGCCGGCGCGTACCCGGTCGGCGAACGCCGGCTGCTGATCGCCAACCGCGGGCTGGCGGGTATCGACGGGACCCTGTCCACGGCGATCGGCGCAGTGATCGGCAGGCCGCACACGACCCGCGCGATCGCCTACGTCGGCGACGTGACCTTCCTGCACGACCTGACCGGCCTCGTCATCGGCCCGGCCGAGGCCCGGCCGGACCTGACGATCGTGGTCGCCAACGACGACGGAGGCTCGATCTTCGCGACGCTGGAGCAGGGTTCGCCGGCGTACGCGGACCGGTTCGAGAAGGTCTTCGGGACCCCGCACAGTACCGACCTCGCGGCCGTCTGCAGCGGCCTGCGGATCCCGCACTGGCGGGTGCACGACAAGGCCGAGCTCGCGCACGCGCTGGCCAACCCGAACGGCGGGATCGAGGTCGTCGAGGCCGTCGTGCGCCGCGACAACAGGCGCGAGCTCGATGCCCGCATCCGCGCGCTGGTGTGAGCTGACCCGTCCACAGCCCCCACGAGCGGGCCTGGAGCACCCGCTCGTTCGCATAGTCTCGACCCGTGACCCTCGTCGTGACCCTTGTCTCCCTGGTCGCGGCTGTCCTGGCCACGACGGCGGCCTGCCGCCGGCTCGATCTGTCCTCGCCGCTGATGCTGATCGTGGTCGGCGTCGTCGGCTCCTACCTGCCGTTCATCCCGGACCTGCACCTGCGGCCCGACGTCGTCCTTCTCGGCCTGCTGCCGCCGCTGCTGTACGCCGCGTCGATCCAGACCTCGCTGGTCGACTTCAACGCCAACCGCCGCTCGATCCTGCTGCTCTCGGTCGGCCTGGTGGCCTTCACGACCGTGGGGATCGCGCTGCTGGTGCACCCGTTGATCCCCGGGGTCGGGTGGGCCGGGGCGTTCGCCATCGGCGCTGTCGTCGCGCCGCCGGACGCGATCGCGGCGACCGCGATCGGCCGCCGGATCGGCCTGCCCCGCCGGGTCGTGACGATCCTGGAAGGCGAGTCCCTGCTCAACGACGCGACCGCGCTGGTCGCACTGAACACGGCACTCGGCTCGGCCGTCGTCTGGTACCTGGTCGTCCGCGACTTCGCCCTCGCCGCCGGCGGCGGCCTCGTCATCGGCCTGGCCTTCTTCTTCGTGATCGGGTTCATCCGCAAGCACGTCACCGACCCGGTCTTCGACAGCGGGCTCTCGTTCGTGACCCCGTTCGCGGCGTACATCACCGCTGAGGAGATCCACGCCTCCGGCGTGATCAGCGTGGTGGTCGCCGGGCTGCTGCTCGGGCACAAGGCGCCGATCCTTCAGACGGCGCAGGCGCGGATCGCCGAGCGGATGAACTGGGAGAGCATCTCGTTCCTGCTGGAGAGCTCGGTGTTCCTGCTGATCGGCCTGCAGGCGCGGTCGATCATCGTCGATGCCGGCAACGACAGCCTGGGCGGCGGCAGGATCGCCCTGGTCTGCGGTGCCACGCTGGTCGCGGTGATCGTGCTGCGGGTCGCCTGGGTCTTCGTCGCACGCTTCCTGATCGTCCGCCCTGGTCCCGACGGGCAGACCGGGATGCGGCCGCCGTGGACCTACACGCTGCTCCTCGGCTGGGCCGGCATGCGCGGCGTGGTGACGCTGGCCGCTGCCTTCGTGATCCCGACCGACAAGCCGCACCGCGAGGTGCTGCTGCTGATCGCGTTCACCGTGGTGGCCGGCACCTTGTTCATCCAGGGCATGACGCTGCCGTTGCTCGCCCGCCGGCTGAAGGTGCCCTCGCCGGACCCGACCGCCGACGCCCTGGCGCGCGCCAACCTGCTCCACCAAGCCTCTGTCGCCGGGCTCGCCGAGCTCGACAAGCTGGAGGAGGAGGACCCGCACGACGTCAGCGAGACGATCCGGGACCGGGTCCGGCGGCGCGACTACGCCGCCTGGGAACGGGTCGGTGCGACGATCGAGCAGGAGACCCCGAGCGAGATCTACTCGCGCCGCCGACGCACGATGATCGAGGCGGAGCGCACACGGGTACTCGAGATCAGGTCCACCGGGACGGTGGCCCACGAGGTGGTCGAGGAGGTGCTGGCGATGCTGGATGTCGAGGAGTCGATGCTCGAGTACAGCGACAACGAGGTGGAGCGGGTGAAGGCGGCCCAGCGGCCGATCGCTTTCGAAGGAGCCTGCGACGACCTCCGCGAGCCCAGGCCGCCGGTCGAGCCGGACACGCCGGGCGAGTGCGGGGACTGCATCCGCGAGGGCACTGCCTGGGTGCACCTGCGGATATGCCTGACCTGCGGCCACGTCGCCTGCTGCGACTCCTCGCCCCGGATGCACGCGACGGCGCACTTCAACTCCACCGAGCACCCGGTGATGCGCTCGGCCGAGCCGGGCGAGATCTGGCGCTGGTGCTTCGTGCACGAGCTGACCGGCTGACCCGAGTCAGCTGAGCAGGGGCTTGAGGGCGAGCAGGGCGATCACCGCGGCGGCGACGATGCCGGTCGTACGGCGGGCCCGTCGGCTGGTCAGGTCGACCCGCCTGGCGAGGCCGCTTCCGAGGCCGGCGACCAGCACCTGCCAGCTCGCGCTCGCGCCGAACGCGGCAGCCACGAAGACGGTCCCCTCGACCGGGCCTTGGATCACCACGCTGCCACCGAGCACGATCGCGGCGAAGTACACCACCGTGGCCGGGTTGACCGCGGTGATCGCCACGAACGTCAGCCAGGCCCGCCAGGGCGTCCAGGCTGGTGTGTCCGGGTCACGCGCACCCGCCGGACCCAGCGCATGCGCCAGGGTGAGCGCGGCGATCACGAGCAAGGCTGCGACCGAGATCCCCTGCAGCACCTTCTCGACCGGGTGCAGCGCAGCGGCGACAGCCTTGCCGGCCACGACCGCCACCGCGGCGTAGGTGCCGTCGACCGTCGCGACGCCCAGCCCGGCTGCGGCTCCGACCCGCCACGAGGTCCGGGCGCTGAGGGTGACGATCAGCGCAGACACCGCGCCCACCGGGACCGCGATGGCGTAGCCGGTCACCAGGCCGGAGAGCAGGACGTGCAGCACCGGGCGATCCTGCCGGGGAGCCCACCATGACGGCAACGAGATAACGCCGCCTGCGTTCGGCAGTGGAGTGCTGACTGCGTCCGGCAAGATGAGGGGGTCAGCTGAAGGCGTAGGCGGTCAGGTCGAACTCTTCGACGGCCTTGCGCGCGTTGGACGACGACGTCGGCCTCAGCAGCACGGCGTCGCCCTCGTTGGTGTAGTAGTAGCTGCGCGCCGTCGCGCAGGAGCCCTGGACGAACACGGTGTCGTCCATCCGCTCGAGCATCTGCTCGAGGAACTCGGCATCCGCGCGGGCGGTCACCTCGAAGGTCCGTGCGCCGTTCTCGCCGAGCTCGGTGAAGATCCGCTCAAGGTGGCGCATCTGCACCTCGATGGTCATGAAGTAGCTCAAGCCCGAGTAGGAGTACGGCGAGTTCAACGTGACGAAGTTGGGGAAGCCGGGCACTGTCACGCCCTCGAACGCGTGGTAGCCGTGCTGCCGCCAGGACTTGCCCAGGTCACGGCCCTCGCGGCCGATCACCTCGAACGCCGGGAAGTTGGTGTCCCACAGGTTGAAGCCGGTGGCGAGCACCAGCACGTCGACCGGGGTCTCGTCCCCGTCGGAGGTCACGATGCCGTCCGGGGTGATCCGCTCGATCGGCGCCGTCTCCAGCGCCACGTGCTCCTTGTTGAACGTCGGGTAGTAGTCGTTGGAGAAGGTCGGGCGCTTGCAGCCGAAGGAGTAGTCCGGGGTGAGCTTGCGCCGGGTCTCGGGATCGGCGACCTGGCGGCGCAGGTGCGCCTTGGCCAGCGCGGCGGCGCCGCTGTTGAGGAGCTTGGCCTGCTTGTAGTGCAGCACGGCTGTGACCATCATCCCCTCGAGCCAGGCGCCGTTGGCAGCCCGCGCGACCCGTTGGGTCCACGGCTGCGCGGCGAACAGTGCCTGCAGCGCACCGGGGATAGCGAAGTCGTTCTTCGGGGTCACCCAGATCGCTGTCCGCTGGAAGACCGTCAGCGCGCCGGCCTTGCGGGCGATCTGCGGGATCAGCTGGACCGCGGTCGCGCCGGTGCCGATCACCGCGACCCGCTTCCCGTCCAGGTCGATGCCGTCGTCCCACTGGGCCGTGTGCACCACGGTGCCGGCGAAGTCACCGACGCCCTCGATGTCGGGCAGTCGCGGCTGGGACAGGAAGCCGGTCGCCGTCATCAAGTACGTCGCGGTGCGCACCGTCGTCGCGCCGGTGCTGATATCGGGGCCGGAGTCGCGGGTCGTGACCACCCAGTGCTGCTCGTCCTCGTCCCAGCGCGCGCCTTCGACGCTGATGCCGAACCGCATGTGCCGGCGCAGGTCGTACTTGTCGGCGACGTGCTCGGCGTAGGCCTTGAGCTCGGCCCCGCGGGCGAACCAGTTCTTCCAGTACGGGTTGGGCTCGAAGGAGTAGGAGTAGGTGACGCTGGCGATGTCGACCGCCAGGCCGGGGTAGTGGTTGACGTGCCAGGTGCCGCCGAGATCGTCCTCGCGCTCGAGGATCAGCAGATCCTCGGGGCCGTCGCCGTAGCCGAGGCTCTTGAGCTTGATCGCGGAGCCCATGCCGCCGAAGCCGGCGCCGACGATGATCACCTCGTGGTCCGTCATGGCCACTCCTTCTTGAATCAAGTTCAATAGTGGTCCTCACCATAGTCTGTGCCCATGCGAATCATCAAGCACGGGCATGCCTGCGTGCGGCTCGAGACTGGCGCCAGCGCGGTGGTCGTCGACCCCGGCATGTTCACCGCCCGCGACGCCCTCGACGGCGCCACCGCAGTCCTGATCACTCACGAGCACCCGGACCACTGGACCCCCGAGCAGCTGCTCGCGACGAGCGCGCCGATCTTCACGATCGCCGCTGTCGCGGAGCAGATCCGATTCCAGGTGCCGGCCGTCGCCGAGCGGGTCACGGTCGTGGAGCCCGGCGACCGTTTCGATGCCGGCGTGATGGTGACCGCCATCGGCGAGCAGCACGCGGTCATCCACCCGGACCTGGTCCGCATCGACAACTCCGGCTACCTCTTCGAGATCGAGGGCAGCACCGTCTTCCACCCCGGCGACGCGCTGAACACGCTGCCGGCTACCCCGGACGTGCTGCTGCTGCCGGTCAGTGCCCCGTGGCTGAAGATCTCCGAGTGCATCGACTACGCGCGCGACATCGGGGCGCACACCTCGATCGCGATCCACGACGCGATCTACAGCGATGCCGGCCTCGGCATCGTCGACGGCCACCTGCGCCGCTTCCTCGGAGCGCGCGACCAGCACTACGTCCGGATGCAGCCGGGCGAGGAGCTGTAGTCCGGCCTGCTGCCGACCTGCTGACTCAGCCGAGCAGGGCGCGCTCCAGCGACCGAGGCCGTACGCCTGTCACAGTCCGGACGTCGTCGGTCAGCCGGGCGCACTCACCATCGCGGATGGCGGTGTAGGTGCTGACCCAGGCATCGAGCTGCCACTGCTCCGCGCCGTACGCCGCCAGCCGGGATGCGTAGGCCTGCTCCTCGGTCTCGTCCTCGAAGCTGAGCGCGCGCTCCAGCACGGCGCCGGCGCGGGCAGCCACCTCGGCCAGGGTCAGCGCTTCGGGACCGGTCAGCTCGTAGACCGCGCCGACGTGCGCTGGCGGATCGCGCAGCACCTCGGCGGCGACGGCAGCGACGTCGGCGCGGGCGACAGCGGCAACACGGCCGTCCCCTGCAGGACCGCGGATGACGCCATGCTCGTCGGCGAACTGGGGCAGCAGGTCGAGGTAGAAGTTGTCGCGCAGGATCGTGTGCGGCACACCCGACTCCGCAATCGCCTGCTCGGCGTCGTAGTGGTCGCGCCCCAAGGTGAAGGTCGCGTCCGGCGCCGCGCCGGAGAACGAGGTGTAGACGAGGTGCCCGACACCGGCCTCGGCGGCGGCAGCGATGAAGGCGCGGTGCTCCTCGCGGCGGGTCCGGCTCTCAGCGGCCGAGACCATCAGCAGCACGTCGACGCCCTCGAGCGCCGCCAGCGAGGCCTCCCGGTCGCCGTAGGACGCGCTGGCAATGGCACTGCCCGGGATGCTCGGCGCCCGCGATGGGTCGCGCACGATCAGCCGCGGCGCGAGATCGGCAAGGGCAGCGGCAACCAGGCCGCCGACGTGCCCGGTGGACCCGGTAAGGGCGAGGGTGCTCATGGGGAGGGCAACCTCGGGAGATCAGCCGTTGTTCCGCGGCGGCCGATCATCGCCTACGCGCCGGCTCAGCCCTCGGCGAGGGCGTTGCGGACCGGGACGAACTTCGCCTGCGACTCGGCGAGCTCTGACTCCGGGTCGGAGTCGGCGACGATGCCGCACCCGGCGAAGAGCCGGACGCGCCCGGTGCCGTCGGTCGTGGGCTCGATCTCTGCCGAGCGCAGGGCGATCCCGAACTCCCCGTCGCCGTGGGCGTTCATCCAGCCGACCGGGCCGGCGTACCGGCCGCGGTCCATGCCCTCGATCTCGGCGATCATCTCGACCGCCAGCTTGGTCGGCGTACCGCCGACGGCGGCCGAGGGATGCAGCGCGGCGGCAAGATCCAGGACGCTGGCGCCCCCGTTGTGGGCGACCCCGGCGACGTCGGTCGCCAGGTGCATCACGTTGGGCAGGTGCAGCACGAACGGCGCTTCCGGCACGTTCATCGACGAGCAGTACGGCGCCAGCGCGTCGGCCACCGAGCGGACGGCGTACTCGTGCTCCTCGAGGTCCTTGCTCGATCGCGCCAGGGTCGCGGCCAGGGTCAGGTCGTGCTCGTCGTCGCCGGTACGGCGGATCGTGCCGGCCAGCACCCGCGAGGTGACCAGGCCCTTCTCGCGGCGGACCAGGAGTTCGGGGGTTGCGCCGAAGAGGCGGTCCACATGGAAGGTCCAGCACATCTCGTACTCGGAGCCGAGGCGGCGCAGCGGCCACCGGACGTCGATCGGCGCGTCCGAGGTGGCGACCAGGTCGCGGGCGAGCACGACCTTGTCGAGCTCGCCGGCGTTGAGGTGCAGGACGGCCTCCCAGACCACGCCCTCCCAGTCTGCGCCGGAGCGGGCGCCGTCGGCGAAGGCGAGGTTGACCGGGGCGGCAGGCAGCGGCTGGACGTCGAGATCGGGCACATCGTCGGCCGAGGCGCCGATCGTGGTCACCCAGCACCGGTCGCCACGGCGTCCGACGACGACCTTCGGGACGGTGAGCACCGAGTCTCCGGGCATATCGGCGAACGCGAAGCTGCCTAGGCAGATCAGGCCGCTGCCGGGCACCTCGACCTCGTCGGCGACGGCGGCGTAGCGGACCACGTTGCGC
>DATAZI010000027.1:0-24695 GCA_036272095.1 Marmoricola sp. | reverse complement strand
GTCTCCACCGGGATCTCGGCCGCCGACCGGGCGCACACCGCCCGGGTACTGGCCGACTCCGCGACCGAGCCGTGGGAGATCACCCGGCCGGGGCACGTCTTCCCGCTGCGCTACCGCGACGGCGGCGTCCTGGTACGCCGCGGTCACACCGAGGCGGCCGTCGACCTGGCCCGGATGGCTGGCCTGACTCCCGCCGGCGTGCTGGTCGAGGTGGTCAACGACGACGGCACCATGAAGCGCGGGCCCGAGCTGAGGGCCTTCGCCGACGAGCACGGCCTGAAGATGATCTCGATCGAGCAGATGGTGCACTACCGCCGGCGGACCGAGACCCACGTCCAGCGGGTCGCGCAGACCCAGCTCCCCACTCGGCACGGCGACTTCACCGCCTTCGGCTACCGGATCACCGTCGACGGCTCGGAGCACATCGCGCTGGTCTACGGCGACCCCGCTGCGCTGCAGACCGACGAGCCGGTGCTCGCGCGGGTGCACAGCGAGTGCCTGACCGGCGATGTCTTCGGCTCGGCGCGCTGCGACTGCGGGCCTCAGCTCGACGAGGCGCTGGACCGGATCGCGACCGAGGGCCGTGGCGTGGTGATCTACCTGCGCGGCCACGAGGGACGCGGGATCGGCCTGCTCGCCAAGCTGCAGGCCTACCAGCTCCAGGACGGCGGCCGGGACACGGTGGATGCCAACCTGGACCTCGGCCTGCCCGCCGACGCTCGCCACTACGGCGCAGCGACCCAGATCCTGCGCGACCTTGGCGTCGGCTCGGTCCGGCTGCTGACCAACAACCCGGACAAGACCTCCAGCCTGGCCTCCTACGGCATCCCGGTCACCGAGCAGGTCGCACTGACACCGCGGCCCAACGACCACAACATCGCCTATCTGCGGACCAAGCGCGACCGGATGGGTCACGACCTCCCCGACCTGACGACAGGAGCGACCTCATGAGCGGCGAAGGCAGCCCCACCGATCGGCCCTTCGACTGCCACGACCTCCGGGTCGCGGTGGTAGCGGCCAGCTGGCACGAGAACGTGATGAGCGGGCTCGTCGACGGCGCGCTCGATGCGCTGCGCAAGCACCAGGTCGAGTCCCCGGTCGTCGTACGGGTCCCGGGATCGTTCGAGCTCCCGGTGATCGCTGACGCACTGGCCCGCCAGGGCTTCGATGCGGTGATCGCGCTGGGCGTGATCATCCGCGGCGGCACCCCGCACTTCGAGTACGTCTCCGCGGCCGCCACCGACGGGCTCAACCGGGTCGCGCTCGACCACGGCGTACCCATCGGCTTCGGGCTGCTGACCTGTGACGACGAGGCCCAGGCCTTGGACCGTGCAGGCCTGGAGACCTCGAAGGAGGACAAGGGCTACGAGGCGACCAGTGCCGCTCTGCAGACCGCGGTCACGCTGCGCAAGATCCGCCGCCGCGAGCATCTCGGCTCCTGAGGGCGGGGGATATCGGCTGGCGCCCGCGCACTAGGCTGAGGCCCGTGAAGACGTTCGAAGAGCTGTGGGCCGAGCTCAGCGAGAAGGCTGTGACGCGCCCCGAGGGCTCCGGCACGGTGGCTGAGCTAGATGCCGGCGTGCACTTCATCGGCAAGAAGCTGGTCGAGGAGGCCGCCGAGTCCTGGATGGCGGCCGAGCACGAGGGCCATGAGCGGGCGGCCGAGGAGATCAGCCAGCTGCTCTACCACGCGCAGTGCCTGATGCTCGCCGCCGGAATCTCGCTCGACGACGTCTACGCCCACCTCTAGGACACCCGATGACCAGCAACGGACCCCTGCTCAGGATCGCCCTGCCCAACAAGGGCGCACTCTCCACCGCCGCCTCCGAGATGCTCCGGGAAGCCGGCTACCGGCAGCGCTCGGACTCCAAGGAGCTGAGCCTGCTCGACACCGCCAACGGCGTCGAGTTCTTCTACCTACGTCCCCGCGACATCGCCCTGTACGTCGGGGAGGGGACCCTCGACATCGGCATCACCGGCCGCGACCTGCTGCTCGACTCGGGTTCGGCTGCGATCGAGACGATGCAGCTGGGCTTCGGCCTCTCGAAGTTCAGGTTCGCGGCCCGTCCGGGCACTTTGGCCACGCTCGCCGACCTGAACGGCAAGCGGATCGCCACCTCCTACGTCGGGGTGGTCGAGGGCTACCTCGCGCAGCAGCGGATCGACGCGCGCGTGGTCCACCTCGACGGTGCCGTCGAGACCAGCATCCAGCTCGGCGTGGCGGACGCGATCGCGGACGTCGTCGAGACCGGGAGCACCTTGAAGCAGGCCGGCCTGGAGATCGTCGGCGAGGTGATCATGGAGTCCGAGGCCGTGCTGATCAGCCGCGCCGGCGTCGAGCCCGAGGGGCTGACCACCTTCCGCCGCCGCCTCGAGGGCGTCCTGGTGGCCCGCGCCTACCTGATGATGGACTACGACATCCCGTCCGATCGCGTCGAGGCGGCGATCCGGCTGACTCCCGGCCTGGAGAGCCCGACGGTGGCCCCGCTTCATCGCGAAGGCTGGGTCGCGGTCCGGTCGATGGTCCCCAGCGCCGGCGCTCAGCAGCTGATGGACGACCTCTATGGGCTCGGCGCCCGCGCGATCCTGTTGACCGACATCCACGCCTGCCGGCTCTGAGGTGTGGTGATGGACAAGCCGCCGGTCACCGTGCCGCACACCTGGCGCCCGTTCGGCGCCCGGATGATGGGCACCGTCCTCGGTGTGATGCTGGTGGCCCTGACGGCCACGGCGTGGATCGCGATGGGCGCGAAGGACCGGGCCCAGTTCACCGGCTTCCAGCTCGGCACCCTGGTCTTCCTGGGGCTGATCGCCCTCGGCGTGTGGTTCGCGCTGATGCGCTCGCGGGTGACGGTGGCCAGCGGCGGCGTGGTCGTCGTCAACGGCTACCGACGGCGTGATTTCGCGTGGGCCGAGATCGTCTCGGTCAACCTGCGCCGTGGTGCGCCCTGGGCCGGCCTGGACCTCTCCGACGGGACCTCGATCTCGGCGCTGGCGATCCAGTCCTCCGACGGTGACCGCGCGATCCGGGCGGTCCAGGACCTGCGCCGGCTGGTCGCGGAGAACAGCCAGGTCGAGCGCGACTGAGCCGAGCGTACGAGGTGGACGGCCCAGGCCGGCTGGGCGATCCTCCGAGGGTCAGCCGGTCCTGAAGGAGAGGTCGGCACGCTCTGGCAGGCCTTCGGTGGCGAAGTAGGCGCTCTCGGCGGACGCCCACGGTGCCCACTGGTCGCGGAAGTAGTCGCCGTCGCGCTCGAAGGCCCGAAGCCGCCGCCGCTCGGGGTCGGCGTCGAGCCAGACCAGCGTGGTGGTCTGGCCCCGTAGCAGGCTGGCGCCCGCGCCGAGCCCCTCGATGATCAGCACCGGCGCCGGCTCGACGGTGCGGTCTGCTCCTGGGCGCTCGCGCAGCCAGTCCCACTCGCGGAAGGCCCCGGGTCGGCCGGCTGCCAGCGGCTCGAGCAGTGCGGCCAGGATCCCCGGGACATCGGGCAGGCCGTCCCAGCCCGGGCAGAGCTCGTCGGCGTGCACGATCGTCGCCGGCAGGATCCTGGCCAGCTGCCTGGCCACGGTCGTCTTGCCCGACCCTGACGGTCCGTCGATGGCCACGACCCGGGCGGAGCCGAGCGTCGGCGGCGCTGCCAGGCAGTGGTCGCGGATCTGGACCGGGGCGCTCACCAGGCGCAGCCGAAGCCGCGGTAGGAGCGCACGGTCTCGGTGATGCCGTCCCCGGCGATGAGGTGGACCAGATTGGTGTGCTCGGCGAGCTCGCCCGACTTGGCGTGCCTGAACCAGACCCAGTCGCCGACCCCGAGCGAGGCTGCTCCCGACCCGGTCAGGGGCGACTGGACCTCGCCGGCGCCCTCGAGCCCGGTCAGGTAGAGGTTCGGCGGAGCCCAGGGCGTCGGCGCCCGGTCCTTGCCGGCCGGCCCGCTGGCCAGGAACCCGCCACCGGCGGCGGTCGCGATCCCGGGCGAGGGCTTCCGCACCACCGGCACGCCGTAGAAGGCGGCCGGCCGAGGCGCGAAGCTCTGGTAGTGGTCGAACAGCGTCGGGACCAGCAGCCCGGAGCCGGCAGCGAGCTCGGTCACGGCCGAGTCGGCCGCGGTCGCCTCGAGGCTGCCCGAGCCGCCCCCGTTCCAGAACTCGAGAGCGGTCAGTGCGGTCAGTGCGGTAGCGATCTGGCCGCGACGGTCGGCGAGCTGGGCCATCGACGCGGACTTCAGCCGGCGAACGATCATCGACTTCGCGCGCTGCCCGGGTACGTCGTCCTGCACGCCGGCGACCTGGCCTTCGTAGGTCATCACCCCGACGAGAGCGAGGCCCGGCCGCGCGATGACCTCCTCTGCGAAGGCGACAACCTCGGCCGGGTCGTGTAGCGGCGAGCGCTTCGGGCCGACGTGGGAGCGCCCGAGCCGGAGGCCGGCGTCGATGTCCAGAGCAACCCGGATCGGCCCGCTGCTGGCGCCTCGGGCAGCGTCGATGAGGTCGAGGTGGGCGCGGGTGTCGACCATCAGCGTGATCGCCGAGCGGGCTGCGTCATCCGCGGCCAGGCGGCCGATCGCGACCCGGTCGACCGTCGGGTAGGCGAGCACTACGTCGGTCGTGACCGCGTGCTCGACCAGCCAGAGCGCCTCGCGCAGGGTGTACCCGAGGATCCCGGCGAAACCAGGCCTGGACAGGGCGCGCTCGAGGAGCGCCGGGATCCGCAACGACTTCGACGCGACCCTGATCGGCGTGCCGGCGGCACGGCGCAGCAGGTCCTCGGCGTTGGCGTCGAACGCATCGAGGTCCACGACCACCATCGGGGTCGCCGGATCCTCCAGGGCGCCGACCGCGCTCGAGAGCCGGGCAGCGAGCCGGGTCCGGGCGGCGTTGCTCTGGTGGTCGGTCTCGGTGGAGCTCATGGGTGCAGCCTACGGATCACCGACGATCCGGCGCGGCCGAGCCTGATGAGAAGATGGCAGGCGTGGACTACGAGCGGGTGATCCCTGACCCTGGCTTCGCCGGTGACGACGGATCTGCGCCGGCGGCGGTCGCAGCCGCGCTCGCGGCGTACGGCGCAGATCCAGCCGGACGCCGTACGGCTGCACTGGCGGTCCTCCAGGACAGCCGGGTGCTCGTGCCGGTGATGGCCGTCCTCGGCGAGGTCGACTACGACGACGCCGGGATGGCCCACGACAAGACCAGCGACATGGCGACGGTGCTGATCACCGGGCAGGACGGTCGGACTGCGCTGTTGTCGTTCACCTCCACTGCGACGCTCACGGCCTGGAACCCCGAGGCTCGGCCGGTCGCGGTCGAGCTGCGCAAGGCGGCGCTGTCGGCCATCCAGGACGGCGCCGACGCACTGCTCGTCGACCTGGCCGGTCCGGTGCTCTTCGCGATCGAGGGCGAGGAGCTCGCCGCCCTCGCCGAGGGCCTGCTGCTGGTCCGGGTGGACGGCGGCTGGGGCTGGGGGCGGCCGGTTCAGGCCGACGCTGCTCCGCCGGTATGAGCCGATGTGACCTGAGGGCCCGCAGCCTGTACCCTTGTGAATGACCGATCGGACGTCCCGGCTCACGCCGGGGTGCCCGATCTGACAAGTGGAGGCTCCTCCCACCCGCATCGACCGATCAACACCAGGTCGTCGGGTCCGGTCCAGCGGTGCGGCGTACGCCGTCCACCGTTGCATCAAGGGGCTCCCATGCGTCAGCGCGGGAGCCCTTCGCTGTTGGAGGAGTCCCCGGGTGGTCGGCCCAGCAAAACGACCCAGGAGGACACATCAGCACTGAGCTGCGCATCAACGACCGGATCCGGGTACCCGAGGTCCGTCTCGTTGGACCCAACGGTGAGACCGTCGGCATCGTGCCGACCGACCAGGCGCTCAAACTCGCCCAGGAAGCCGACCTCGACCTCGTCGAGATCGCGCCTCAGGGCCGGCCGCCGGTCTGCAAGCTCATGGACTACGGGAAGTTCAAGTACGAGAACGCCCAGAAGGCCCGTGAGGCTCGCCGTAACCAGACGAACGTCGTCATCAAGGAGATGAAACTCCGGCCGAAGATCGATGCGCACGACTACGCGACCAAGAAGGGTCACGTCGTGCGGTTCCTCCGCCAGGGCGACAAGGTCAAGATCACCATCATGTTCCGCGGCCGCGAGCAGCACCGCCCCGAGCTGGGGTTCCGGCTGCTTCAGAAGCTCGCCGAGGACGTCACCGAGCTCGGTTTCGTGGAGTCCTCGCCGAAGCAGGACGGCCGCAACATGATCATGGTTCTGGGCCCGCACAAGAAGAAGGCCGAAGCCAAGGCCGAGGTCAAGGCCGAGAAGGTCGAGCTCGCTGCGGAGAAGGCAGCGGAAGCAGCCGAGCTCGAGGCCGAGATCAAGGCCTCGCACACCGGCCCTGCGGCCCAGAAGAAAGAACGTAAGCGTTCAGAGAACCTCGATCCCGAGATCGAAGCCTGAGGAGAAGGAAGACAGATGCCGAAGAACAAGACGCACTCCGGAGCCAGCAAGCGGTTCCGGGTCACCGGATCGGGCAAGATCCGCCGCCAGAAGGCGGGCCTGCGCCACAACCTGGAGAAGAAGCCGTCCAACGTGACGCGCCGCCTGTCCGGTACGACCGAGGTTGCCAAGGCCGACGTCCCCCGCGCGAAGAAGCTGCTCGGTCTCTGAGCCCCACCTAGGTCGAGCTCAGCGAGACCAAGATCCAAGGAGTAACACAAGATGGCACGCGTCAAGCGGGCGGTTAACGCCCATAAGAAGCGCCGGGTAGTCCTCGAGCGCGCCTCCGGCTACCGCGGACAGCGTTCGCGCCTGTACCGCAAGGCCAAGGAGCAGGTCACCCACTCGCTGGTCTACAGCTACAACGACCGGCGCAAGAACAAGGGCAACTTCCGCAAGCTCTGGATCCAGCGCATCAACGCCGGCGTCCGCGAGCAGGGGATGACCTACAACCGGTTCATCCAGGGCCTCAACCTGGCCGGCGTCGAGGTGGACCGCAAGATCCTCGCCGACCTGGCCGTCAACGACCCGGCCGCGTTCGTCGCGATCGTCGAGGTCGCGAAGGCCGCGCTGCCCTCCGACGTCAACGCCCCGGCCAACGCCTGAGGTGACGTCTCCTCTCGGCTCGGCCAACGGCCGCGTCAAGGAGGCACGGAAGCTCAGCCGCCGCTCGGAACGCTCCGAGCGGCGGCTTTTCCTTGCCGAGGGCTGGAAGTCCGTCGTCGAGGCGATGGAGGTTCCTGGCTGCCTGGTCGAGGTCTTCGTGACCGCTGCGGCGGCTGAGCAGCACGCCGATCTGATCCACGGGCTCGACGTCGGCGTGCACCTCGTCGATGACGCGGCAGCAGCATCGCTCAGTGGCGCCCAGGCACCCCAGGGGATCGTGGCTGTCTGCCGCTTCCTCGACCGTCCCGCCGAGGTGCTGCTGGAGGGACGCGTCGTGGTCATCTGCGCCGACGTCCGCGACCCCGGGAACGCCGGCACCATCATCCGCACCGCGGACGCCGCTGGAGCCGCTGCCGTCCTGCTCGCCGGAAGCAGCGTCGACCCCTACAACGACAAGACTGTGCGGGCCACCGCCGGCTCGCTGTTCCACGTGCCGCTCGCCGTCGGCATCGATCCGATCGACGCGGTGCGCACCGCGCAGGCGGCCGGCTACCGGGTACTCGCCGCAGACGGCGCAGGCGAAGTCGACCTGCTCGAGGCCGGCGAGCTGCTCGACGGAAAGATCGCGTGGCTGTTCGGCAACGAGGCCTGGGGCCTGCCCGAGGAGGTTGCCGCTGCTGCGGACCACCGGGTCGCGATCCCGATCTACGGGCGGGCCGAGAGCCTCAACCTCGCGACCGCTGCAGCCGTCTGCCTCTACGCCTCGGCGGCCCGCGCCTGAACGACAGGCGGCTCGGACCCCACCAGGCGCTACTAGGGTGAGCAGCGTGGACCCAGCCGAGCGCGACCTATGGGACTCGCTGCCCGACGGCGTGCTGATCGCTGACGGTGACGGGATCGTCGTGCAGGTCAACGCGACCGCGCGCCGGATGCTCGGCGAGCAGGCTCGTCCCGGCGCGCACCTCGCCGATGCGCTCACCCTGCAGGACCAGGACGCAGGGGACTGGTTCACCCAGGTCAGCCCGTACGAGGGCCTCGGCACCCGCACCGGCGTACCGGAGCAGTCCTGGCTGCTCCCGGACGGCTCCGAGGTGCTGGTCACGGCACGGCTCTCGCGTATGACGCCTGAGGACCCGGTTGACCGCGTCAGCCTGGTGATCCGCTCGGGCCGAGGCCGTGCACGCCTGGATCGGGAGCGCTCCGACCTCGTCGCGACCGTCGCGCACGAGCTCCGCTCGCCGCTGACCGGGGTCAAGGGCTTCGTCACCACCTTGCTCAGCAAGTGGGACCGGCTCAACGACGAGCAGAAGAAGCTGATGCTGACCACCGTCGCCGCCGACGCCGAGCGGCTGTCGCGGCTGATCGCCGAGCTGCTCGACGTGGCTCGGATCGACACCGGGCGGCTGCCGCTCTACCGCCGCGAGATCGACCTGCTCCCGGTGGCAGAGCGGGTCGCAGCCTCGGTACGGGCAGGGACCAGCCGGCAGATCGCAGTGGTGTGCGAGCAGACCGACCTGGTCGCCTTCGCCGACCCCGACAAGCTCGTCCAGGTGCTGACGAACCTCATCGACAACGCCGTCCGGCACGGCGAGGGCACGGTGACGGTGAGGATCGAGCCAGGGCCGCTCGGTGCCCGGCTCACCGTCGACGACCAGGGCGAGGGCATCCCCGAGGGCCTGCGCGCCCGCGTCTTCACCAAGTTCTGGAAGGAAGGCGTCCGCGGCGGCTCCGGGCTCGGCATGTACATCGTCAACGGCCTGATCCGGGTGCACGGCGGGGAGCTGCAGATCGGCGACGCCCCTGGCGGCGGCGCTCGGATCGTTGTGGACTGGCCCAGCGTGGACCGCCGTTCTTGAAACCGGTTCGTCGACTGTGCTCGGGGCTCCCTAGACTCATCGACTGTGTCGGCACCCAATAACTCCTTCGACCCCGTCCAGGTGACTCCGCTCGGCGAGGAGCAGGTCTTCGCCATGCGCGATGAGGCCTTGGCCGCGATCGCCGCGGCCGGAGACCTCGACGCACTCAAGCTGGCACGTACCGAGCACGCTGGCGACCGTTCCCCGCTGGGGCTGGCCAACCGGGAGATCGGGGCGCTGCCGCCGCAGGCCAAGAAGGACGCCGGGATGAGGGTCGGCCAGGCCCGGGGCGCGGTGAACCAGGCCCTCGCCGCCCGGCAGGAGGTGCTCGAGGCCGAGGCCGAGGAGCAGCTGCTGCTGACCGAGACCGTGGACGTGACGCTGCCGTGGGACCGCACGGTGCCCGGCGCGCGGCACCCGATCACGACCTTCTCCGAGCGGATCGCCGACGTGTTCGTGGCGATGGGCTGGGAGATCGCCGAGGGGCCGCTGATCGAGGCGGAGTGGCTCAACTTCGACGCCTTGAACCTCGGCCCGGACCACCCGGCGCGGACGATGCAGGACACCTTCTGGACCGAGCCGGCCAGCGACCACCTGGTGCTGCGCACGCACACCTCGCCGGTCCAGGCCCGCACGATGCTGACCCGCCAGCCGCCTATCTACGTCGCCTGCCCAGGCAGGGTCTTCAGGACCGACGAGTACGACGCCACCCATAGCCCCGTCTTCCACCAGGTCGAGGGACTGGTGATCGACGAGGGCATCACGATGGCGCACCTGCGCGGCTCCCTGGACCACATGCTCCAGGCGCTGTTCGGCGAAGGCATCACGACCCGGTTCCGGCCGTCGTACTTCCCCTTCACCGAGCCGTCCGCCGAGATGGACCTGGTCTGCTTCGTATGCCGCGGTCTCGAGCCCGCCGTCGCGTCGTGCCGCACCTGCCGCGGAGAAGGCTGGATAGAGCTCGGCGGCTGCGGGGTCGTCAACCCGCGGGTGCTGGCGGCCTGCGGCATCGACACCGACCGCTACACCGGCTTCGCGTTCGGGTTCGGGATCGACCGGATGCTGATGTTCCGGCACGGGATCAGCGACCTGCGCGACGTCTTCGATGGCGACGTCCGTTTCACGACCGCCTTCGGGAGCGAACTGTGACCACTTCATCAACCCGCTCGCGCCTCGCCGGGGACCCCGCATGAAGGCCCCCGTCTCCTGGATCCGCGAGTACGCCGACCTGCCCGCCGACGTCAGCACCGAGGAGCTCGCCGCGCGCCTGACGGCGCTCGGCCTCAAGCTCGAGGCGCTGGAGTACGCCGGCGCGGACGTGACCGGCCCGCTCGTCATCGGCCGGGTCCTGACCCAGGATCCCGAGCCGCAGAAGAACGGCAAGACGATCAATTGGTGCACGGTCGACGTGGGCGAGGCCAACGGGACCGGCGAGCCGCAGGGCATCGTCTGCGGTGCCCACAACTTCGGTCCGGGAGACCTGGTCGTGGTGGTGCTGCCCGGCGGCGTCCTGCCCGGCGGGTTCGAGATCTCCGCGCGCAAGACCTACGGGCACGTCTCCGCCGGGATGATCTGCTCGGCCAAGGAGCTCGGGCTCGGGGACGACCACAACGGCATCATCGTGCTGCCGCATGACGCCGGCCAGCCCGGTGACAGCGTCCGCGAGTACCTGCTGCTCGACGAGGACGTGATCGAGTTCGAGATCAACCCGGACCGGGCCTACGCGCTCTCGCTGCGGGGCGTCGCGCGAGAGGCCGCGCTGGCCTACGGCGCGCCGTACGCCGATCCTGCGCTGCGCGAGGTGCCGACCCCGAACAGCGACGGCTTCCCGGTCGTGGTCGACGACCCGACAGGCTGCCCGGTCTTCGTGGCGCGCACGGTGACCGGCTTCGACCCCGACGCCCCGACCCCGCGCTGGATGGCGCGGCGGATCCAGCATGCCGGGATGCGCCCGATCTCTCTGGCCGTGGACATCACCAACTACGTGATGCTCGAGCTGGGCCACCCGATCCACGGCTACGACGCCGACAAGCTGACCGGGCCGATCCGGGTACGCCGCGCGTCCGCCGGCGAGCACCTGACCACCCTGGACGGCGCGGACCGTGTCCTGGCTGCCGAGGACCTCGTCGTGGCCGACGACTCCGGTCCGATCGGCCTGGGCGGGGTGATGGGCGGGGAGACCACCGAGATCTCCGGTACCACCACCAGGATCCTCGTCGAGGTGGCGTCGTGGGACCCGGTCTCGATGTTCCGCACCGGCAAGCGCCACAAGCTGACCTCGGAAGCCGGCAAGCGCAACGAGCGCGGTGTCGACCCGACGATCCCCGAGGCCGCGGCCGACCGGGTCGTGGAGCTGCTGGTCGCGCACGGCGGCGCGGTTGCCGAGCCGGGCGTCACCAAGGTCGGTGCGGCTCCGGTGTCGCCGAGCATCACCATCGACGTGACCCTCCCGGCCCGCATCACCGGCATCGCGATCAGCGACGCGACCGCGCTGGAGAACCTGCGGGCGGTCGGCTGCGTGGTCGCCGGGGAGACGACGCTGAGCGTCGTGCCGCCGCCGTGGCGGACCGACGTGACCGACCCGTTCGACCTGGTCGAGGAGGTGGCACGGATCGTCGGGTACGACGAGGTGCCCTCGGTCGTCCCGGTCCCTGCCGCAGGCCGCGGCCTGACCCGCGAGCAGCGCCTCCGTCGCCGGATCGGCCGGTTCGTCGCCGGCTCCGGGTACGTCGAGGTGCTGAGCTTCCCGTTCATCGGACCGGCGACCTTCGATGCTCTCGGGCTGCTCGAGGACGATGTGCTGCGGCGCACGGTCCCGCTGGCGAACCCGATCTCCAGCGAGGAGCCGTCGTACACGACGACGCTGCTGCCAGGCGTCCTGCGCACCGCGGGCCGCAACCTGGGACGTGGCGCTACCGGCGTCGCGCTGTTCGAGACCGGTGCTGTCGCCTTCCCCTCCGACGCAGGTCCGGCCCCGATCTACGGCGTGCAGACCAGGCCCTCGGTCGAGGAGCTCGCAGCCCTGCAGGCCGCACTCCCGGCGCAGCCGCTGCATCTTGCGGCCGTCCTGGCCGGTGAGCGGGAGCGGTCCGGCTGGTGGGGGACCGGACGGCAGGCGAGCTGGGCTGACGCGATCGGGCTCGTCCGCGACCTCGCCGAGGACCTCGGTGTGGTGCTCGACCTCGAGAGCGCCGACCGGATGCCCTGGCACCCGGGCCGCTGCGCGGTGTTCTCCGTCGATGGTGAGGAGCTCGGCCATGCCGGGGAGCTGCACCCGAAGGTGTGCGCAGCCTTCGGCGTCCCTCGCGGGACCGCCGCCCTCGAGATCGACCTCGACGAGCTGATGCGGCACGCCGTCGACATCGCGGCCGGGCCCGAGTTCTCGACGTTCCCGGTCGCCAAGGAGGACGTCGCCCTGCTGCTCGATGCCGCGGTCCCGGCAGCCGCCGTCGCCGAGACACTGCGCGAGGGTGCTGGCGACCTCTGCGAGTCGGTACGGCTCTTCGACGTCTACACCGGCGAGCAGGTCGATGCGGGGCACCGGTCGCTGGCGTTCGCGCTGCGGTTCCGGGCCCCGGACCGGACGCTGACGGAGACCGAGACCACGGCCGCGCGCGAGGCGGCGGTCGCCCTGGCAGCCGACCGGCACGGTGCGGTCCAGCGCTGAGGCGCCGCCCGCTCAGCGTGCGATCGCGCCGCTGATCTCCGCGAGGACCACGTAGTCCTTGCCGGTCAGGTGGCCCGAGCGGTCGTACTCGACGCCGACCACGTAGAGCCGGCCTGGGGTCGTACGGCTGAAGGCGGACGTCGAGGCGAGGCCGGCGGCCCGTTCGGTGGCAGTCGACAGCACCGTGTAGGTCAGCTCGCCGGAGTCGGTCCGGATCACGATCCGGGCGCCGGTCTTGACCTGCGGGAGCGTGTCGAACGCGCTCTGCCCCCTGGTGAACGTCTTCCCGATGATCACCACGGTGTCCTTGGCCGGCATCCCTGGCTTGCCGCGGGTGCCCCACCTGGCCGCCTCGGCGCTCGATCGGGCGCGGAAGGTGCCGCTGCTGCTCGGCTCGACGGAATCGTCGAACCCCACGTTGAGCAGGCCTGTCGACAGCAGCCTCCGCGGTACGTCGGCGGCGACGTGAGGCAGGTTCGGTTGGACCGGCGGGTGCGTCGTCGAGGCGGAAGGGGTGGCCTCAGCGGTCGGCGTCGGTGCCGGAGTAGTCGCCGGCGGGATCGGCTGCACCGTGCGGTGCGAGCCGCTGGGACTGTCGGATCCGTCGAAGAGGTTCTTTGCGCCGAGGACGACAGCGGGCAGCAGGGCGATCACGACGGCCACGATCACCGCGTTCTGCGATACGTGGCCGCGCCTGCTCCGTCTGGCCCGACTGGATCGCTGGGCACTAGTACGCCGCTGACGAGGGGTTGGCGGCGCAGGCTCCGGCTGCGTGCGCTCATTGCTGCGCCCAGGAGTGCGCCCAGGAGTGCGCCCAGAGGTGCGCCCAGAGGTGCGTGGGGAGCGATGACTGCCGGCCAACGAGTCGTCCTGGTTCGGGGGATGCTGCAGAGGGGGTTGAGGGAGTTTAGAGGGCGGGTTTGCGGGCGCGACGCCCATGGGCACGCCGGTGAGGTCGCGGATACATGCATGGGTATGTATAGTCATGCACATGAGTCCGATCAGGGTCGCCGTCGCCGGAGCGAGCGGGTACGCCGGGGGCGAGGTGCTGCGCCTGCTGCTCGGCCATCCCGACGTACAGATCGGAGCCGTCACGGCGGGGGCGAACGCCGGCGAGCTGCTTGGATCGCTGCAGCCGCACCTGGTGCCGCTCGCCGACCGGGTGCTGGCGGACACGAGCGTCGAGGTGCTCTCCGGCCATGACGTGGTCTTCCTGGCCCTCCCGCACGGCCAGTCCGCCCAGTACGCCGCCGCACTGGGCGAGGACGTCGTGATCATCGACTGCGGTGCCGACTTCCGGCTGACCGACCCGAGCACCTGGGCGAAGTTCTACGGCTCGCCGCACGCCGGCTCCTGGCCCTACGGGCTGCCTGAGCTGCCCGGCCAGCGGGCCGTCCTGACCGGCGCTCGGCGGATCGCAGTCCCAGGCTGCTATCCGACGGTCTCCTCGCTGGCCCTGGCGCCCGCGGTAGCCGCCCGCCTCGTGGATCCCGGCGACCTGGTGATCGTGGCGGCCTCCGGCACCAGCGGCGCCGGCAAGGCCGCGAAGACCAATCTGCTGGGTAGCGAGGTGATGGGCTCTGTCTCGGCGTACGGCGTCGGGGGAGTGCACCGGCACGGGCCCGAGATCATCCAGAACCTCGGTGCGCTGACCGACCAGCCGGTACGGGTCTCGTTCACGCCGCTGCTGGTCCCGATGCCGCGCGGCATCCTCGCCACCTGCACCGCCAGCGTGCTCGACGGCGTCTCCGCCGACGATCTGCGCGCGGCGTACCAGAAGGCCTACGCCGACGAGCTGTTCGTCCACCTGCTGCCCGAGGGCCAGTGGCCGACGACCAAGGCCGTGCACGGGTCCAACAGCGTGCACCTGCAGCTGGCTCTGGACGCGGCAGCGGGCAGGCTGGTCGTGGTCGGCGCGATCGACAACCTGGCCAAAGGCACCGCAGGTGCCGCGGTCCAGTGCATGAACCTGGCGCTCGGGCTCCCCGAGGCCACCGGACTTCCCGTCGTAGGAGTAGCACCGTGACCGCCGAGCAGCATGAGCCGTTCGCCCTGCACCAGTACCCCGAGAAGATGGTCGTGGCGTCGCTGGCGGCGGGTGCCGACGTGCCGGAGTGGGCCGAGTCGGCGTCGGTGTTCGCGATCATCGCGACCGCGACCGAGACCACTGTCCTGTGCGCCGGGCGGTCGGTGCCGAAGAAGGTCAAGCAGCACGGCCCGCTGACGGCCTTCGCGGTGGCGGGCGAGCTCGACTTCGCGCTGACCGGGGTGCTGAGCGGACTGCTCGCGCCCCTGGCCGAGGCCGGGATCAGCGTCTTCACGATCTCGACGTTCCCGACGGACTGGATCCTGGTCCCGACCGAGAAGGCTGAGGCTGCAGCCGAGGAGTGGCGACGACGAGGGCACTCGGTCAGCCCCGCCCCCCTTGCCAGACCCTCGAAGAACTGAGACTCCTATGAGCGTCACCCACCCTGCCGGCTTCGTCGCCGCCGGCGTCGCCGCCGGCCTGAAGTCGACCGGAGCCAAGGACCTCGCCCTGGTCGTGAACCAGGGCCCCGCCTTCGACTCGGCGACCGTCTTCACCGCCAACCGCTGCAAGGCCAACCCGGTGCTCTGGAGCCAGGAGGCGGTCAAGGACGGCGTCGTCCGTGCGGTCGTGCTGAACTCCGGCGGAGCCAACTGCTACACCGGCGCCGAAGGCTTCCAGACCACGCACGCCGTCGCCGAGCAGGTCGCCGCCGGTCTCGGCATCGGCGCGATCGACGTGGTCGTCTGCTCGACCGGCCTGATCGGGCTCGCCAACCCTCGCCAGAACCTGCTCGACGGCGTCGATGGTGCTCTCGGGGCATTGGGCCCGAACGGAGCCGACGCGGCGGCGGCCATCATGACCACCGACACCCACCCCAAGCAGGTAGTCGTCGAGGGCGCCGGCTGGAGCATCGGCGGGATGGCCAAGGGCGCTGGGATGCTCGCACCCCAGCTGGCCACGATGCTGGTCGTGATCACCACCGACGCCGTCGTCCCTGCCGCCGACCTGGACCGCGCGCTGCGGGCTGCGACGCGGGTGAGCTTCGACCGCCTCGACTCCGACGGCTGCATGTCGACCAACGACACCGTGACGGTGATGGCCAGCGGGGCCAGCGGGATCACCCCGACCGTCGCGGACTTCACCCATGCGCTGACCCAGGTCTGCACCGACCTGGCGATGCAGCTGCTCGGCGATGCCGAGGGCGCCGACCACGAGATCGCGATCAGCGTGCTGGGCGCGGCGAGTGAGGAGGACGCGGTCGAGGTCGGCCGCAGCGTCGCGCGGAGCAACCTGTTCAAGGCGGCGGTCTTCGGTCGCGACCCCAACTGGGGCCGGGTGCTGGCCAGCATCGGCACCACTGGCGCCGCCTTCGATCCTGCCGACCTCGACGTGGCCATGAACGGCGTCTGGGTATGCCGCTCCTCGACCCCGGCCGAGGACCCTGCCACTGTCGACCTCGAGCCGCGCTCGGTCACGGTGACCATCGACTTGAAGTCGGGTCCTGAGCGCGCGACCGTCTGGACCAACGACCTGACCCACGCCTACGTCCACGAGAACAGCGCCTACTCCTCATGAGCGAGCCCACGATGGAATCTGACGATCTCCGCCCCGCTGTCGAGCCGGCCAAGGCGGCCACCCTCGCTGCAGCGCTCCCGTGGTTGAAGGCGTACCACGGCAAGATAGTGGTGGTGAAGTACGGCGGCAACGCGATGGTCGACGACGAGCTCAAGAGGGCCTTTGCCGAGGACATCGTGTTCCTGCGGATGGCCGGCTTCAAGCCGGTCGTCGTTCACGGCGGCGGCCCGCAGATCTCGCAGATGCTGGACCGGCTCGGCATCAAGAGCGAGTTCAAGGGCGGGCTGCGGGTCACGACCGATGAGGCCATGGACGTGGTGCGGATGGTGCTCGTCGGCCAGGTGCAGCGCGAGCTGGTCGGGCTGATCAACACCCACGGCCCGCTCGCCGTCGGCCTTTCGGGTGAGGACGGCGGCCTGTTCACCGCCAAGCGCACCAACCTGGTCATCGACGGCGAGGAGATCGACCTCGGCCTGGTCGGGGAGGTCGCCTCGGTGCGGCCCGAAGCAGTCCAGGACGTGATCGATGCAGGCCGGATCCCGGTCATCTCCTCGGTCGCGCCGGATGAGGACGGAGCCGTCCACAACGTCAACGCCGACACCGCCGCGGCGGCTCTGGCGGCAGCGCTCGGCGCCGAGAAGCTGCTGGTCCTCACCGACGTCGAGGGCCTCTACCGCGACTGGCCCCAGAGCGACGACGTCATCGGCGAGATCAGCCCGGAGTCGCTCGCCGAGCTGATGCCGAGCCTGTCCTCGGGAATGGTGCCCAAGATGGCGGCCTGCCTGGCAGCGCTGAACGGCGGCGTACCGCGTGCCACGGTGGTCGACGGCCGCGAGCCGCATGCGGTACTGCTGGAGCTCTTCACCGACGAGGGAGTGGGTACCCAGGTCCTTCCCGGGGTGGCCACCAAGATCCGGAAAGCGAAGGCGAAGCAGTGATGACCCAGGAGAGCGGCCTGAAGGCCCGGTACGCCGCGGCGCTGATGAACACCTTCGGCGAGCCTCGGCTAGCCCTGGTTCGTGGCGACGGTGCGCACGTCTGGGACGAGGACGGCAACGAGTACGTCGACCTGCTCGGCGGGATCGCCGTCAACGCCCTGGGCCACGCCCACCCGGCCCTGGTCGCCGCAGTCACCGAGCAGCTGCAGACCCTGGGCCACGTCTCGAACTTCTTCACCTCGCCACCCCAGGTCGAGCTCGCCGAGAAGCTCCTCGACCTGCTCGGCACCGCCGGTCGGGTGTTCTTCACCAACTCCGGGACCGAGGCGAACGAGGCCGCCTTCAAGGCGACGCGGCGTACCGGGCGGACGCACCTCGTCGCAGCCGAAGGATCCTTCCACGGCCGCACGATGGGCTCCCTGGCACTGACCTCGAAGCTGGCCTACCGGGAGCCGTTCGAGCCGCTGCCCGGCGACGTCACGTTCGTCGCCTACGGCGACGCCGACGCACTGCGTGCCGCCGTCACCGACGAGACCGCCGCGGTCATCCTGGAGCCGATGCAGGGCGAGGCGGGCGTCCTGGTCCCGCCGCCCGGCTACCTCGAGGCGGCACGCGAGATCACCAGCGCGCACGGTGCCCTGCTCTGGCTCGACGAGATCCAGACCGGCATGGGCAGGACGGGCGCCTGGTTCAGTGCCGCGACGAGCGTCCAGCCCGATCTGGTCACCATCGCCAAGGGCCTCGGCGGGGGCATCCCGGTTGGCGCCTGCATCGGTCTCGGCGCTGCAGCCGCCCTGCTGGAGCCGGGCAATCACGGCACCACGTTCGGCGGCAACCCGGTTGCCTGCGCCGCCTCGCTGGCAGTGATCCGCACGATCGAGGAGGACGACCTGCTCGAGCGCACCCTCGTGCTCGGGCAGAAGATCCGGGACGGCCTGGCTGCGGACCCGCGGGTCGTCGAGGTCCGCGGCGAGGGGCTGCTGATCGGGCTGACGCTCAGCGAGGCCCGCAGCGCGCAGGTGATGGCAGCAGCCCAGGCGGCAGGGTTCATCATCAACAACCCGACCCCCGAGCGGATCCGGCTCGCCCCTCCGATGGTGCTCGGCGATGCCGACGCCGCTGCGTTCCTGACCGCCTGGCCGACCATCCTGGACGTGGCCTTCGGGGGTGATCCGGCATGACCGCGATGGTTGCCCGCAGCTTCCTGCGCGACGACGACCTCAGCCCGGCAGAGCTGGCCGAGGTCCTCGATCTCGCCGCCGACCTGAAGGCCGCGCCGTACGAGCACAAGCCGCTGGCCGGCCCGAAGACGGTCGCGATCGTCTTCGACAAGCCGACCCTGCGGACTCAGGCGTCGTTCGTGGCCGGCATCGCCGAGCTCGGCGGCCACCCGATGGTGGTCGACGGCACCCTGGCCCAGATCGGCACCCGCGAGTCCATCGCCGACGTTGCCCGGGTGCTCGGGCGCCAGGCGAGTGCGATCGTCTGGCGCACCCACGACCAGAGCCGGATCGAGGAGCTGGCCCAGTACGCCGGTGTACCGGTCGTCAACGCCCTGACCGACCAGTTCCACCCGTGTCAGACGCTGGCCGACCTGCTCACCATCCGCGAGCACAAGGGCGCTACTGCCGGCCTCACGATGACCTTCCTCGGGGACGCGGCCTGCAACATGGGGCACTCCTACCTGCTCTCGGGAGCTGCCGCCGGGATGCACGTCCGGGTCAGCGGGCCGGACGGCTTCGGGCCGGAGCCGGCGATCCTGGCCGAAGCCCAGCGGATCGCGGCCGGCACCGGCGGCTCCGCTGAGGTCATCGGTGATCCGAAACAGGCCAGTGACGGAGCAGATGTGCTCATCACCGACACCTGGGTCTCGATGGGCAAGGAGACCGAGAGCGCCGATCGCGCCGAGGTGTTCCGGCCATGGCAGCTCAACGCCGACCTGCTGGCGCTGGGCAGCCAGGACGCGATCGTGCTGCACTGCCTGCCGGCGTACCGCGGCAAGGAGATCACCGCCGAGGTGCTGGACGGCCCCCAGAGCGTGATCTGGGACGAGGCCGAGAACCGCCGGCACGTGCAGAAGGCGATCATCACCTGGCTACTGGGCAGCCGATGACCAGCCACCCGTCCATCCCGTTGACCAAGAGCGCGCGTCAGCAGCGGATCATCGACCTCCTCGCGACTGCCGAGGTGAGGTCCCAGACCGAGCTGGCCGACCTGCTCGTCGATGCTGGAGTGCACGTCACCCAGGCCACCTTGTCCCGTGACCTGGTCGAGCTCGATGCGGTGAAGGTGCGGGTCAACTCCGGAGCCCTGGTCTACGCCGTCCCGGCCGAGGGAGGAGACCGCACGCCGGTCGTGGGCCGCGAGTCAGCCGCCTCCGAGGCACGTCTCGCCCGGCTCTGCGCGGAGCTCCTCGTCTCGGCCGATGCCTCGGCGAACCTGGTCGTCCTGCGCACCCCGCCGGGCGCCGCCAACTTCCTGGCGTCGGCGCTGGACAAGGCCGAGCTCGGTGCCGTCCTCGGCACGATCGCCGGCGACGACACCGTCCTGGTGATCTCCAGAGAGCCGGCCGGCGGCGACCAGCTCGCCCAGCGCCTGCTCGCCCTCGCGAACGGCGAGCATCCCGACCACTGACCCCGACGCCGATCGAGACGACATCGGCCGCTGACCTCCGTTGGTTGAGGAGGTCGCGCAGCCACCGTCTCGAAACCAAGCGACACGAACGAGGACCTGATGACGACCGAAGGAACGACCAACGCCGGCGCCCTGTGGGGCGGCCGTTTCGCAGGCGGCCCGAGCCCGGAGCTCGAGGCGCTCTCCCGCAGCACCCACTTCGACTGGCGGCTCACCCCCTACGACCTGGCCGGGTCCCAGGCGCACGCCCGAGCCCTGCACAACGCCGGATTGGTCAGCGTTAGCGACCTGGCCGAGCTCCAGCGTGGGCTGACGGTGCTGGGGGAGCGGTTCGCGGCGGGGACGCTGCTGCCTGACCCGGGCGACGAGGACGTGCACGGTGCCCTCGAGCGGATGCTCCTCGACGAGATCGGGGCGGAGGTCGGCGGCAAGCTGCGCGCCGGCCGCAGCCGCAACGACCAGATCGCCACCCTGTTCAAGGTATTCCTGCGCGACCATGCTCGGATCGTCGCCGGCCAGGTGCTGGTCCTCGTCGACGCACTGTCAGCCCAGGCCGCGGCGCACCTCGCCGGAGACCACCCGAGCGTGATGCCCGGTCGGACGCACCTCCAGCATGCCCAGCCGGTGCTGCTCTCGCATCACCTGATGGCGCACGCGTGGCCACTGCTGCGCGACGTGGACCGCCTGGCCGACTGGGACGCCCGGGTCGCGGCCGAGTCGCCGTACGGCGCCGGGGCGCTCGCCGGCTCCAGCCTGGGCCTGGATCCTGAGCAGGTCGCCGCCGACCTCGGGTTCACCGGCTCGGTCGCCAATTCGATCGACGGTACGGCTGCGCGCGACTTCGTCGCCGAGTTCGCCTTCGTGGCCGCGATGATCGGCGTCGACGTCAGCCGGATCGCCGAGGAGGTCATCCTCTGGGCGACCAAGGAGTTCGGCTTCGCCACCCTCGACGACGCCTTCTCGACGGGGTCGAGCATCATGCCGCAGAAGAAGAACCCGGACATCTCCGAGCTCGCGCGGGGCAAGGCCGGCCGCCTGATTGGAGACCTGGCCGGCCTGATGGCGACGCTCAAGGCACTGCCGTTGGCCTACAACCGCGATCTGCAGGAGGACAAGGAGCCGGTCTTCGACGCGGTCGACACCCTCGAGGTGCTGCTGCCGGCGTTCGCGGGCCAGATCGCGACCCTGCGGTTCGACACCGTGCGGATGGCGGAACTCGCGCCGCAAGGCTTCTCACTGGCCACCGACATCGCCGAGTGGCTCGTCCGCGAGGGGGTGCCGTTCCGGGTCGCCCACGAGGTCGCCGGTGCCTGCGTACGCCGCTGCGAGGAGCTCGGCATCGAGCTCCACGAACTCACCGACGAGCAGTTCGCAGCGATCGACCCGCACCTGACGCCCGGCGTCCGCGATGTCCTCACGGTCGAGGGCTCGGTGTCCTCGCGGACTGGACGGGGCGGCACAGCGCCGGTCCGGGTCGCCGAGCAGCTGGCCGAGCTCACGGCGCGACGGACCTCCGCCGCCGACTGGATCTGAGCACGGCAGCAGGCAGGCGCACTCTCGGTCAGGCGATCTGGTGGTCGGCGAAATAGCCCTCGCGCAGGATTTTTGGCACGCACATCGCCCAGGCGTCGATGATCAGCTCGCGGAGCTCATCGACCTCGAGCGCCTCCATCCGAGCAGCCACCCACTGGTAGCGCATGTCGGAGGGCCGCGGCAGCATGAACTTCGCGGGGTCGCCGGCCACCAGGCCCTCGCGCTGCTCTCGCGGGAAGCCGAAGCCGAGCCTGGCCTCGTCGGGGGAGACCGCGGCGAACACGATCTGGCCCACCCGGAACTTGGTCGCCGACCTGACCTGGGCCTCATAGGCCCGGGGCAGGTCGAGCGCGATATCGCGTACGTCGTCGAGGGTCACCGCCATGGCACGCACCCTGCCACCGAGCACCGACAGCCGCGACAGGTGCACAATCACGCCATGGCCGACCCGCTGACCGACGTCCTCGTCGGACCGGTCCTCGACGTGGCCCCGCGCCTGCTCGGCGCCACCCTGCGGCACGGCGGCGTCGCTGCACGGATCACCGAGGTCGAGGCGTATGACGGCCCGAACGACCCGGGCAGCCACGCGTACCGCGGCCGGACCCGCCGCAACGAGATCATGTTCGGCCCGCCCGGATTCCTCTATGTGTACTTCGTCTACGGCATGCACTACTGCTGCAACGTGGTCTGCGGCCCCGAAGGCACCCCGTCGGCGGTGCTGCTCCGGGCAGGAGCCATCGAGGGCGTCGACCCGGATCTCGCCCGCGGGCCGGCCAAGCTCTGCCGGGCGCTCGGCATCGACCTCGCCCGGACCGGATCCGACCTCGAGTCCGGGGGCGTGCGCCTCGAGCTCGCAGCGCCCGCGGACCCGTCGCGCATCTCGACCGGCCCGCGGGTCGGCCTGCGACTCGCGCCCGAGCGGCCCTGGCGGTTCTGGCTCAACGACGAGCCCAGCGTGAGCCGCTACGTCGCCGCGAAACCGCGACCGGCCAAAGGTCCCGTGGCTCGCGTCGACCGGTGACACGCTAACTAGAACGCGTTACAGTTTCGTTCATGAGCCTGCCGTCTTCCGTCACCCCTGCACTGCTCGCGAAGCTGACCGGCATGGTGGTCTCCACCAGTGGTCGCAGCTACCCGCTGACCGAGGTCTACACCGGCGAGAAGGTCGTGGACCTGCCGCAGTCGAGCCCCGAGGACGTCGAGAAGGCGTACGCGACCTCCCGCGCGGCACAGGCCACCTGGGCCTCCTGGCCGTTGAAGCGGCGCATCGAGGTGATGAAGAAGTTCCACGAGCTGCTGCTCGGCAGCGGCCTGATCATCGCCGACCTGATGCAGGTCGAGACCGGCAAGGCCCGCCGGATGGCCTTCGAGGAGACCTGCGACGTCTTGATGGTGACCAGCCACTACATCAAGGCTGCACCCCGGATCTTGAAGGAGAAGAAGCACGGCGGCGTCGTCCCGATCGTGTCCACCTCGACCGAGGTCCGGCTGCCTAAGGGCGTCATCGGCCTGATCTCGCCGTGGAACTTCCCCTTCGCGACCAGCTTGTCCGACGCGATGCCGGCCCTGATCGCCGGCAACGGCGTCGTGCTCAAGCCCGACAACAAGTCCACCCTGAACGTCGCCTACGGCGTGGACCTGCTCTACCAGGCCGGGATGCCCGCCGGCCTGATCCAGATCGTCTGCGGCGAGGGCCCGGACATCGGCCCGACGATCGTCGAGAACGCCGACTACGTGATGTTCACCGGGTCGACCGCCACCGGCAGGACGATCGGTGCGCAGGCCGGCCAGAACCTCACCGGCTGCACCCTCGAGCTCGGCGGCAAGAACCCGCTGATCATCCTGGACGACGCCAACATGGACGAGGTCATCGCCGGCACGATCATGGCTGCGTTCCTGAACACCGGCCAGGCCTGCATGCACATCGAGCGGATCTACGTCTCGGACAAGCGCAAGGACGAGTTCACCCGCCGCTTCGTCGAGGCCGCGCAGGCGATCCAGGTCGGTGCGAACTACGACTTCAGCCCGGACATGGGCTCGCTGGTCTCGGTGCCGCAGCGCGAGCGGGTGCAGTCGCATGTCGAGGATGCCGTCGCCAAGGGCGCGACGATCCTCACCGGTGGCAAGCCCCGACCGGACCTCGGGCCGGCGTTCTTCGAGCCGACCGTGCTGACCGACATCACCCCTGACATGATCCTGGCCAAGATGGAGACCTTCGGCCCGGTGACCTCGATCTACACCTACTCCAGCGTCGATGAGGCCGTCGCCGCCGCGAACGACACCGACTACGGTCTCAACGCCAGCGTGTGGGGCAGCGACCTGAAGGCAGCCGAGGCGGTCGGACGGCGGATCGAGGCCGGCAACATCAACATCAACGACGGCCTCGCCGCGTCGTACGCGTCGAAGAAGAGCACCTCAGGCGGGCTCAAGACCTCCGGCGTGGGCAGCCGCCACGGTGACGCCGGGATGCTGAAGTACACCGACGTGCAGAACGTCGCGGTCCTGAAGAAGCAGGTGCTGAGCAACCCGCCGGACACCGACTGGGACAAGAACGTCGACAAGACGGTCAAGGGCCTGCGGTTCATGCGCAAGCTCGGTATCCGCTGACGCGCCACCACGCGTGCCGGTTCGCCCGTGCGGGAGCCCATACGGCAGGCTTGGCCCGTGAGCGTTGATCCGCACCTCCTAGACGACCTCGAGTGGCGCGGCCTGATCGCGCACTCGACGGACCTCGACGCGCTCCGAGAGGCGCTGACGGCCGGGAGCGTGCGGTTCTACGTCGGCTTCGACCCGACGGCGCCGAGCCTGCATATGGGCAACCTGGTGCAGATCCTCACCGCGCGCCGGTTGCAGCAGGCCGGCCACACGCCGTACGCCCTGGTCGGCGGGGCGACCGGGATGATCGGGGATCCGCGTGACTCCGGCGAGCGGACCCTGAACTCGCTGGACACGGTCAAGGAGTGGGTTGAGCGGGTGCGCTCGCAGATCGAGCCCTACCTCGACTTCACCGGTCCCGCAGCGGCGACGATGGTCAACAACTACGACTGGACCGCGTCGCTGTCGACGATCGACTTCCTGCGCGACATCGGGAAGCACTTCCCGGTCAACCGGATGCTCGCCCGCGACGTGGTCAGGACGCGCCTCGAGGCCGGCATCAGCTACACCGAGTTCAGCTACATCCTGCTGCAGTCGATGGACTTCCTCGAGCTGTTCCGCCAGTACGGCGTGACGCTCCAGTTCGGTGGCTCGGACCAGTGGGGCAACCTGACCGGCGGCGTCGAGCTGATCCGTCGGGCCGAGAGCGGAAAGGCGCACGCCTTCGCGACGCCGTTGATCACCAAGGCGGACGGCACCAAGTACGGCAAGACCGAGGGCGG
>DATAZI010000026.1:0-5939 GCA_036272095.1 Marmoricola sp. | reverse complement strand
GCTCGGGCTGCTCGGGCTGCTCGGGCCGCTCGGGCCGCTCGTCGGAGGACTGGTCCGCAGCCGCCTGGTCCCGTGGCTCGGACTTCTTGGCTGCCGCCCGCTCCGCGCGCTGGCCACCTCCTTGGCCACTTCCTTGGCTGCTTCCTTGGGCGGCCTTGATCGCCGCAACCAGCTCGGCCTTCTTCATACCGGTGGCCTTGATGCCGAGGCCGCCGGCCACCTTCTTGAGCTCGGGCAGCAGCATGCCTGCCAGGCCGCCTCCGGCCTTCTTCGGCGCCGTGCCGGCTGCCGGGGCTGCGGAGGTGTCGGTGGTCTCGGTCATGCGCGATCCTTCGGAGAGCTACGGGGGCACGGATGCGGATCCGGGCGCTGTGCGGACACAGGCGTCGTGATGCGGAATCCGATGAGGAGAAGTGCGTCAGGGTGTCGCGATGATCCGGGACGGGCCTCAGGCTGAGGCCCGGTGATCAGCAGTGCGATCTCACTGGACGCGCCTTCACAGTAGCACCGCTGACAGGCTCAGGAAGTCGCGACCCGGACACCGGTGCGGTCCACCGCGAGCCGGTGCACCGTCCAGCCGACGGGACACGAGGCCGGGACCGGCTCGAGGTCTGCGGCAGTACCGAGCACGAGCACGGTCGGGCCCGCACCCGAGATGATCGCCGCGTGGCCCTGCTCGCGCAGCGCCTCGACGAGGGCGAAGGAGTCCGGCATCGCCGAGGCCCGGAATCGCTGGTGCAGGAAGTCCTCGGTACCGCGGAGGAGCTGGTCGGGAGCACCGGCCAGAGCAGCGACCAGGACCGCTGCCCGTCCGGTGTTCGCTGCCGCGACCGCGTGGTCGACCTGCGCCGGCAGGAGCCCGCGGGCAGCCTCGGTGGAGACCCCCGTGGGCGGCACCAGAGCGACCGCGGCGACCGCCTCGCTGAGCGGTGCCGAGAGCGCCCAGACCTCCTCGGCGTCCTGCCCGGCGATAACGAATCCGCCGATCAGGGCAGGCGCGACGTTGTCGGGGTGGCCTTCGATCCGGTTGGCCAGGAACAACAGCGAGTCGTCGTCGAAACGGTCGCCGCCTACGACCAGGGCGCGCGCCAGCGCAAGCCCGCCGACGATGGCAGCAGAGCTGGAGCCGAGGCCGCGGCTCTGCGGGATCGCGTTCTCGAAACGCAGCCGGAGCCCCGGCGCCTCGACACCGAGGATCGTGAAGGCAGCGCGCATCGCGCGGACGACGAGGTGCCGCTCGTCGCGGGGCAGCGACTCCTCCCCCTCGCCAACGACCTCGATCTCCAGGCCCTCGGCGACCACCTCGCCGGTGAGCCGGTCGTGCAGGTCGAGGGCCAGGCCGAGAGTGTCGAACCCTGGTCCGAGGTTGGCGCTGGTGGCCGGGACCAGGACTGTCACCGGGCCGGTGACAAAGCCGGTGACGAGGCCGGCGACAGCCGACACGCTCACGCGAGGCCGGCGGCTCGGGCCGCAGCAGTGACGTCAGCGTCCACGACGGTGTCGACCAGATCGGTGAAGGTCGAGAGCGCGGTGTCGATGTCCTTGAGCCCGTGGCCGGTCACAGTAACCACGACGGTCTTCCCGCGCAGGTCGGCACCCTCTTCGTGCTCGAGCAGGATCCCGGCCACTCCGGCCGCAGACGCAGGCTCCACGAAGACCCCGTCACGGGAGGCCAGGTCGCGCTGCGCCATCAGGATCGCCTCGTCGGAGACCTTGCGGAACAGGCCTCCTGACTCGTTGGCCGCGGCCATCGCGAGGTCCCACGAGGCCGGGTTGCCGATCCGGATCGCCGAGGCGACCGTCTCGGGGTCGGGCACTGGCACGCCGAGCACCAGCGGTGCCGCGCCGGCCGCCTGCCAGCCGCGCATGACCGGCGTACGGGTGGAGTCGCCGGAGGCGAGGTACTCCTTGTAGCCCTTCCAGTACGCCGAGATGTTGCCGGCGTTACCGGTCGGCAGCACGTGCACGTCCGGGGCCTCGCCGAGGAAGTCCACGATCTCGAAGGATCCGGTCTTCTGGCCTTCCAGGCGCATCGGGTTGACCGAGTTGACCAACGCCACCGGGTACTCCTCGGCGAGCTGGCGGGAGATCTTCAGGCAATCGTCGAAGTTGCCCTTGACCATGATCACCTGGCCACCGTGCACCACCGCCTGGGCGAGCTTGCCGGCTGAGATCTTGCCCTGGGGCACCAGCACCAGCGCCTTGATCGCGGCCTTCGCGGCGTACGCCGCCATCGAGGCCGAGGTGTTGCCGGTCGAGGCGCACACGACCGCCTTGGCGCCCTGGCCTACGGCGACCGACAGCGCGACCGTCATGCCGCGATCCTTGAAGGAGCCGGTGGGGTTGTTGCCCTCGACCTTGAGCCAGACCTCAGCGCCGGTCACGCCGGAGAGCCAGTCGGAGTGGACCATCGGGGTGCCGCCCTCGCGCAGGGTGATCGTCGGCGTGCCCTCGGGGAGGTCGAGCCGGTCGCGGTACTCCTCGATCACTCCGAGCCACTGGTGGGTCATCCGTGCTCTCCTTCGACGCGCATCACGCTGGACACGTCCCGGACGAACGCCATCCGGCGGATCGTCTCCACGGTCGCCGCCAGGTCGGCGTCGCTCGCGGTGTGCGAGACCACGACGAGCTGGGCGTCGTCGCCGCGGCCCTCCTGGCGAACGGTCGAGATCGAGACGTCGTGCTCGGCGAACGCCTGGGCGACCGCCGCGAGGACGCCGGCCTTGTCATCGACGTCGATCTGCACGTGGTAGCGGGTCTCGGTGCTTCCCATCGGCAGCACCGGCAAGTCGGCGTACGCCGATTCGCCGGCCCCACGGACGTCCGCGAGCCGGTTGCGGGCGACGGTGACGAGGTCGCCGAGGACAGCGCTGGCGGTCGGGGCGCCGCCGGCACCCGGGCCGTAGAACATCAGCTGGCCGGCGGCCTCGCTCTCGACGAAGACCGCGTTGTAGGCGCCGCGGACGCTGGCCAGCGGATGCGCGAGCGGGATCATCGCCGGGTGCACCCGGACAGTGACCGCCGGACCGTCAGGCCCCTGCACCAGCGCGCAGATCGCGAGAAGCTTGACCACGCAGCCCATCGCCCGTGCCGAGGCGACGTCGCTGGCGGTGACCTCGGCGATGCCCTCGCGGTGCACGTCGGCGGCAACGACCCGGGTGTGGAACGCGAGGCTCGCCAGAATCGCGGCCTTCGCCGCGGCGTCGAAGCCCTCGATGTCGGCGGTCGGGTCGGCCTCGGCGTACCCGAGCGCCTGAGCCTCCTCCAGCGCCTCGGTGAAGCCGGCGCCCGAGGAGTCCATCTTGTCGAGGATGTAGTTGGTGGTGCCGTTGACGATGCCGAGCACCCGGGTGACCTTGTCGCCGGCCAGCGACTCGCGCAGCGGGCGCACGATCGGGATGGCACCGGCGACGGCGGCCTCGTAGTACAGGTCGCGGCCGGCCTGCTCAGCGGCCGCGAACAAGGTGGCGCCGTCCTCGGCGAGCAGTGCCTTGTTGGCGCTGACGACCGAGGCGCCGGCGCCGAGCGCGGCCAGGATCAGGGTCCGGGCGGGCTCGATGCCGCCGATCACCTCGATCACGACGTCGACGTCGGGGCGGCTGACCAGTTCCTCGGCGTCGGTAGTGAACAGCTCGGCCGGCAGGTCGGCGTCACGCTCGAGCCCGAGCCGCCGGACGGCGATGCCCGCGAGCTCGACCGGGGCGCCGACGCGCGCAGCCAGGTCGTCGGCCTGCTCGCTGATCAGCCGCGCCACCTGGGACCCGACGACCCCGCAGCCGAGCAGTGCCACGCGGACAGCCTTAGCAGGCTCCTGGGTACTCATAACGGCGTCAGTCTCCCATCGAGCCGGCCGCGCCGGCGTCGAGTCTCAGCAGGTCGTCGATGGTCTCGCGGCGCAGCACTACCGAGATGGCTCCGTCGCGGACGGCGACCACCGGGGGCCGGGGCGCATGGTTGTAGTTGCTCGCCATCGAGCGGCAGTACGCGCCTGTCCCGGGCACAGCGACCAAGTCGCCGGGCACCAGGTCGCCGGGCAGGAACTCGTCCTTGACCACGATGTCGCCGGCCTCGCAGTGCATCCCGACGACCCGGGACAGCAGCACCGGTGCGTCCGAGTGCCGGCTGGCCAGGGTCGCGGAGTAGTCGGCGTCGTACAGGGCCGTGCGGATGTTGTCGCTCATCCCGCCGTCGACCGAGACGTAGGTCCGTACAGCGCCCGCGTCCAGCTCGACTGCCTTGACGGTGCCGATGGAGTAGACGGTGCACATCGCCGGCCCCACGATCGCGCGACCGGGCTCGATCGAGAGCCGCGGCACGGCCACGCCGCGCGCAGCCGCCTCCTCGGTGACGATCTTGGTCAGCTCGGTCGCGAGCTGCGCGGGGTCCGAAGGGTCGTCCTGGGTCGTGTAGGCGATACCGAAGCCGCCGCCGAGGTCCATCTCCGGCATCGCGATCCCGACCTCGTCGGAGATCTGGGCATGCAGCGCGAGCACCCTGCGGGCAGCCACCTCGAAGCCGGACGAGTCGAAGATCTGCGAGCCGATGTGGCTATGCAGACCGAGGAGCTCGAGGCCTTCGACGGCGGCGATCGCGCGCGCGGCCGCGAGCGCGTCACCACTGCTGATCGAGAACCCGAACTTCTGGTCCTCGTGAGCGGTGGCGATGTACTCGTGGGTGTGCGCCTCGACGCCGGCAGTGACCCGGATCAGCACCTTCGCGGTGCGGCCGAGCTGGCGGGTGATCTCGGTCAGCCGCACGATCTCGTGGAACGAGTCGACGATGATCCGGCCGACTCCGATCTCCACGGCGCGGACCAGCTCGGCGTACGACTTGTTGTTGCCGTGGAACCCGAGCCGCTCGGCGGGAACGCCCGCAGCCTCGGCCACGGCGAGCTCGCCGCCGGAGCAGATGTCGAGGAAGAGGCCCTCCTCGATCACCCAGCGGGCGACGGTCGTCGCCAGGAACGCCTTCCCTGCGTAGTACACGTCGTAGTCGGAGAACGCAGTGCGGAACGCCCTCGCGCGCGCCCTGAAGTCAGCCTCGTCCAGCACGTACGCCGGGGAGCCGTGCTGAGCGACCAGATCGGTCAGCCGCACTCCCCCGACCTCCAGGACGCCGTCGACCTTGAGCGCCGTGCTCGACCAGAGCTCGGGGACCAGCGCATTGGCGTCCTCCGGCTCGCGCAGCCACGCCGGGCCGCGGACCGACTCCGCGGCGTGCGCCCACCCCGCCTCGTGCGCCCTCATCGCGGGGCGCTCACATCCGCTCGGGCGCCGAGACGCCGAGCAGGTCGAGGCCGTTGGCGATCACGGTCTGGGTGGCGACGACCAGGACCAGGCGCGCCAGGTTGGCGGCGCTGACAGGCTCGTCGCCCTGGGGGAGCATCCGGCACTCCTTGGTGTCGTACCACCGGTTGAAGATCGACGCCGTGTCCTCGAGGTACCGCGCCACCCGGTGCGGCTCCCGCAGGTCGGCAGCGCCGGCGACGACCCGCGGGTACTCCGCCAGCGCGCGCAGCAGGTCCCCGTCCCGTTCGTGGCTCAGCAGCGCGGCGTCGTAGTCCTCGGTCAGCGCCATCCCCAGGTCGGCCGCGTTGGCGATCATCCGGCAGGTGCGCGCGTGCGCGTACTGGACGTAGTAGACCGGGTTGTCATTCGAGGCCTTGGTGATCTCGGCGATGTCGAGCACCAGGGGCGAGTCGGCGGGATAGCGCGCCAGTGAGTACCGCAGCGCGTCGACGCCGATCTCCTCGGCGAGCTCGTCGAGGGTGACGATGTTGCCGGCCCGCTTGGACAGCTTGAGCTCCTCGCCGTTCTGGAGGATCTTCACGAGCTGGCCGATCATGACGTCCAGGGTCTTGTCAGGGTCGTCACCGACGCAGGCCGCCATCGCCCGCAGACGGCCGACGTAGCCGTGGTGGTCGGCGCCGAGCAGGTAGA
>DATAZI010000025.1:0-57005 GCA_036272095.1 Marmoricola sp. | reverse complement strand
GCTCAACGCGGCGGCGGGCTCGACCGTCTGGGCCTACGTCAAGTCGCCCGAGGAGGCGACCGACGCCACCACGCAGGTGCACATGTGCTCGATCCTGCGCGGCGACGGCGTCACCCCGATCGACGGCAACGCGGCATCTCGTGCGAACGCGAGCTGCTCGTACTCCTCGATGCAGGACGTCATCCGGTCGGCCTTCATCTACAAGGTGGCCACCATCGTCCCTGTCGGCCCTGCTGACCTCGACTTCCCGGCCAACCCGCTGAGCCCCGACAACCCGGGCAACAACGCGCAGCCGACGTACAACGGCGCCTCGCCGTTCGATGTCGCCCGCGAGCCGCTGGCCCAGTTCTTCAAGCCGGTCGGCTACCCCGACTCCGACGGCTTCGCGGTCATCGTGAACCACTTCAAGTCCAAGGGCGGCACGACCACCTCAGACGACCCCGGCATCACGATCACCGGCGACAACAAGTCCGACCCGCTGGTGGGTGCCTACAACCAGGCCCGGATCAAGCAGGGCCAGGAGCTCGTCCGCTTCGCCAACGACTTCGCGGCGAAGTGGCACACCAACAAGGTGCTGATGGTCGGTGACTTCAACTCCTACACCGACGAGGACCCGATCAACGCGGTGCTCGATGCGTCCAAGACCGACCCGGGCACCGGCCAGGACCCGCTGGACTTCTCGCTGCTGGAGTCCAGCGACCCGGACGACATCACCTACAACTTCACCTCGGACGTCAACGTAGGCACCGATGCCACCGGCGCGGTGAAGGTCGCGACCCCGGACACCTCGGGCACGTCGGGCACCGACGAGGTCGGCTACGGCACCGTCGGCTCGATCGACCACGAGTTCATGTCCTCCGGCTTCAAGTCGGCGTTCACCGGCGCGGACGTGTGGGAGATCAACGCCAACGAGACCGACGCCTACGACTACGGGCGCTACAACGACAACGCGACGAACTTCTACTACGGGACCACCCAGGGCGACGGGATCCCGGGCGACGTCTCGTACGCGACGGACCTCGCTGACGCGACCCCGTTCCGCAGCTCGGACCACAACCCGATGATCATCGGCATCAAGCTGCCCGCCCTCGCCGACGCGAACGCTGCGAAGGTGACCGATGTCCAGGTCGTGGGGGTCAACGACTTCCACGGCCGCCTCGTCGCCGACTCCTCCGACGGAGGCGCGGCCGCGCTCGGTGGCGCCGTCGACGAGCTGCGCGAGCAGTACGGCGCGGACAAGACGATCTTCGCCTCGGGCGGTGACAACGTGGGCGCTTCGACATTCGAGTCGTTCACCGCGCACGACAAGCCGTCGCTGGACGCCCTGACCAGCATGGGTCTCGACGTCTCGACCGTGGGCAACCACGAGTTCGACGGCCAGGCATCGCTCGGTGCCGACTACGTGGGCTGGAAGGACATCGTCAACCGGCTGATGAAGCCCTTCGACGCGACCACCAACCCGTTCGGCCCGGCGCCGAGTGCGAAGGACCCCGACGGGATGCCGTACCTGGCCGCCAACGTCACGTACTCCAGCGACCCGGACGGCGCCGGCCCGCTTCAGGCGGGCGACACGATCGCGCCGCCGACCAAGGAGGTCTCGGTCACCCTGGACTCGGGCAAGACGATCAAGATCGGCTTCGTCGGCACGGTGACCCCTGACCTGACCTCGTTGGAGAGCCCGGCCAACCTCGCCGGCGTGCACGTCGACGACGAGGCCGACACGATCACCGCGATCAACAAGTACGCCGACCAGCTCAAGAGCAACGGCGACAAGATCGTCGTCCTGCTCACCCACGAGGGCGCCGCGTCGACCGACTGCTCGAGCATGCTCGGCAGCGGGTCGTCGTTCGCGACCGAGCTGAACGGCATCGACGGCAACGTCGACGCTGTGCTCTCGGGTCACACGCACCTGGAGTACAGCTGCTCCTTCCCGGTCTCAGGCTGGGCCGGCAAGGACATCACCTCGCGGCCCGTCATGCAGGCCGGCTCGTACGCCGTGGCGCTCGACCAGCTCGTCTACTCCTTCGACCCTGACGGCAACCCGGTCGACGTGACGTCGAACCTGGTCGGCGTCAAGGGCCCTGTGAGCACGCTGTTCAGCGCGCCCGACGACCCGGCTGTCGCGACCATCGTGTCCAACGCCGTGGCCGCCTCGGCGACGGTCGGTGCGCAGACCCTCGGCAAGCTCGGCGGTCCGTTCGACCGGGCGCGGCTCTCTGACGGCACCGAGAACCGTGGGGGTGAGTCCACCCTGGGCAACCAGATCGCGGAGATCCAGCGCTGGGCGACCTCGAGCAGCGACCCGACGGGATACGTGTCGGCGGACAACGGCTCGGCTCAGATCGCCTTCATGAACCCCGGCGGCCTGCGTGCAGATCTGGACGGGCAGAACGCCGATGGCTCGGGTGACCTCACCTACAGGACCGCGGCCGACGTCCAGCCGTTCGCCAACGAGCTGACCAACATGTCGCTCACCGGCGCACAGATCAAGCAGGTGCTCGAGGAGCAGTGGTCGCGCGACAACATCAACAACGCCAACGCCAATATCCCTGCACGCCCGTTCCTCAAGCTGGGGATCAGCAAGGGCTTCACCTACACCTACCACGAGGTTCCAGACCCGGTTCACAGCGGCGCCACCCTCGGCGTCGTGGACCAGATGTGGCTCGACGGGGCCCCGATCGACCTGACCAAGTCCTACAGCGTCACGGTCAACTCGTTCCTCGCGACCGGTGGTGACAACTTCTGGGAGCTCGCCAACGGCGCCCACATGGAGGACACCGAGCAGACCGACCTGGCCGCGCAGGTGGACTACATGAAGCAGTTCCAGTCCACCCCGCTCCCGGTCGACGAGAGCCAGCGCGCGGTGCGGGTCACCTTCCCCGCCGGCGCCCCGGCCTCCTACAGCGGCGGCGACACGGTGACGTTCTCGCTGAGCTCGCTGCAGATGACCGGTCCGAAGGACGACCCGGACACGTCGCTGACGATCAAGGACGGCTCCACCGTCCTGTCCTCGTCGATCCCGATCACCGCGTCCAACAGCACCCAGCCGTACGACGACCGCGGCAACGCCAGCGTGACCGTCACGCTGCCGAGCGGCATCGCGGGCGACCAGGTGCTGACCGTCTATGGCAACAAGAGCAGCGACGGGACCACTCCGGAGGCCTACATCAAGCTCCCTGGTGTCAAGGCGTCCTCGACGGTCAGCGCCGATGACCAGTCGGCGACCTACGGCTCGGCCGGCTCGCTGGTCGCGTCGGTCAGCGGGGCGACCGACCCGGGCGGCCAGATCAGCTTCTCCGACGGCTCGACCACGCTGGGACAGGCCGACGTCGCCTCCGACGGGACGGCCACGCTGAACCTGGCCGAGGTCACGCTGGGCGCCGGGCCGCACACGATCACGGCGTCCTTCGCGGGCAGCAATGCACTGGACGACTCCTCGACGACCTTCACGCTGAACGTCGCCAAGGCCTCGACGTCGGTCGTCGCGGGCGATGCCAGCGGCAACGTCGGAGACACCGTGTCGATCCCGGTCAATGTCACCTCGCCGGGCAGCGGCGTGCCGGTCGGCACGGTCACGGTGCTCGACGGCTCGACGCAGGTCGGGACGGGCACCTTGTCCGGCGGCTCGGTCACGGTCTCGGTGGACACGACCGGCCTCACGGCCGGCGACACCGGCCTGACGGTGTCCTACGGCGGCGACGACAACTTCATGGCGTCGAGCAAGGACGTCACACTGACGCTGACCAAGCAGTCCTCCGCAGTGACCGCGGCTGACCAGACGGCCACCTACGGTGCGGCGGGATCGTTGACCGCGACCGTCACCACGAGCGGGGCGACCGGCAAGGTCACCTTCTCCGAGGACGAGAGCACCCTGGGCCAGGCCGATGTCGGCACGGGCGGCGTGGCCACGCTGGACCTGACCGAGGTAACGCTCGGTGCCGGAGCGCACACGATCACGGCGTCCTACGGCGGCAGCGACAGCCTCACGGTCTCGTCGAAGGACTTCGTGCTAACGGTGAGCAAGGCCTCGACGACCGTTGGTGCCAGTGATGCCAGCGGCAACGTCGGCGACACCGTGTCGATCCCGATCACGGTGACCTCGGCGGCGACGGCGAAGCCGGGTGGCACGGTCACCGTGCTCAACGGCCAGGCCTCGATCGGTTCGGCCACCTTGTCCGGCGGCGCGGCGACCGTGGATGTCAGCACCACCGACCTCGGGGCCGGTGACACCACCTTGACGATCTCCTACGGCGGTGGCGACAACTTCGCGTCGTCGTCGACGACGATCACGCTGGGTCTGACGAAGCTGGCTTCCACGGTGACCGCGGCCGGCCAGACGGCGACGTACGGCGCGGCGGGGACGCTGACGGCGACGGTGCCGACGACCGGTGCGACCGGCCAGGTCACCTTCACCGACACCACCACCTCCACACCGGTCTCGATCGGGCAGGCGGACGTCGGTGCCGGCGGTGTAGCGGCGTTGAGCGTGCCCTCGGTCCTGCTCGGAGCCGGAGCGCACACGATCACCGCGGCGTACGGCGGCAGCACGACGCTCGACGGCTCGTCGACGACGTTCACGCTGACGGTGAGCAAGGCCGCGACCACGGTCGTGTCCAACACCGTGATCGCCGGCCAGGGCACCACGGCCAGCGTCCCGGTCACGGTCACCGCGACCGGGGTATCCCCGGACGGCACCGTCACGGTCCTCGATGCGTCGAACGCCACGATCGGCACAGCCACGTTGGTCGATGGTGCGGCGACGGTCGCCGTGAGCACTTCCGGCCTGGCAGCCGGGGACAACACCGTGACCATCTCGTACGCCGGCAACGCCAACTTCATCGCCTCGACGAAGACCATCACGATCACGATCACGGTGGCTCTGAAGTCCTCGAGCGTGACGGCCCGGGCGGCGAGCGCTGCGTACGGTGGAAGGATCGTCCTGCCGATCACGGTGACCGGCACGTCCGGCACCCCGACCGGGAAGGTCCAGGTCCTCTACGGCTCCACGTCGCTCGGGACGGTGACCCTGTCCGGCGGCAAGGCGACGCTGAGCGTCTCGGCCTCGGTGCTCGGCGTGGGCGGCCACTCGCTGCTGCTGAAGTACAGCGGAGACAGCGTGTACGCATCGTCGACCGGAGTCGGCAAGGCAACCGTGACCAAGGCTGTGCCGATCCTGGGCACCAAGATCCTCGGCGGCCCGATCAAGGTGGGCAAGGGAGGCTCGAGGCTCTACGTCGCGGTCGTCGCAACCGGGGTGCAGGCGTCCGGCAAGGTGACTCTCGTGGTCCACGGGCGGACGCTCCACGGCACTCTGACCAAGGGCCACGTCAGGATCAGGCTGCCGGTGTTCCGCAAGGCAGGCAAGGTCAAGGCGACCCTGCGGTACGTAGGCAACAGCCACGTCGCGGCCGTGCAGACCTCGGTCACGCTGAAGGTCAAGCGCAGGTAGGTCGCCTTACCCGCTGCACATCGACGACCCCGTCGAGCCGGGTGCGAATCCGGGGTCGGCGGGTTCTTCGCTGCCCGGCCGGGCTGGCCGACCACTCAGCAGACGGCTGCGCCCGACGGAGACGAGCGCCGGCAGCATCGCGATCCCGACCAAGGCGAACCCGATCAGGCCGACATGATCGGCCACCCAGGCGATGTGTCCGAGCAGCCCGCCGGCGAGCACCAGGCTGACGCCCCAACTGCTGGAGCCAAGAAGGCTGAACGAGACGAACCGGCGGCGGGGCATCGAGCCCACGCCGGCGATCACGGGCACGAACGAGCGCACCACCGGCAGGAACCGGGCGAGCACCAGGGACCGGGCGCCGTACCGGGCGAAGAAGAGCTCGCAGCGCTGGATGCGGTCAGCGGAGAGGAGCCGGCCGTTGCGAGTCAGCACCCGCGGTCCGATGTGGTGGCCGATCGCGTAGCCGACCTGGTTGCCGGCGAACGCCGAGGCCGCGACGACCAGCGCAACCACGTAGACCGGCACCGCCACGACGTCGGTGGCGGCCAGCACGCCAGCCGCGAACAGCATCGAGTCGCCGGGCAGGAAGAACGTCATCAGGCCGCTCTCGGCGAAGACGATCAGCCCGATCACGACCAGGGACCAGGCGCCCAGGTCGGACATCAGCCCGACGAGCGCGTTCTCCACGTGATCCCCTCAGACCGCATCGGATCCTCAGGCTCGGGCAGGCCCGTGACGGGCGGTCCACACCAAGGAGCCCGGCGGGTGAACAAGCGGTGGCGGCCCGAAGTGGATCCCGAGATCAGCCCGGGATCAGCCGCCGGCCGGCCACGGCCGCATCCAGCCCTCGACCGGCAGGTCCATCGTGGTGCACAGCGTCGAGATCATCCGGTACCAGCCGACCACGATGACCAGCTCCATCCGCTGCTCGTCGTCCAGGGTCGCCCCGAGCCGTGCCCAGGTCTCCTCGGTCCAGCTGCCGGTGTGCTCGAGCTCGTCGACCGCGGCGATCAGGACCTGCTCCGGTCCGCTCCAGCGAGGATCGTCGGCGCTGCCGACGGCGAGCGCATCGCAGTCCTCCTCACTGACCTCGGTCAGTGGGCCCCAGAACGCAGCCTGGCCGCCCCACTCGTACCGGCAGCCGAGCAGGCCGCAGATGCGCAGGATGGCCAGCGTCCGCTGGCGCGGTGCGAGCCGCCCGTCGACGTACAGGCTCTCGCCGAGCGCCCGGGTGCGCTGGGCCAGCCGCGGATGGCGCTGCAGTGCGCGGGTCAGCAGCAGCGGGTCGTAGCCGGCGTCGGGGTGGCCCCAGCGCCCGATGCCTGCGGCATCCTCAGAACTCCACGGCTCGGGCAGGGGAGCGACGCGACTCATGCCGCCAACGATAGTCATAAGTCGGCGGTAGTGCCGATATGTTACCCCGCTATGTTGTCGGGCATGAGCGATCTCTTCTCCCTCGACGGGCGCACCGCGCTGGTCACCGGCGGCACCCGCGGCATCGGCTCCGCGATCGCGATCGAGCTGCTCAAGGCCGGTGCGCGTGTCATCGTCTGCGCCCGGAAGACCGACGAGATCGAGACTGCAGTGGCCGGGCTCTCCGCCCTCGGCAGCTGCGAGGGCGTCGTCGCGGACCTCTCCACTCCTGCCGGTGCGCGTGCTCTGGCCGAGGCCGTCGCCGTGCGCACCGAGCGCCTCGACATCCTGGTCAACAACGCCGGTGCCACCTGGGGCGCCGGGATGGAGGACTTCCCCGAAGCAGGCTGGGACAAGGTGATGGACCTCAACGTCAAGGCCGTGCACTACCTGACTGCCGCCGCGCTCCCGCTGCTCCGGGCCGCGGCCAGTGCCGAAGACCCGGCGCGGGTGATCAACATCGGCTCGATCGACGGGCTCGCAGTGCCGCAGTCCGAGACCTACGCGTACTCAGCGAGCAAGGCTGCCGTGCACCAGCTGACCCGCCAGCATGCGGCCCGGCTCGCGCACGAGCACATCCTGGTCAACGCGATCGCCCCCGGCATGTTCGCGAGCAAGATGAGCGCCCCGATCCTCGGCACGCCGGAGTACGCCGACCGCGCGATGGCGTTGATCCCGCTGCGCAGGATCGGCCGACCCGAGGAGATCGGCGGGACCGTGGTCTATCTGGCCTCGCGCGCTGGCGGCTACACGACCGGGTCGGTGCTCGTCGTCGACGGCGGGACCGCGGGCGCGGGGCCTGGGTTTGCCTGACTGCCGGGTCTGACTGCCGGGTCTGACTGCTCGGGCTACTGGTCCTCGTCAGCCCGCGCCTGGACATGGGCGATCAGCGAGTCCCGACCCTGGAGCACATGCTCGCTCATCAGGTTGCCGGCGCGGACGCCGTCGCCGGCCACGATCGCGTCCCGGATCACGGTGTGGAACAGGTGCGAGCGCTCGGTCTCGGCCCGGTCGAACTCGCGGAACGCCTGGAATACCAGGGGCACGTCGATGGTGCGGCTCAGCGTCTGCCGGAGCCGGTCGTGCTTGGCGGCCTCGAGGATCGCGTCGTGGATCCGGCGGTTGGCCTCATGGGTCGCGCGGACCACCTCGAGGTCGTGGGCGGGGCGGGCCAGGGCGGCGGCGAAGGCGGCGTTGCCCTCGTCGATCGCGGTGATGTCATCCTCGCCGGCCCGCTCGGCGGCAAGCTCGGCGGCGTACCCCTCGAGTCGTGCGCGCAGCCCGTAGATGTCAGCGATGTCCTCGACCGAGAGCGCGCGGACCACTGCTCCGCGGTTGGGCTCGCTGTGCACCAGGCCCTCGGCGACCAGACGGTGCAAGGCCTCGCGCACCGGCGTACGGGAGAGCTGCAGCTCCTCGGCGATCCGCTGCTCGATCAGCCGCTGCCCGGGAGGATAGGCACCCTCCACGATGGCCTGGCGGATCTGCTCGTACGCCGGGCTGGCGGGTCTGCTCCTGGTCGTCATGGCAGGGCTCAGGCTAGCGGTCCGAGGGCGAATCGGGATTGATTGTGGACAATCGGCGGGGTCCGAAGAAAGCATTGACGCTCACACTGACCGCCAATCCCAGAAGTTGTACACAATATCTGAACCGGACACTTGACCGGCATCGAGCGCGCGGCCTACGGTCTGGTCATGTCCACCACTGTGTCCTCGCCCGAGACCGCTGAGGCCGACGAAACGGCCGGAAATCCCGAGTTCGACCTCGGCGGCCTGTGCCACCTGGCCCTGGTCTGCTCCGACATGGAGCGCACCGTGGACTTCTACTCAGGCGTCCTCGGCATGCGCCTGGCCAAGACCGTCGAGCTGCCGCTGGGCTACGGGCAGCACTTCTTCTTCGACTGCGGCGCCGGGCAGTACCTGGCGTTCTTCTACTTCCCCGACGCTCCGCCGCCGGCCCCCGGCATCGCCTCGTGCGCGGACATCCCCGGCGAGGGCGAGATCATGACCGCCATCGGCTCGATGAACCACGTCTCGTTCAAGATCCCGCTGGAGAAGTTCGACGACTACAAGGACAAGCTCGAGGCGAAGGGCGTCCGCACCGGCGTGATCCTCAACCATGACGACAGCGAGTACGGCGTCGCCCGCGAGATGCACCCGGGCGTCTTCATCCGCTCGCTCTACTTCTTCGACCCCGACGGCATCCTGCTCGAGTTCGCGGCCTGGACCCGCGACCTGCGTCCCGAGGACGTCGCGCACGCGCCGGCCAAGGCGGCAGCCGAGCCGACCCCGGCCTGAGGCGTGGACTTCGAGCTGCCCGAAGGTCTCGCCGGGACGCTGGACCGACTCGACGCCTTCATCGAGGCCGAGATCGTCCCGCTGGAACGCGAGCATCCGCAGTACTTCGACCACCGCCGCGAATGGGCTCGCACCGACTTCGAGAACGGCGGCACCCCGTCCGCGGACTGGGAGGAGCTGCTCGGGCAGATGCGGGTGCTGGCCGACCGTGCGGGGTTCTACCGCTATGCCCTCCCGGTCGATCTCGGTGGCGGCGGGGCCACCAACCTCGAGCTCGCGGTCGTCCGCGAGCACCTCGCCCGCCGGGGGTTGGGGCTGCACAACGACCTGCAGAACGAGGCGTCGGTGGTGGCGAACCTGCCGTTCGTGCACATCGTCCGCGACTTCGGGACGCCGGAGCAGAAGGCCGACCTGCTGGAGGGCATGGTCACCGGGGAGCGGGTCGTCGCGTTCGCCCTGACCGAGCCGGACCACGGCAGCGACGCCACCTGGATGGAGACCCGTGCAGTCCGCGACGGCGACGACTGGGTGATCACCGGCGAGAAGCGCTGGAACACCGGGGTGCACGTCGCGACCCACGACGTCGTGTTCGCCCGCACCGACGGCGCCGACGGCTCGGCCCGCGGGATCACCGCGTTCCTGGTCCCGATGAGCACCGAGGGCCTGCGGGTCGGCGAGTACGAGTGGACCTTCAACATGCCGACCGACCACGCCAGGGTGCACCTCGAGGGTGCCCGGGTGCCGCACTCGGCCATCCTCGGCGAGGAAGGGCTAGGCCTCGCGGTCGCGCAGCACTTCGTGCACGAGAACCGGATCCGGCAGGCGGCTTCGAGCCTCGGCGCGGCGGAGTACTGCATCGACCGGGCCGTCGCCCGGGCGCGCGAGCGGGTCACCTTCGGTGCGCCACTGGCCACCCGGCAGGCGATCCAGTGGCCGCTGGCCGAGCTGCACACCGACGCCGAGATGGTGCGCGGCCTGGTGCACCGCGCAGCCTGGATGCTGGACCGCGCAGATGACCCGACCGAGGTCGGCGCGCTGGTCTCGATGGCGAACTTCCGGGCCAACCGGCTGGTGTGCCAGGCCGCCGACCAGGCCATGCAGGTCTTCGGCGGAGAGGGGTACTCGCGGCACCAGCCGTTCGAGCACATCTACCGCCACCACCGGCGCTACCGGATCACCGAGGGTGCCGAGGAGATCCAGATCCGCAAGGTCGCCGGCAGCCTGTTCGGGTTCGGGCGCTGATGCCGGAACCTGCCGCGCTTGCCGAGGAGCTGCGTGCTCGTGGCCGGCTGTGCGACGAGGTCGTCGACCTCCACCGGCTCTCGGGAGGCTCCAGCCGGGAGACCTGGGCGTTCACCGCGCTCGCAGGATCGGACCGGAGCCGCTACGTCCTGCGCCGCGACCCCGACGGCGAGGCCGACCCGGTGCGGACCCGGCACGAGGCGATCGCGCTGACCGCGGCGTCGCGGCACGGTGTCCCCGGGCCCGAGCTGGTCTCCTGGTCCGATAGCGCCGCCCGGCTGGGATCGCCGTACCTGCTGATGACGCACGTCGAGGGCGAGGCGATCCCGCGCCGGATCCTGCGCGACGAGCGGTACGCCGCCGCACGCGAGGTCCTCGGCCGGCAGCTCGGGCGGGCCGCGGCGACGCTGCATGCCGTGCCCGAGGACGAGCTCGATGGCTTGTCCGAGGCCGACCCGCTGGAGGCGATCCGGGAGCGCTACGACCTCGTCGGCCAGCACCGGCCGGTCCTCGAGCTCGCCTTCCGCCGGCTGGCAGCCGACCGCCCGCCGCGCTCGGAGCGCCGGGCGCTGGTGCACGGCGACTTCCGGGTCGGCAACGTGCTGGTCGGCGAAGCCGGGCTCACCGCCGTCCTGGACTGGGAGCTGGTGCACCGGGGCGACCCGGCCGAGGACCTCGGCTGGCTCTGCGTCCGCGCCTGGCGGTTCTCAGGACCGCTCCCGGTGGGCGGGGTCGCGACGTTCGCCGACCTCTTCGACGGCTACGAGGAGGTCGCCGGGGTGCGGCCCGACGTGGACGCGGTGCGCTGGTGGCAGCTGGTCGGCACCTTGAACTGGGCGGTGATCTGCCTGTGGCAGGCGCACCGGCACTTCTCGGGGATGACCCGCTCGGTCGAGCTCGCCGCCATCGGGCGGCGGGTCGTCGAGCAGGAGCACGACCTGCTGCGGCTTCTGGGGGAGGGCTGATGGGGCTGCACCGCTATCCCAGTGCCGGCGAGGCGGTCGAGGCCGTCCGCGAGTCCCTGCTCGGCGAGGACAGGGGAGACGCCTATCTGGCCCGTGTCGCCGCGCACCTGCTGGCGATCGTCGAGCGCGAGCTCGCCGCGGCGCGGGGCGATGCCTGGCTCGACGAACGCCTCGCCGAGCTCGGGGTCGACGACGAGGACGCGCTCGCCGCCGAGGTTCGCGCAGGCACCTGGGACGAGCGGTACGACGAGCTGGTCGGTGTCCTTGACGAGATCACCGACGAGCGGCTCCGGGTCGCGAACCCGCGCCACCTCGCACCGGTCGATGACGACGACCCTCGGTCCGGCTGAGGCTCGACCGGGCTAGGGGAAGACGCCGGCGCGGCCGAGCATCCCTGGCAGCTCGGCTCCCAGCTGCCCGCCGAGCCACGCCGAGTCCGCGATCAGCCGGTCGAGGTCCAGGCCGGTGCGCAGGCCGCTGCGCTCGAAGAGGTTGACCAGGTCCTCGGTGGCGATGTTGCCGGTGGCGGCCGGGGCGAACGGGCAGCCGCCGATCCCGCCGAGCGAGGCGTCGAAGACCTCGGCTCCGGCGGCCTGGGCGGCGACCGCGTTGGCGTAGCCGGTATTGCGGGTGTTGTGGAAGTGCGTACGCAGGCGCTGGTCGGGAGCGACCGCCCGGACGGCGCCGAGCAGCGCGGTGACCTGTGCCGGGACGCCGACCCCTATGGTGTCGGCCAGGGAGATCTCGTCGACGCCGAGCGCAGCGGCTTTGCGCGCCACCTCGACCACGGCCGCCGGCGCGACCTCGCCCTCGAAGGGGCACCCGAACGAGACCGCGATCGTCACCGAGAGGCCCAGCGTCGTCCCGGCCCGGGCCCGGGCGACCTCGGCGACGACGTCGATCGCGTCCTGAACGCCCATGCCCTGGTTGCGGCGGCTGAACGTCTCGGTCGCCACCACGACGCAGTTCACCTCGTCGACGCCGGCGGCGAGCGCCCGGTCCAGGCCGCGGGTGTTGAGCACCAGGCCGGCGTACCGGACGCCGGGACGGCGCTCGACTCCCGCCATCACTGCCTCGGCGTCGGCCATCTGCGGCACCAGCCGCGGGTGCACGAAGCTGGTCGCCTCGATCCGGCGTACGCCGGCAGCGACCGACCGGGCGATCAGCTCGAGCTTGGCCTCGGTGCCCAGCAGCACGGACTCGTTCTGCAGGCCGTCCCGCGGTCCGACCTCGATGATCTCGACGTCGGTAGCGCTGCCGGGAGCGGGGGCGCTGCTCACCATCCCCGGTTCACTGTCCCCTTCTCATTGGCCGCCGGCGATGGTCGCGCCGAGGTCGTAGCCCTTCTGGCCGTCCGGGCGCTCGACCTCGACGATCGGCTCGTCGCGGTCATCGAACTCGGTGCGCAGCGCCCGCGACATCACCGCATGCATGCCATAGAGCGAGGTGATGTAGGTCAGCTCCAGGATCTGCTCGTCGCTCAGCGCAGCCTGGAGTGCGGCGAAGACGCCGTCGGCCACCCGGCCACCGTCGAGCACCAGGGCGTCGGTGTAGGCGAGCACCGCGCGCTGGGCGGGGTCGAAGCACTCGGCGACGCCCCAGTGCGCGACCGCCTCGACCTGCTCGTCGGTGAGCCCCGCGTCCCGTGCGGCCTTGCAGTGCTGGGAGTAGACGAACTGGCTCTGCCCCACCCAGCCGGCGCGGGTCTGGGCGAGCTCGCGGAGCGCGGGTGAGAGCAGCCGCTTCGGGCTCCGGTAGAGCCCAAAACCCTGCACCGCGTGCTTCATCACGTCGGGCACGAGCGCGAACACCGTCCACCAGTCGCCCGGCGTGCCGGTCTCGGTCCCGGGCTCGGCGACCGGGTCGCGATCGGGCCCGAAGAGCATCGCGTACATGGACGCCGTGAGCTCGTCGGTCACCTCGGCCCGGGGGACCTGGCGCAGTCGGGGCATGGGTCGTTCCTCTCCAGATTTGGGTGGATCAGGGCTGGTGGGGATCAGTGTGCGGGGGCACGCGGCCGCAGGACGGCGCCACGCAGGTCGAGCGCCTCGAGCTCGGCCGCCGTCGCCCCGGCAAGGGTCCGCAGGATCTCGTCGGTGTGCTCGCCCAGCTGCGGCCCGGCGACAGGGGGATCGGGCCGGGTCCGGGAGAACTTGGGGACCACCCCGGCGGCGGGCAGCGACCTGCCGGCGGCGTTGACCACTCTGACGACCATCTCGCGAGCGGCGTAGTGCGGGTCGGCGAGCATGTCGGCGGCGGTGTAGATCCGCCCGGCCGGGACGCCGTGCTGCTCCAGGACGGCGAGGAGCTCGTCGCCGGACAGCGTCGCGGTCCAGGCCGCGATCAGCTCGTCGAGCTCGGCCTGGTGGGCGCCACGGTCGGCGTGACCGGCGTACCGGGAGTCGATGGCCAGCTGCGGTGCCCCCATCGCGGTGACGAGCCGGCCGAAGACGGTGTCTGCATTGCCGGCGATCAGCACCTCGGCGCCGTCGGCGGTCGCGTAGACGTTGGACGGTGCGACGCCGGGCAGTACCGAGCCGGTCCGTCCACGGGTCACGCCGGCGACCTCGTGGTCGACCAGCGTCGACTCCATCAGGGCGGCGACCGCCTCGTAGATCGCGACGTCCACCTCCTGGCCCAGGCCGCTGTGGTCCCGCTCGACCAGTGCAGCCAGGGTGCCGATCACGGCGAACATGCCAGACAGCGAGTCGCCCAGGCTGACCCCCGAACGGGCCGGCGGCAGGCCCGGCGAACCGGTGGTGTGCCGGATACCGCCCATCGCCTCGCCGACGCTGCCGAACCCGGCCTCGCGCGCCCTCGGCCCGGTCTGCCCGAAGCCGGATACGTGGGTCATCACCAGTCGCGGGTTGATCTCGGCCAGCGCCCGGTAGTCCAGCCCCCAGGCCTCCAGGGTCCCGGGCCGGAAGTTCTCCACCACGACGTCGACCTCGCCCACCAGCCGTCGCAGCAGCGCCCGGGCGTCGTCGTCGCGCAGGTCGAGCGCCACCGAGCGCTTGTTGCGGGCGATGATCGGCCACCACAGGCTCTCGCCGTCGAGGTTGATGCCCCAGCGGCGCATCGGATCGCCCGAGGTCGTCGACTCGATCTTCACGACCTCGGCACCGTAGTCGCCGAGCAGCTGGCCCGCGAACGGTCCGGCGATGAAGCTGCCGAGCTCGAGGACCCGGATCCCGGCGAGGGGGCCGGTGCCATCTGTCATGAACAGGATTGTACACAATCACCCGCATCCGGCCAGGAAGATGCGGCGTAAGGGCTAGCGGAGAAGGCGGGCATCGTGCACAATCAGAGCGATTTGGCTGCGGCCCGAAATGAGGCGCCGGGCCGCGAAGAATCGAAGTTACATGTTTGAGTGCAGATAAGTTCCGTGCGACGCTGACGTTGGCAACAGCGCCCCAGAGCAGGATCCGACGCAGGAACCCCCGAGAACGATCCAGAGGAACCGAGATGGATTTCGACGACACTCCCGACGAGGCCGCCTGGCGTGACAAGGTCCGGGCCTTCATCGCGGACCACCGTGAGGCACTCGGCCACATCGCCGACCAGCGCACCTTCGATGATGGCGCGTCCCGTGAGCGTCAAGCGCTGCTCTACGACGGCGGGCTGGTCGGGGTGACCTGGCCGGTCGAGGCGGGCGGCCAGGGCGGCACCCCGATGCAGCAGGCGATCATCGACCAGGAGCTGTCCGGTGCCGGCGTACCGGGGCTGATCAACCTGATCGGCATCGGCATGTGCGGCCCGACGGTGATCCACCACGGCAGCGAGGACCAGAAGGAGCGCTACCTCAAGCGGCTGCTGCGGGCCGACGACATCTGGTGCCAGCTGTTCAGCGAGCCGGCCTCGGGGTCCGATCTCGCGGCGCTGCGCACCAAGGCGGTCAAGAACGCCGACGGTGCGTGGGTGATCAGCGGCCAGAAGGTCTGGACGACGCTGGCGCACCTCTCCGACTACGGCATCGTGCTCACCCGCACCGATCCGGACGTCGCCAAGCACCGTGGGCTGACGATGTTCGTGGTCCCGATGAAGGCCGACGGAGTCACGGTCCGGCCGCTTCGTCAGATGAACGGCGGCGCGGAGTTCAACGAGGTCTTCTTCGACGACGTGGTGGTCGAGGACTCCGAGCGCCTCGGCGACGTCGGCGACGGCTGGCGGGTGGCGCTGACGACGCTGATGAGCGAGCGGCTCACCCTGGGTGGCGGCGGCACCGAGGTCGGGATGAGCGTCAGCTCGGTCGCGGTGCACGTGGCCCGGCAGATCAACGGCCTCTCGCCCGAGCGCCAGGCGCTCGCCCGCCAGGACTTCGGCCGTGCGTACGTCGCGAGCCTCGGCATCCGCTACACCGGCTACCGCCAGCTCTCCGCGATCAGCCGGGGCGCGTTCCCCGGTCCCGAGGCCTCGGCCGGCAAGCTCGCCGGCACCAAGGTCGCCCGGGACCTAGCCGACCTCGCGGTGCGGCTGCTCGGGCCGGACGCGGCGTACGCCGAGACCGCCGAGGGCAGCTCGTCGTGGCAGAACGCGCAGGCCGCGCTGCCCGGGATGGCGATCGCCGGCGGCACCAACGAGGTCCTGCGCAACGTCCTGGGCGAGCGGGTCCTGGGCCTGCCGCCAGAGCCGCGCGCCGATAAGGGCATCACCTTCAGGGAGAGCCTCGCGGGCTCCGGCTCGCAGGCGGACGAGAAAGAGAAGGCAGCGCGATGAACTTCGACCTCGACGACGAGCAGCGCGACCTGGCCACGGCAGCCGGTGATTTCTTCGCCCGCGCGGCCTCGCCTGCCGACGCACGGGCAGCCCTGGACTCCGACGACCCGGCCGGCGCCGAGCTCAAGCCCGGGCGCGAGGCGCTGGCCGCCAGCGGCTTCGCCGCGATCACGGTTCCCGAGGAGCACGGCGGCGGGGGCGGCTCGCTGCTCGACCTGGCCGTGGTGGCCGAACAGGCCGGCAGGGTCCTGGCCGGCCCGTCGCTGGTGGGCTACGCCCGGGCCGCGGTCCTGCTGGCCGGCGACGACGCCCGGCTCGCGGCACTGGCCGATGGCTCGACCTCGTACGCCGTGGTCGACGGCGACGAGCCGACGATGGACGCGGTCGGCTCGACGCGGTTTCTCTCGCTGCGCGGCACGGACCTGGTCTGCGGCGATGGGACGGTGACGACCCGGGCGCCGATCGACCCGACCCGCGGTCTGGGACAGGTTGCGGCGGCGGCAGGCGAGGTCGTCGCCGGCGATGCCGGGCTGCGCTGGGAGCACGCGCTGCGCGTCGGGAGGGTGGTGCTTGCTGCCGAAGGGCTCGGCACGGCGACCAGGGCACTCGAGATCGGCGTGGCGTACGCCAAGGAACGTCACGCTTTCGGTCGCGCGATCGGGTCCTACCAGGCCGTCAAGCACGCCCTGGTCGATGCCTACGTCCAGGTCGAGAACCTACGGTCGCTGGTCTGGTGGGCGGCCTGGGCCGCGGACGAAGCGCCGGACGAGCTGCCGATGGCGGCCGCGGCGGCCAAGGGCGCTGCTGCGACGGCGCTGCAGTCCGCGACCGAGACGCTGATCCAGGTGCACGGCGGCATCGGCTTCACCTGGGAGCACGACGCGCACCTCTACTGGCGGCGGGCGAAGGTGGACCGGTTCCTGCTCGGTGATGATGTGGCGGCGTACGACGAGGTCGCGCGGCTCGCGCTCGCGGCAGCGCGCGTTGCCGGTGCCGAGGCGGTGGCGGCGCGATGAGCCACAACCTCGCCGAGCTCAACGAACGGTCCTTCGAGGCCCAGGGCGACTACGAGTCGCTGCTCTTCGAAGGCACCTGGCACACCAGCGGCAGCCTGTTCGAGCGCGGCCGCCGGGTCGCAGGCGGCCTTCGCGGCATCGGGGTCGGCCCCGGCGACCGGGTCGTGGTGCTGATGATGAACACGCCCGAGGTGTTCGTGACCTACCAGGCAGTATGGCGCGCCGGCGCCGTGGTGACGCCGGTGATCTTCCTGCAGACGCCGCCCGAGCTGCGCCACATCCTGGAGGACTCCGAGGCAACCGCCGCAGTGGTGACGCCTGAGCTACTGCCACTGATCCTCAGCGCGGCCGAGGGCCTCGGCCTGACGATCCTCGTCGTCGGCGACGAGGCGGACGCGCCGGCCGGCACCACCTGGTACGGCGAGCTGGAGAAGGCCGAGCCGATCGCGATCGTGCCGCGTGCAGACGACGACATCGCTGCGCTGCTCTACACCGGCGGCACCACCGGGCGCTCCAAGGGCGTGATGCTCACCCACGGCGGGCTGTGGGCCAGCGGGGCCGGGATCAACAGCGTCGGCGAGGCGATGGGCACCACCCGGGCGCTGCTGCCACTGCCGCTCTCGCACGCCTACGGGCTGATCGTCGCCGTCGGCGGAATGCACTCGGGCAAGCAGCTGGTCTCGGTGATGCAGCGCTGGTTCGACGCGCCCGGCTGGCTCGCGCTGGTCGCCGAGCACCGGCTGGAGAGCAGCCCGATCGTGCCCTCGATGCTGACGATGATCCTGGCCGAGCCGATCGAGGACTACGACCTGTCCTGCCTGGTCTCCTTCGGGTCCGGCGGCGCCCCGCTGCCTGACTCGCTGCGGACCGAGGTCGCCGAGCGCCTCGGGGCGGTGATCCTGGAGGGCTACGGCCTGACCGAGTCGAGCGCGGTCGTCTCCGCCTCGACGCCGACCACGATCCGGGCCGGCAGCGTCGGCAAGCCGCTGCCGCACGCCGAGGTGGCGATCGCGGCGCCCGACGGCAGCAGGCTCCCGGCCGGCGAGGACGGCGAGATCTGGGTGCGCGGGCCTGGGGTGATGAAGGGCTACTGGAAGTCGCCCGAGCAGACCGCCGAGACCGTGGTCGACGGCTGGCTGCACACCGGCGACGTCGGGCATCTAGACGAGGACGGCTACCTGTTCGTGGTCGACCGGCTCAAGGACCTGATCATCCGCGGCGGCTTCAACGTCTATCCGCGCGACGTCGAGGACGCGCTGATGACCCACCCGGGCGTGATCTCGGCGGCTGTGGTCGGACGGCCTGACGCGGAGAAGGGCGAGGAGGTCGTCGCGGTGGTCTCGGTGGACCCGGCGTCCGGCTTGGACGCCGAGGCCCTGATCGCCTACTCCCGGGAGCGGCTGGCCCGGCACAAGTACCCCCGTGAGGTGGTCCTCGTGGACGCAGTGCCGCTGACCAGCGTCGGGAAGACCGACCGGAAGGCCGTCCGGGCGCTGGTCCGGGAACCAGGAGCGGATGCGGCGACGTGACTTGCGCCACACCTACATCGTTGTAGGTCCCAGCGCCGAAATGCCCACATTTACCGGTACCGCGAGGAGGTGGAGATGGCCGGCACGCGACGTCCGCCCTCGGGCGCGGGTCCTGGTCCATCGTCACTCCTCAAACCGCTCGCAGGGCTGATCGACGCCCTCGGCGGGCTGCTGGTGTTCTCGGCGCGCACGATCCGCGGGATCTTCACACTGCCGTTCCAGACCCGCGAGTTCGTCGGCCAGACCTGGTTCATCGCGAGCGTCTCGGTGCTTCCGGCGATGCTGGTCTCGATCCCCTTCGGCGCGGTCATCGCCCTGCAGCTGGGCAACCTGACCAAGCAGCTCGGGGCCGAGAGCTTCACCGGCGCAGCCTCGGCGCTGGCCACGATCCGGGAGGCCTCGCCGATCGTGACGGCACTGCTCCTGGCCGGCGCGGCCGGCACGGCCATCTGCGCCGACCTCGGTGCCCGCACCATCCGCGAGGAGATCGACGCGATGGAGGTGCTCGGCGTCTCCACGATCAACCGGCTGGTGGTGCCCCGGGTGCTCGGCTGCATCGTGGTCGCGCTGCTGCTCAACGGCCTGGTCAGCGTTGTCGGGGTGGTCGGCGGCTACGTCTTCAACGTCTTGGTGCAGCACGGCTCGCCGGGCGCCTTCGTCGCGTCGTTCCGCACCATCGCAACGGTCCAGGACCTCTGGCTCGGCGAGGCCAAGGCGGCGGTGTTCGGCCTGCTGACCGCTCTCGTGGCGTCCTACCGCGGGCTGACCGTCAAGGGCGGCCCGCGTGCGGTCGGCGATGCCGTCAACCAGTCGGTGGTGATCACGTTCGTGCTGCTGTTCGTGATCAACTTCATGGCGACGTCGGTCTACCTCCAGCTCGTGCCCCAGGGGAAGTGACGATGTCCGCCGCAGAGCAGGAGCGCGCCACTGACCGGGTGGTCAACCCGCTGGTCGGGCTGGGCCATCAGCTGCTCTTCTACGGGCGGGTGATCGCCGCAGTGCCCGGCGTACTGCGCAGGCAGCGGCCGGAGGTCTGGCGGCTGCTGGGGGAGGCGTCCTTCGGGACTGGTGCGCTCGCGGTCATCGGCGGGACCTTCGGCGTGATCCTGCTGCTCTCCTTCTTCACCGGTACCGAGGTCGGCCTGCAGGGCTACACCGGGCTGAACAACATCGGCGCCTCGCTGTTCACCGGGTTCATCTCGGCGTACTTCAACACCCGCGAGATCGCCCCGATCGTCGCCGGCATCTCGCTCTCGGCCACGCTGGGCGCCGGGTTCACCGGGCAGCTCGGCGCGATGCGGATCGCCGAGGAGATCGACGCTCTCGAGGTGATGGCGATCCGGCCGATCCCGTACCTGGTCACGACCCGGGTCGTGGCCGGCATGATCGCGGTGGTGCCGCTCTACCTGGCCGGCCTGTTCTCCTCCTACTTCGCGACGAGACTCATCGTGACCCGCAGCTTCGGGCAGTCCCCGGGTGCCTACGACCACTACTTCCATCTGTTCCTGCCGCCGGCCGACGTTCTCCTCTCGCTGGTCAAGGCACTGATCTTCTCGGTGATGGTGATCGCCACCCACTGCTACTACGGCTTCAACGCCAAGGGCGGCCCGGGCGGCGTCGGCGTCGCTGTCGGCCGTGCGGTGCGCGCTGCGATCGTGCTCGTGACGATCAGCGACTTCTTCATCTCGCTGGCCTTCTGGGGCGCCACCTCGACCGTGCGGATCGCGGGGTGATCCGGTGACCAGCCGCGTCAGCTCCTACTTCGACGAAGCACCCGGGGGCGGGCTGCTCTCGCGGCTCTACACCCGGACCGGCCTGATGCTCCTGGGCCTCTTGGCGATCGCGTTGATGGCCAGCGGGCTCGGCCTGACGGTGGCGGTGTTCACCCATGCCTTCGCGAACCCGGCCGTGGTGACCCTCGAGGTCGACCGGGCCGGCAGCCAGCTCAGCAACGGCGCTGATGTGAAGGTCGACGGGATAGTCGTCGGCCGGGTCTCGGCGATCAGTGCGAACCCCGATGGGTCGGGCGCGACGCTTCGGCTCGCCTTGGACCGCGGCCAGCTGCACCTGATCCCGGCCAACGTGACTGCCGCGGTGCTTCCCAAGACCGTCTTCGGTGAGAAGTACGTCGACCTCCGGCTGCCGGCCACGCCGGTCGCGGCCCGGATCGCCGCCGGCGACGTGATCGCCCGCGACCGGAGCAGCGTCGCCATCGAGACCAGCACCGTGCTGAACAACCTCGAGCCGCTGCTGACCGCTGTGCGACCCGAGGAGCTGAGCGCGACGCTCACCGCGATCGCAACGGGACTGCGTGGTCAGGGCACCCAGCTCGGCGACCTGCTCTCCGAGGCGAACACCTACACCCGTGGCGTCCGGCCGACGGTGGATGAGTTCCTCGCCGACAGCAAGCTGCTCAGCGACGTGGGCGATGAGTACACCGAGGTCTCCGCCCCGCTGCTGCGCACCCTCCAGCACCTGACAGTGACGAGTCGGACACTCTCCGCGAAGCAGAAGCAGCTGGCGGCCCTGCTCTCAGGCACCAACGCGTTCGCGTACCAGACCGGCGAGCTGGTCCAGGCCGTCGGCGGTACGGCGGTCGAGGTGGTCCGGGTCAGCCAGCCGATCCTCGAGCTGCTGCGCAAGTACTCCCCGGAGCTGGCGTGCACCCTGCGCGGGGTCGTGGAGGCCAAGAGCCGCCTCGAGGCCGTCTTCGCCGACGGCCCCTACCTCAAGGCCCGGCTGTTCGTCTCGGTCTCACGCGGCATGTACAAGCCGGGGATCGATGCCCCGAAGGCCCTCGACCTGTCCTCCTACGGCCCGTACTGCCCGGTGACGCCGTCGACGAACCACGGCAAGCCGGTCTCCTTCCCGCCGGTGCCGACCCAGCTCGACGAGATCCGCGGGCACCCGCAGCTGCTGCAGACCGTCGACGGTCTGCCGGGCATCCCGGTCGAGCTGTCGCTTCCCGGTGGCGCCGCCGCCTCGGGAGGCACCGGGTCGGACACCACGTCGGCGCCGGGCAGCCTGCTGACGATGCTGCTGGGCGGGGTGCTGGGATGAGCATCCGCGGGAGCCTGATCAAGCTGCTGGTCTTCGCCTTCGTCACGGTGATGCTGATCGCGCTGCTGACCCGGACGATCCAGGGCTTCCAGGACGGTGGCGACCCGACGTACAAGGCCGTGTTCGCCGACGCCACCAAGGTCGTGGTCGGCGACGACGTCCGGCTCGCCGGCGTGACCGTGGGGCGGGTCAAGGCCGTGCAGCTGACCGACGACGCGCGCGCGAAGGTCACCTTCAGCCTCGACCCCTCGATCGTCTTGAACTCGACCTCGACCGCGGTGATCCGGTTCCGCAACCTGATCGGTGAGCGGTACGTCGCGCTGACAGTCCCCGCCGACGGCACCCGGCTGCCTCCCGGCAGCACGCTGCCGCTGAGCAGGACCCACCCGGCCTTGGATCTGACAGCCGTGTTCAACGGGTTCCAGCCGCTGTTCCAGGGCCTCGACAGCCAGTCGATCAACGCCTTGTCCTTCTCGTTGGTCCAGGCGCTGCAGGGCGAGGGCGGCACGATCGCCTCGCTGCTGAGCAGCACCGGCTCGCTGGGCACCACGATCGCCCACCGCGACGCCGACATCGGCGAGCTGGTGGACGATCTGACTACCGTCCTGCAGACGCTGAACGAGCGGTCCGGGCCGTTCAACCGGCTGGTGACCCATTTGCAGAGCTTCACCACCGGGCTCGCGCAGGACCGTGAGGTGACGATCGACGCGCTGGCCGGGATCGACCAGCTCGCCAAGGTCACCGACACCCTGCTGACCCAGGCCCGCCCCGGCCTGGCGGGCACGATCAAGGGCGTGCAGGCGATCGCGACCCAGCTCGACGCCGGCAAGAAGGTGCTCGCCGACAAGCTCGGCCTGCTGCCGGTCAAGCTCAACGCCCTGATGCGCTCGGCGCAGTACGGGTCGTGGTTCCAGTTCTTCGACTGCGGCATCGGCGCCCAGGTCGACCTGCTCGGCAAGGCGCCGCCGCTGGTGATCCCGCCGACCGGCCCGTCCACCGACATCTGCGGGGTCGGATGAATACCGACTACCGCAACGTCCGGGTCATCGGGGTCGTCGGCGTCATCGTGATGGCGCTGATGCTCACCGCGTCGTTCCGGCTCTCCACCTTGGGCAACCTTGTCGCCGGCGGCGGCACCCACTACTCCGCCGAGTTCACCGACGCCGCCGGCATCGCGCCCGGCGACCCGGTCCGGATCGCGGGCATCGCGGTGGGCAAGGTCGACTCGGTCCGGGTGGTGCGCGACCACACGGTCGTGGACTACACGGTCAAGCACGCACCGCACCTCGGCTCCGAGACCGGCGCCGCGCTCAGCCTGGACACGCTGCTCGGCCAGAACAGCCTGGTGCTGACGCCCGCCGGCGCCGGGACCCTGGGCAAGGGCGCGACCATCCCGCTGCGACGGACCTCGACGCCGTTCGGGGTCACCAACGCACTGCTCGGCACGGCCAGGACGCTGGCCCCGATCAACACCACCGAGCTGGCGACGGCGCTGAGGACGGTCGCCTCCGCGATCGACCCCGGCGCACCCGATGTCCGGACCGCGGCCACCGGGCTCTCCGGGCTGGCCAAGGCGGTCGGGGACCGCGACGCCGAGGTGCAGGACCTGTTCGCGCAGACAGAGCAGATCGCCGCGACGCTGTCCGACCGCCGCCAGGACATCACCACCCTGATCCAGAACAGCGGGCTGGTGGTGCAGACGCTGGACCGTCGGCAGCAGGTGATCCGGGAGCTGCTGAGCACGACCTCGGACCTCGCCCGCACGGTGACCGCGATCATCTCCGAGAACCAGGGCCGGATCACGCCAGCGCTGCGACACCTCAAGACGGTGCTCGGCGTGCTGGTCGCCAACCAGGCGAACCTGGACGAGTCGCTGCGGCTGCTGGCGCCGTACCTGCGCTACTTCACCAACCTGACCGGCAACGGCCGCTGGTTCGACGGCACCTTCGCCGGGCTGGTCCCGCTCGACCTGAACACCCTGGGCAAGAAGACAAGCGTGGGTACGAAGTGAAGGCCCCGCTGATGATCAGTCGAAAGGCTCCGATCGCCCTGGTCGTGGTCCTGGTCGTCGGCCTGCTTCTGGTCTGGCACCGCTCGGGCCAACGGGACACCTACACCGTCACCGCGAGCTTCCCGCAGACGATCGGCCTGTACGCCGGCGACGGGGTCCGCGTGCTCGGCGTGCCGATGGGGACGATCACCTCGGTGACCCAGCACGGTGCCAGCGTCTCGGTCCGGATGCGGCTGAAGAAGAGCACCCCGGTCGCCGCCGACACCGACGCCGTGATCGTCCCGCCGGGGCTGCTGGCCTCGCGCTACGTCCAGCTCACCAAGCCGTGGCTGCACGGCCCGCGCCTGGCCGACGGTGCCGTCCTCGCCGAGAGCCGCACGGCGGCGCCGCTGGAGCTGGACGACGTGACCGCCGAGCTCGACAAGTTCGTCGCCGCCCTCGGTCCGAACGGCGCCAACAAGAGCGGCGCCCTCTCCGACCTGGTCGACAGCTCCTCGCGCGCCCTGGACGGCAACGGCACGGCCCTGCGGCAGACCCTGACCGACCTCTCGAACGCGCTCACCACGCTGGACAGCAGCAAGGGCGACATCGTCGGGACCATCGAGCACCTTCAGACGTTCGTGAGCTCGCTCGCGGGCAGCAGCGCGGCGATCGCGACGCTCGAGCGCGGCCTCGGCGACGTCAGCACCCAGCTGGCCCAGCAGCGCCCGGAGCTGAGCGGCACGATCCGCAACGTTGCCTCGACGATCACGGCGCTGCAGACATTCGTGCGCACCAACGGCAGCACCTTGACCGGTGACGTCGCGATGCTGGCCCGGCTGACGACGACGCTGGCCGATCGCAAACGCGATCTCGAGGAGATCGCCGACCTCGGGTCGCTCGGAGTCGAGGGCATCTTCGGGGCAGCGAACCTCAACACCGGGGTACTCGACGCGCGGGTCGACCTGACCCCGCTGCTGGACGAGCCCGACACCAGCCTGTGCCAGATCCTGCAGAGCCTGGCAGTACCGCAACTCTGCTCGCCGACGGTGCCCCCGGCTCCCGGCCAGAAGGCGAAGGGGGCGAAATGACGGAGCACGAACGAGAGCAGGACGGGCAGGACGAGCACGGGCACCGGCTGCGTCGCTTCGTCGCGGCGAGCATGCCGCGCCCGCACCCGCTCTCGGGCCGCCGGGAGCGGCTGATCGGCGGTATCGCGCTGGCGGTGGTCGTGGTGATCCTCGGCCTGTTCACCATCTCCCGGCTCCCTGATGTCACCACCGCCCGGCTGCCCGGTGCGGCCGGCGGGTCGCACACCTACTCCGTCGACGTGGAGTTCACCGACGTGCTGGACCTGGTACCGAACTCGACGGTGCGGCTCGCCGACGTACCGGTCGGGAGGGTCACCGGCATCGACGTCGTACCCGGCGGGCCCGAGGGCCACATCGCGCTCGCGCACCTGCAGGTCAACGACCGCTACGCACTGCCTGCGCAGACGACGGCGACCATCCGCAGTACCAGCCTGCTGGGGGAGAAGTACGTCGCCCTGACCGCGCCCGCAGGCGGCACCGGCAGCCTCCGTGCCGTCGGGAAGATCCCGCTGGCGCGCACCGCCGAGGACGTCACCGTCGAGCAGATCCTCGGCTCGCTGGGGGCCGTGCTCAACGGCGGCGGCCTGCAGCAGCTCTCCACGATCACCACCGAGTTCTCGCACGCACTCGATGGCCACGAGGGCGACACCCGGCAGCTGCTGGGCAACCTCCAAGACATCGTCGGACGGCTCGACCAGGGCAAGGGCGCGGTGGTCGACGCGCTGGAGAGCGCACGCCGGCTGAGCAGCGCGCTGGCCGCGCAGAACAAGGTGATCGGCAACGCGGTCGACGCCCTGGACCCTGCCACCGGGGTGCTCGCCCGGCAGCAGCACGAGCTGACTGTGGCGCTGCGCAGCCTGCACACTCTCGACCTCAAGGCGCACGCGATCATCGCCCGCAGCACCGCGGCTACGGTCGCCGACCTCAACGCCCTGGTGCCAGTGACCCGCGAGCTCGGCAAGGTCGCGGACCTCATCCCCGAGAGCGTCACGCTGCTGGTCACCTACCCGTTCGCGGACAACTCCGTGGCGGCCTTCTCCGGTGCCTACGGCGCCGTCAAGGGCAGCGTGGTTATCAACCTCCCGCAGCTGTTGAAGGCGGTCTCGCCGCTGCCGCAGACCAGCGTGGGGCCGAGTGGGACGCCGAGTGCCGGCACCGCCACCACGACGACCCCGGGCGCCGTGGCGTCCACGGGCGCCTCGACGGCGCCGCCGGTCGACGTACCGGCGCCGGGACCGGGCGGGCTGCTCGCAACGCTGCTCGACTCGCTGACCGGAGGCAGCCGATGACCCTCGTCCACCGTCTGCGCCTCGCCATCTTCGCGGTCCTCGCCGTCGGCCTGGTGATCGTCGCCGGCACCGAGTACGTCGGCATCCCGCAGCGCTACCTCGGCCAGTCCTACGAGGTGCGGGTGAACCTGCCCGACTCCGGCGGAATCTTCCCCAACGCCGAGGTGACCATCCGCGGTGTTCCGGTCGGGCGGGTGAAGTCGCTGCAGCTGACACCCGACGGCGTGCAGGCCTCGCTACGGATCAACAAGGGCGTGAAGATCCCGGCCGACACCCTGGTCAAGATCTCGGACCTCTCCGCGGTCGGCGAGCAGTACGTCAACCTGCTCCCGCAGCAGTCGCGTGGCCCGTACCTGTCCTCGGGAGGCTCGCTGCCGGTCAGCGCTGCGACGACGCCTCTGAAGGTAACGACGCTGCTGGTCGACCTCGACCGGCTCGCTACCAGCATCGGCAAGCCGGAGCTGAGCACGGTGGTCCAGGAGCTCGGCAAGGCCTTCGACAACAGCGGCTCGGACCTGCGCAACGTGATCGTCCGAGCGCGCTCGTTGACCCAGTCGCTGACCGCCCTGCAGCCGACGACCAACCGGCTGCTCGCCGAGGGCGGCAAGGTCCTGGGCCAGCAGCGCTCGCTGGCCGTGCCGCTGCGGCGGCTGAGCACAGGCCTGGACCAGCTCACCGAGACGATCGCCGCGGACGACCCGTCGCTGCGCCAGATCCTCGACCAGGGGCCGTCCACCCTTGCTGCGACCACCGCGCTGCTGCAGCAGAACCAGGCGAACGTCGGGATCCTGCTGGGCAACCTGCTGACCGTCGCCGACGTGGTCGCGGCCCCGGTCCGGCTGGCCGGGCTGAACACCCAGCTGGTGCTGCTGCCGCGGATCGTGCAGGGGACCTTCGTAATCCAGCCGGGCGACGGCTACGCCCGCCTCGGTGCGGTGATCGACACCAGCCAGGCGGTCTGCACGAACGGCTATCAGAGCTCCGGGACCCCGCCGGTCGAAGGGTTGAACCGGTCCACGGTGCCCGGGAACCCGTCTCTGCGAGCGAACCTCAACGCCTACTGCGCCAACAAGCCGAGCAGCGGGATCGACGTACGGGGTGCCGCGAACGCGGCCCGGCCGCCGGGTGACACCACCGCCCATGTCATCCCGGAGCCGAACCCGCGCGGCTTCGGGCCCGGTTCGAGCTTCGTGAACAGCGCCGGCGGCTCGGCCGACGCCGCCACGACCGAGCAGCCTGGGACGGTGCGTATGCTTCCACCGATGTCGCTGAGCGGTCTGTTGCTGAAGGGGCTGGGATGAGTCCGGATCCGTCCCGTCGCAGCCCGTGGCCGGTGGCCATGCTGGTGCTCGTGATGCTGCTCGCGGTGGCCGGCGCAGTCGTCACCGGCGTCAAGGTGCACCATCTGCAGGCCGACCACCGCGCTGATCGCCAGGCGCTCGAGGTCGGGCGCAGCGCGGCGACCGAGTTCACCTCGTACGACTACCAGCACCTCGACACCGATCTCGGCCGGGTCACCGACCTGTCGACCGGCACCTTCCGCAAGCAGTTCACTGCGGCGCTCGGGGCGCTGACCCAGGCGATCAAGCAGGCCAAGGGCGTCTCGAACGGGCAGATCGCCTACGCCGGGCTGACCAGGCGCGACGGCGACACTGCGGTCGTGGTCGCCTCGGTCGACGCGACGATCACCAACAGCTCCACGACCACGCCGAGCATCCGGCGCTACCGCCTGCAGATCACCCTGGACCACTCGACCGGCTCCTGGCTGATCTCCGACATCACCCCGGTGACGTGAGATGGGCGACCTGAGATGAGCGAGCCAATCGAGGAGCAGGCGTCAGAGAGCGGGACGCCAGTCGAGACCGCGGTCGAGATGCCGGTCGAGACGGTTGCTGAGTCGGCGGCTGAGACCCCGCCGCCTCCCACGGTCCGCCGCCGGATCGTGCTCGCCCTCGTCGCCCTCGTGCTGGTGGCCGGTATCGCCGTCTCCGCCTGGGGCCAGCTGTGGCTGCACGGCCAGCATCAGGACGACTCCCGTCGCGCGGACGCGCTGGCGGCGGCGAAGGCCGGCACCACGCAGATCCTGTCGTACGACTACCGCCGGCTGGCTGCCGGCGCCAAGCAGACCTCGGCGCTGCTCACCGGCGCCGCTCTGAGCCAGTACCACGACGTGCAGGCGCCGCTGCAGAAGGCGGCTCCCGGCCTCAAGGCGGTGGTGACCGCGCAGGTCAAGGTCGCCACCGTGCTCAGCTCGGGCGACGAGACGGCCCGGGTGCTGCTGTTCGTCGATCAGACCTCGACCAGCACCAAGCTGACCGCACCGCAGCTCGACCAGAGCCGCGTCGTGGTCGGCCTGGTACGCCGGCACGGGGACTGGCTGATCTCGTCGATCTCAGCCGTCTGATCCGACCCTGGCGTCAGGCGGCAGCCCGTGCAGCAGCTGGTCGCGGGCAGGAGCCCACATCCGGCGTACGGCGCGCTCGCTGGCCACCGAGCGGAGCATCCGCAGGCCGCGGATCGTGGAGATGCTCGTGGTCATCATCGTGACGAATTCCGGCCGGTCGACCAGCTCCGGTGCGACCCGGCGCGCCGCGTCGGCGAGGGTGGCCATCACGGCAGCATCGAACTGGACCAGGTGCCGGTGCAGCTCGGGGTCGGTGCGCGCAGCGACGAAGAGCTCGAGCAGGGCCAGGGAGACCGGCCCGGTGTAGATCTCCCACAACCGGTTGAGCAGGACGGCGTACTGCGTCTCCGGCCTACTCGCCGACTGCTTCTCTGGGCCCTCAACGATCCCGAGCGGCTTGGCGACCAGGTCGGCGACGAGCCGGTCGGTCAGGTGGCTGAGCGCCTGGACGACGAGATCGGCCTTGGTGGCGAAGTAGTGCGCCTGGGCACCCCGGGTCACGCCGGCTCGCTCGCACACCATCGTGGTCGTCAGGCCCGAGTAGCCGTGGTCGACCAGGACGTCGATGGTGGCGTCCAGCAGGGCGCCGCGGGTCGTCGCACGGCGTTCGGCCTGGGTACGTCGGGCGCGCGGTGCCGGGATGTCCGGGGCGCTCGACATGGCGTGATCCTAACGTGCAGCGGGCCCCTGGAGGCTGGCCTCTGGGGACTGGCCCTTGGAGGCTGGTCTCTGGAGGCTGGCCCTTGGAGACTGGCCCCTGGAAGACTCAGCGGACCCGCAGCGAGCGGAGCAGCCTGACCTGGGCGTTGCCGAGGCGGACGAACCTCTGCAGTGCCATTCCCGGCGGTGGTCCCAGCGGGCCCATCGCCGAGGACGCGATCGTCTGGGGCTGGGTGTACTTCCGGATCCCCTCGGCGCCGTGCCGTCGGCCTGAGCCGCTGTCGCCCATGCCGCCCATGCCCGCCTCGATCGAGCCTGCGGCCACGGCGGCGCCGTCGTTGATGTTCACCGACCCGGCCCGGATCCGCCGGGCCATCGCGTCCGCGGCCTCGACGTCGCGGCTGAAGATGCTGGCCGAGAGCCCGTAGCTGCCGCGGTTGGCCTCAGCCACCGCCTCCTCGTCGCCGGCCACCCGGTAGAGCGCGATGACCGGTCCGAAGGTCTCGCCGAGGCAGAGGTCCATCTCCGCCGTGACGCCCTCGAGCACCGTCGGGGCGTAGCAGAACGGCCCGATCTCCGGGAGCGGCCGACCGCCGACCAGGACGGTCGCGCCCTTGGCGACCGCGTCGTCGACATGGGCTACGACCTTGGCCAGCTGGCCGGCCGAGGCCAGCGAGCCGACGTCGCAGGAGAAGTCGTAGGCCTGGCCGACCCGCAGCCCCGCGGTGACGTCGAGCAGTGCGTGCTTGAAGGTGTCGTACACGTCGGTGTGCACGATCACCCGCTCGATGTGGATGCACATCTGACCGGTGTTCGCGAACGCCGCTTCCGCCGTGCCGCGGGCCGCCTTGGCGATGTCGGCGTCGGCACGCACGATCAGCGGGTTCTTGCCGCCGAGCTCGAGCGAGGAGCCGATCAGCCGGCGGGCGGCCCGCTCGCCGACCAGCCGTCCGGTGGCGGTGGAGCCGGTGAAGCAGACGTAGTCGACGTTGTCGACCACCGCCTCGCCGATCTCGGCGCCCGAGCCGGTGACGATCTGCCAGAGCGACCGGGGCAGGCCTGCCTCGGCCATCAGCGCGCGGGTCCACAGCAGGGTCAGCGGCGTCTGCGGATCGGCCTTGCCGATCACGGCGTTGCCGGCGAGCAGTGCGGGGATGGCGTCCCCGACGCCAAGGTAGAACGGGTAGTTCCAGGGCGAGATGATGCCGACGACGCCCACGGGAACCCGGACCTCGCGGGCCTTGGTGACCGCAGGCACCGCGCCGCGCACCTTCTTGTCCGCGAGGTACGACGCGCCGCGCTGGGCGTAGTGCCGCGCGAGGTTCGCGACCAGCAGGACCTCCTGCCAGGCGTGGAAGCGGGCCTTGCCCATCTCCCACTGGATCACGTCCATGACCTCGTCCTGGCGCTCGACCAGCAGGTCGTGGAAGCGCAGCACGACGCTCGCGCGGGACTCGAACGGCAGCGCGGCCCAGTCCGGCGCAGCGAGCCGGGCGCGCGCGACGGCGGCGGCGACATCGGCCGGCGTACCGGCTGGCACCGGTGCGCTCAGACCGCCGTCGTACGGCGAGACGGCGGCCATCGTCGGCCCGTCTTCTGGCCCTTGTCCCGGACCGTCTGATCGCGAGACCCAATGGCTCCAGGAGGCGAGCCGGGCGGGGGTCACCCAGGACGGGGCAGTCGAAGGGGCCCCCAACGGGGTGTCCGGCAGGGCGCCGGTGCCCGGCAGCACGGCCGTCATGCTGACCTCGGAACGAAGCTGATCGGCTGGCCGTCCTTGGGGAACGGCAGCGAGTGGTGGTCCAGCGGGGCGACGTACCCCGGCGGCACCGTCCAGGTCCACGAGCGCAGCAGCTGGTGCATGATCGACTTGACCTCGGCGCCCGCGAAGTACAGCCCGATGCACTTGTGGACGCCGCCGCCGAAGGGCTCCCAGGCGTAGCGGTGCGACTTGTCCTCGCGCCGCGGCTCGGCGAACCGGTCGGGATCGAAGACCATCGGGTTCGTCCAGTACTCCTCCATCAGGTGGGAGAACTGGACGCCGACGACGCAGTCGGTGTCGGCGGGGATCTGGACGCCTTGGACCACGGTGTCCTTGACGGTCTTGCGGACCAGCACCGGCACCGGGGCGCGCAGCCTCAGCGCTTCCTTCATCACCAGGTCGAGCGAGGTCAGGCTCTCGAGCTCCTGGTAGTCCGGGTACGGACCGAGCGCGAGTGACTCCGCGCGGCAGCGCTCCTGCCACTCCGGGTGCTGGCCGAGGTACTGCAGCATCGTCGAGGTCGTGATCGTCGAGGTGTCGTGCGCGGCCATCATCAGGAAGATCATGTGGTTGACGACGTCGTCGTCGGTGAACCGCTCGCCGTCCTCGGTCACGATGTGGCACAGCACCGAGAAGATGTCATCGGTCTTCGTGGCCCGGCGTGCTGGCAGGTAGTGGCGCAGGAAGTCCTCGAGCACCCGGCGGCCCTGGTAGCCGCGCCCCCAACGGGTGAACGGCACGTCGCCGCGGACCACGCCGGCGGCAGCCTGGACGCAGGCGATGAACGCCTTGTTGACCTTGTCCATCTCCTCGCGGCTGGTGTCCTCGGCGCCGCCCATGAAGATGTCGGCGGCGATGTCGAGGGTCAGCTGCTTCAGCGCCCAGTAGGTCTTGAAGCCGGGCCCGCCGGTCCAGGCCGACAGGCCCTGCTCGATGGCCGGGTGCATCCGGGCGGCGTAGGTCTCGAGGCGGTCGCGGGTGAAGGCCTCCTGCATGATCCGGCGGTGCGCGTGGTGGTGGTCGAAGTCGATCAGCATCAGGCCGCCGTTGAAGAACGGCCCGACGATCTTGCTCCAGGCCGGCTCGTTGGCGAAGGCCTTGTCGGTGTTGCGCAGAGCCTGCTCGCAGGCGTCCGGGCCGAGCAGCATCAGGCCGGTCTCGCCTAGCGCCCCGCGCAGCGGCGCGACCTCGCCGTAGGTCTCCCACTGCTTGCGCATCAGCGCGACCGGGTCGGCGGCGAACTCCAGGAGCCGGCCGAGGACCGGGAGGCCGCGGTCCTCGCGTCGTACGGCGGGGGCAGGGCGGGCCGAGGCGTAGTCGGGGACCGGGGCGCTGGCGGAGCGCCGCTGTCGCGGCTGCGCAGCGGTAGGTCGGGCTCCCGTCGTTCGCGGATCGGCGTCGATGCTCACGAGACTCTCTCTTCTGCTGGCTCTTCTGCTGGCCTTCTCCTGGCCCGGCTGTGACCGGGGTCACCACCCCAGCATGATTTGGACATGGGGCCCTGTCAACCTTCCGGTCCACCGTTCCGATGTGAAAGGGTGAGCGGGTGGCAGTCCAGTCCGGTGTGTACCGCGGGGTGAGCGCGACCGATCGCGCCGCCGACCGCCGCCGTCGGCTGCTCGAGGCTGCGCTCGAGGTCTGGTCCACCGCCGGCACGAAGGTCACGATGACCGCGATCTGCGCATCAGCCGGGCTGATCGAGCGGTACTTCTATGAGAGCTTCGCCAATCTCGACGACGCGCTGGTCGCGGTGCTCGACTCGATCGCCGAGGAGATCGAGGAGCGCACCCAGGCCGCTGCGACCTCGGTCGACGCAGCCGGTGGTGACGCGGCGGAGCGGGTCCGTGCCTCGGTGCTGGCGTTCGTGACGCTGCTGCAGGATGACCCGCGCAAGGGCAGGGTCGCGATCGTCGAGGCCGGGGCGCTGCCGGGGCTGCGCCACCGGCGTACGGCGCTGCTGCGGCACTTCGCGCACCGCTCGGCCGAGGAGGCGGTGGCGACGATCGGGCTGCGGCCGCCGAGCGGCACCGAGGGCGAGGTCGGCGGCCTGCTGTTCATCGGCGGGATGGCAGAGCTGATCACCGCCTGGCTCGACGGGGCCATCGAGGCGACGGCCGAGGAGATCGTGGACGCGGCGACCCGGATGTACCTCGGCCTCTACGCCTGAGCCGTAGACGGCCCCCAGGTCAGGCTCAGCGGCTCAGCTCAGCGCGTCTTCTTCTTGAACCTGCTGTTCTTGGGCAGGGTCGAGGCCCGGCCGTGCAGCATCATCATCGTCGACGCGAGCTGCTGGTCCTGCTTCTCGGTGCGGTCGAACGTCGAGAGCGCCATCATCGGCTTGAACCGCTGCCGCGCGACCGCCTTGGCGTAGGTGAACTCGCGGAGGCCGTCGGCGCCGTGGATGCGCCCGAAGCCGGAGTCGCCGACTCCGCCGAACGGCAGTGACGGGATTGCGGCGAACGAGATCACCGAGTTGATCGCGGTCATCCCCGAACGGATCCGGGACGCGATGCCGGTGCCGTTCTTCGCGGAGTAGACGGTGTTGCCGAGGCCGTAGCGGGTGGCGTTGGTCAGCGCGACCGCCTCGTCCATGTCGCGCACCTTGGTCACGGTGACCGTCGGGCCGAAGGTCTCCTCCTGGATCGCGAGGGAGTCCTCGGGCACGTCGACCAGGATCGTCGGCTGCACGTAGCGCTCGCCGACTGCGTCCGCGCCGCCGAGCACCGCCCGGCCGCCCCGGTCGAGGGCGTCGGTGATGTGCCGGCGGATGATGTCGAGCTGGGAGGGCATCGTGATCGGCCCGATCTGGGAGTCGACGGTGTCGTCGACCCGGATTTTGGCGGTCGCGTCGCGCAGCCGGGACAGGAACGGGTCGTAGACCTTCTCGTGCACGTAGATGCGCTCGACGCCGGTGCAGGTCTGACCGGCGTTCGCATTGGCGCCCCAGGCGGCTGCGTCGGCGGCTGCGTCGAGGTCTGCGTCCTCGTCGACGATGAAGGAGTCCTTGCCGCCGGCCTCGATCACGACTGGGACCAGGTTCTCAGCGCACGCGGCCATCACCCGCTTGCCGGTGGCGGTCGATCCGGTGAAGGCGACCTTGTCGACCCCAGAACGGCATAGCGCCGCCCCGGTCTCGCCGAGGCCGGTCACGCACTGGAGCACCGGCCGCCCGATGGTCCCCTCGAACGTCGCGGCCAGCCACTCGCCGATGCCCGGTGTGTACTCGCTCGGCTTGAAGACGACGGCGTTGCCGGCCGCGAGCGCGTAGGCGATCGAGCCCACAGGGGTGAACACCGGGTAGTTCCAGGGGCCGATGACGCCGACCACACCGAGCGGGCGGTACTCCACCGACGCGGCCATGTTGGACATCTGCAGGCCGACGGCGACCCGGCGGCGCTTGAGCACCTTCTCGGCGTGGCCACCGGCCCAGGCGAGGTGGCTGATGGCCAGCGCGATCTCGAGCATCGCGTCGGCGTGCGGCTTGCCGGTCTCCTGGTGCATCACCTCGGCGAGCTGGGGCATCCGCCGCGCGAGGGTGCCGCGCCACTGGCGCAGGTGCTCGGCGCGCTCGTCGTAGGAGAGCGCCGACCACCAGGCGGCCTCGACGCGGGCACGCGCCACCGCGGCCTCGACATCGGCTGCCGTGTGGATCGGGTGGGTGGCGACGACATCGCCGGTGCGCGGGTTCAGCGAGTCGAACGTCTGCGGTGCCTCGACGGGCTCAGCAGAGGTTGCCAGGATGTGCGTCGCGGTGGTCATTTCGAGCTCCTGATCAGGTCGGCTGCCTTCTCGGCGATCATGATGGTGGGGGCGTTGGTGTTGCCGCGCGGGACGGCCGGCATCACCGAGGCGTCCACGACCCGGAGGCCCTCGACGCCGCGCACCCGCAGCTCCGCGTCGACGACCGCGTCCTCGCCGGAGCCCATCGCGCAGGTCGAGGTCGGGTGGAAGGTCGTCTGGGTGTAGGTGCGGATGTGCTCGATCAGCTGCTCGTCGGTGGGGTTAGCGGGCAGCTCGAACGGGCGGTCGAGCAGGGTCGACATCTGACCCTGCTGGCAGATCTCCATGATCAGCCGGGTGCCGGCGAGCATCGTGTCCAGGTCGGCCTGGTCGTCGAAGTACGCCGCCTCGATCGACGGGTGCCAGGACGGGTCGGAGGACCGCAGCCGCACCGACCCGCGGCTCTTGGTGTCGACCAGCGTCGAGAGCACGGTGACCCTGCGGCTGGTCGGCTCGTCGTACCCCTCTCCGATGAGGCCGGTCGGCAGCACGTGCGCCTGGATGTCGGGCGCGACGAGGTCCTCGCGGGTACGCAGGAACGCACCGGACTCGGCGAGGTTGGACGCGAGCGGGCCACGGCCGCGGGTCTTCCAGTTCAGCACCGCGCGCAGGGTGCCGAGCTCGGCGAGGTCGGTGGTGTTGCGGGTGTGCCAGACCATCGGCGTGTACGGGTGGTCCTGCATCCCCTCGCCGACACCGGCGAGCTCGACCTTGGTCGCGATCCCGAATTCGGCGAGGTGGGCCGCCGGGCCGATTCCGGAGAGCATCAGCAGCTGCGGGCTGTTCACGGCGCCGCCGCTGAGCAGCACCTCCCTGCTGGCCTTGACCAGGTGCGTCGAGCCGCCTTGGCGGAAGGTCACGCCGGTCGCGCGCTCGCCGGTGATCTCGATGCCGGTGACCATCGCCCCGGTCGTGATGGTCAGGTTGGGCCGGTCCATCGCCGGGATCAGGAACGCGTGGTACGTCGACCAGCGCCGGCCCTTCCGGCAGGTGACCTGGTAGAGGCCGGTGCCGTCCTGCTCGGCGCCGTTGAAGTCGTCGGTGCGCTTGTGGCCGGCGCTCACTGCGCTCTCGACGAACGCGGTGCTCAGGTCGTGGTCGTAGCGACGGTCCTCGACCACCAGCGGGCCGGTCCGTCCGTGGTACTTGCCGCCGAGGCGGGTATTGGCTTCCGACTTCACGAAGTAGGGCAGTACGTCGTCGTAGCCCCAGCCGGCGGCGCCGTACTGGTCGCGCCAGGAGTCGTAGTCGACCTTGTTGCCGCGGATGTAGATCATCGCGTTGATCGAGGAGCAGCCGCCGAGTGCTTTCATTCGCGGCCAGGCGGTCCGCCGGCCGTTGAGCTGCTTCTGCTCGGTGGTCTGGTAGTTCCAGTCCCACTTGGTCAGCGCCAGCCCTGCGAAGCCCGCCGGCATGTTCACCTCGTCGATGTCCGGCGCCGGTCCGGCCTCGAGCAGCAGGACCGTCGTTGTGGGGTCCTCGGTCAGCCGGGCGGCGAGGACGGCGCCCGCGCTACCGGCCCCGACGACCACATAGTCAAAGGTGTTCTGGGTCACTTCTGGACGGTACTGCACAAAGGTAGGAAGAGTCTCCTGTCAGAATAAAAATGTGGACGGCGCCGTCGGTGCGAGCCTCCGAGGGCAGTTGTTTCCCGCCGAGCTCGCCGGCCTGTCCCGGTCGACCGCCGGCTGCCTGCTCGGACCCGGTGCCGACCAGGAGACCGTGGCCTGAGGACCGGTCAGGTTTGCTCCCGGCCCGTGCGGGTATCTAGGGGCCACGGCGGACCCAGGGTGTGACGTGATCACGCATCCGGCATGACCCAGGAGCCGCCGCCCAAACTTCGCAGACCGCGGTCGGCAGCACGCGGTAGGCATGGCGCGCGGCCCCGGCCTTGTCGCGATGGCACTCGATCCGACGCGCCGCGAGTGGATCCGCCCGGTCGGCCTCGACGCAGCGCAGATCGGGCAGCGCAGATCGGGCAGCGCAGATCGCCGAGCCGATGAAATTCGTCAGGCCGCTCACGCTCAGCCCCGCTTGAACAACTCAGTGATCATCTGTTCACTGGAATTCATGACAGCGGCAACGAACATCGAGAGGCCCCGGCTGCGCTGGGACCGCCTACGCCGGGCCGCGGACTCGTTGACCACACCGCTGCTGCCCGATGACTACCTGACCCTGCTCAACCCGCTGTGGACCTCGCGCGAGCTGCGCGGACGCATCGAGAAGGTGGTCCCCGAGACCGACGACGCGGTCACCCTGGTGATCCGGCCCGGCTGGGGTTGGCGCTACGACCACCGCCCCGGCCAGTACGTCGGCATCGGCGTCGGAGTCGACGGCAGGTTCCAGTGGCGCTCCTACTCGGTGAGCTCGGCGCCGCGGCGTACGGGCCGGACGATCTCGATCACCGTCCGCGCGATGCCCGAGGGCTTCATCTCGACGCACCTGGTCGGCGGCCTCGAGCCCGGCACCATCGTCCGGCTCGCCCTGCCTGAGGGCGACTTCGTGCTGCCCGACCCGCCACCGGCCCGGCTGCTGTTCCTCGTCGGCGGCAGCGGCGTCACCCCGGTGATGGCGATGCTGCGCACCCTGGACCGTCGCGGCTCGATGCCCGACGTCGTCCTGCACTACTCCTCGCCGACCGCATCGCGGATGATCTTCCGCGAGGAGATCGAACGCCTGGAGCAGAAGTACGACGACCTGACCGTGCACCAGCTCTACACCGACACCGACGGGATGCTGGAGCTCGCCGACCTCGACAGCCTCTGCTCGGACTGGCACGACCGGGAGACCTACGCCTGCGGGCCGGGCCCGATGCTGGACGCAGTCGTCGAGCACTTCGAAGCCGCCGGCCTCGAGAAGCAACTGCACCTCGAGCGGTTCTCCCTCAAACTCGGCGGGGAGGGCGGCGAGGGTGGCTCCCTGACCTTCCGCAACACCGGCCGGACCGTCGAGGTCGACGGGGCGACGACCGTGCTCGAGGCGGGGGAGCAGGCCGGCATCGGGATGCCGTACGGCTGCCGGATGGGCATCTGCCACACCTGCACCCTGACCCTGGTCTCCGGCACCGTCCGCGACCTGCGCAACGGCGACGAGTTCGACCAGCCCAACGAGCCGGTGCAGACGTGCGTCACCACGGCCGTGGGCGCCTGCACGCTCGACATCTAACACTCGACATCTCACCCGGAAGGAGATCTGCAGTGGCTATCTCGGACGTCCAGCAGTACATGCACCTCACCGACGAGGAGATCGAGGAGCTCGGCCGTGAGCTCGACACGATCCGCGCGGACATCGAGGAGTCGCGCGGCGCCGCGGACGCGGCCTACATCAACCGGATGATCCGGATCCAGCGCGGCCTCGCGGTCGCCGGCCGCGCCACCTTGATCCTCGGGACCGCCTCGCGCAGGACCCGGGTGCCGGCAGCCGTCGCCGGGGCGGCCCTGCTCGGGCTGCACAAGATCCTGGAGAACATGGAGATCGGCCACAACGTCATGCACGGGCAGTGGGACTGGATGAACGACCCCGAGATCCACTCCTCGAACTGGGAGTGGGACACCGCGCAGCCGGCCGAGCAGTGGAAGCACAGCCACAACTACATCCACCACCAGTTCACCAACGTGCTCGGCTACGACAACGACATCGGCTACGGGATCATGCGGCTCGCGCGCGAGCAGCGCTGGAACCCCTACTACCTCGGCCAGCCCGTCTACAACGCACTGCTCGCCAGCCTCTTCCAATGGGGCGTCGCGCTGCACGACCTCGACATCGAGCGGATCCGCAAGGGCGAGAAGGACCCGGCGGAGATGAAGCGCCAGCTGGTGCAGATCCTGAGCAAGGGCCGCAACCAGGCGGTCAAGGACTACCTGGTCTACCCGGCGCTGTCGGGAAGGCAGTGGCGCACGACCCTGATCGCCAACGCGAGCGCGAACGTCGCCCGCAACCTCTGGTCCTACATGATCATCTTCTGCGGGCACTTCCCCGACGGGGCGCTGCACTTCACCGAGGAGGAGATCCAGGACGAGACCCGGGACGAGTGGTACCTGCGCCAGATCCTCGGCGCAGCCAACTTCGAGGGTGGGCCGCTGCTGCACATCCTCTCGGGCAACCTGGGGTTCCAGATCGAGCACCACCTCTTCCCGGACCTGCCCAGCAACCGGTACGCCGAGATCTCGGTCCGGGTGCGCGCACTGTGCGAGAAGTACGACATCCCCTATACGACCGGTCCGCTGCTGCGCCAGTACGGCCAGGCCCTGCGCACGATCCTGAAGCTGTCGCTTCCCAACTCGGCTACCAGCTCGGACCAGCCTGAGCCGCCGACCCCGCCGCGGGACCGGAAGCGCCGCTCGGACCAGGAGCGGCCGTCGCGGATCGCCGAGCTCGGGGTCTGGTCGCGCGGCCGGTCGCGGGAGTCGAAGGTGTCGTGATGCTCACGCAAGCCTCGCGGATCCACGACCGGAGCTGGGTGGTCCAGTGCGCGCTGTCCCGGATCTGCGGGGGCTGCGCGATGTCGCTCGGGCGTCCGGTGGCGTTCCTCGGGACAGCGCAGGAGGTAGGCCGGAACGCCTTCCACCTGCCGCCGCTGCACGTCGAGTGCGCCGAGGAGCTGGCGCGAGAGCTGGCCGCCGGTCCGGGCGCCGGGACCGACTGGCGGCTGGTCCGGACCGCTGGGTTCGAGTTCGCCCGTCCCGGTCGCGATGATGCCGACCAGCAGCCGCGCTTCGTGCCCAACTCGCTGCTCTGATCCGACCCGGTCTCCGCCGAGCCCGCTCCGGGCGCTGCCCGTGTACCGTCTGCGCCGTGGAGATCGAGATCGAGCACGTGGTCAGCGGCGAGCACGACGTGCTGGCGCCGCTCGGAGAGCTCGACATCTCCTCCTATGCCCAGCTCCGGGACGCGATCAGCTCCTTGATCGAGGGTGGCCGCAGCCACCTCGTCGTGGACCTCTCGGGCACCGCGTTCCTGGACTCCACCGCGCTGGGGGCGTTGATCGGCGGCCGCCGTCGCGCGTACGCCGCGGGAGGCTCGTTCGTGATCATCTGCGGCAACGCGGCGCTGCTCCGGCTGTTCGAGGTGACCGGGCTCGACCTCGTCTTCACGCTCTTCGCCTCCCGGGCGGCGTGGGAGAGCGACCGTGGCTGAGCCGGACCGCGCGGCGCTGCGGATGGAGCTCGTCGAGCACCTGACGGCCAACCTGCCCGAGGAGTCGCTGGAGCTGTTCGAGCTCGCCGCGGCCGATCCGCAGCTCTACTTCGCCGAGCTCCTGGTCCGGCACCGCTCGGGCCGGCTGCCGCTGCCGGCGCACCTGGTCAAGGCCGTCGTTCACGACCTCGGCCACCCGGCTACCTGATTGGTCCCCGCGACGGCGTGTGGGCACAGCGATCAGGGGTAGTGGACCCGTATGCGAGCACGGCTCCGTGCGAGCAAGGAGCGTGTGCGAGTACCCGTGAGGGGGCGAGTGGCCATGCTCGACGAGGAGCGGTGCGCGCGGCTCGAACGGGCCGGCGCGAGGTTCCACCGGGCGGTGGTCGAGAAGGCAGCCGCTACCGAGGAGCTGCACAACGCGGTCGTCGCGGCCGGGACCGACTGCACCGACGCCGAGACAGCGGCGATCGCCCAGGTTGCTGCACTTGACGTGCTCGCCCTGCGATCGCGACGCAGGTGAGCGCGACCTACCCTTCGGAGATGGACGCCGACGAGGCTTCCTCGACGCTGTCGTAGACGCCGAAGACCGCGTCGAGGCTGGTCACCCGCAGCACTTTGCGCACGTACGGCGACGGCGCCACCAGCCGCACCCAGCCGCCGTTCTCGGTCGCGAGGCTCCGAGCGCTGATCAGGCTGCCGAGCGCCATCGAGTCCAGGAAGGTGGTGGCGGACAGGTCGATGGCCACCTTGGCCTTGCCCGCTCCGATGGCCTCGTCGAACGTGGAGCCGAGCAGCTCGAGGACGTTGATGTCGAAGTCGCCGACCAGCCCCATGACCCTCACCCCGCCACGGTCGTCGGTGACGATATGAGGCTCAGCAGACATCTCAGTCTCCCGTGGATCTCGTCCGGACCCGGCTGTGTGAATGCGGTCGGCCCCAGTCTGTACCTCGGACCACGCCTTCGGCCAGATGGGTGCATCCCCCGAGCGGCGTACGCTCGAAGCATGAAGGGCGAAGAGCCGAGGACCGGCACGTTCCTGGGAATGCCTTACGACTGGCGTCGGCCGACCAGCGGCCGCTACCGGCAGCGCTTCTGGAACTCCGAGGACCCGCGGTTGCTCACCCCGCGAGCCTTCGGCTGGGGCTATAACCTGAACTTCTACCGGCTGGTGCACCCGCGGAAGAAGCAGTAGCAGCTGCGAGCGCAGCCCGTCGCCGCGCCGCGAAGCCGGTGAAGCTGCGGTGCCCGCCGATGATCGCGACCACGCCGAAGGCCGCCCACAGCAGCAGGACGGTGAGGTAGTCGCCTGCTCCGCTCCCGTCGAAGTACGTGACGCTGCGCAGCAGGTTGGCGCCGGCTCCCGGAGGCAGGATCTCCCCGATCCGGTGGGCGGGGCCGGGCAGGAGCTGCGGTGCCGAGGTCGCGCCGGAGAACGAGTTGCCGACGAAGACCATCAGCGCGGCAGCGATGCCGAGTCCGGAGCCGCCGATCAAGGTGATCAGCCCGGCTGTCGAGGAGCTCATCGCGAAGACGAGCAGCGCGAGCGTCGCCCAGGTGCCCAGGCCCTGGTGCGGGAAGACGCCGAGGTCGGCCTGCCCGACCAGGTAGATGGCCAGGCCGGCCATCGCGGAGACGCTGGCCAGGCCGAGGATCATCCGCCAGGCCGGGCCGAACTTGAGCACGAGCGCGATCGCGGCGGCGATGATGATGCTGCAGATCGTGAGCGGCAGCAGCGAGGAGCTGAGCACCACCCCGCGTGGGTCCTGGGCGTCGGTCGGCACCAGGTCGACAACCCGGGGGCCGTCGCCGGCCGCCAGTTTCGCGTCGAGCTGGTCGGCCACCCCGGTCAGCAGCGTCGCGACGCTCGGGCTCGCCGCCGACGCCGTGTACGCCGTGACGCCGTCGGTCAGGTCGAGCGCGCCGTAGATGTCGCGGTCCCGCACAGCCCGGCGGGCCGCAGCGGCGTCGGCGTACACGGTCAGGTCGAAGGCGCCCGGGCTGGTCGCGTCCAGCGCTCTGACGGCCTGCTCGGTCTGCGTATCGGCCCCGACGATGCCGATCGGGACGTGCCGCGGGGCGATGTTGGCGGCCGGCCAGGCGAAGGCGAGAACTGCCAGCCCGACGACAGCCGGCAGGACCACCGAGATCAGCAGCAGCTGACGCCAGTGCGGGTGGGCTTTGATCCGAGCAAGCATGTTCGGCTCCTTAAAAAGAATGAACGTTCTCTTTAAGGGTGCGCGCTCCACCCTCATTAAGCAAGACGAATGTTCGTTTTGTTATGCTCGTCTCATGCCCAAAGTCACCCCCGCCTACCGCGACGCCCGCCGAGCCGAGATCCTCGCCGCGGCGCGGCGCTGTTTCCTGCGCCAGGGCTTCCATGCCACCTCGATGACCGACCTGTTCGCCGAGACGGGCCTCTCGGCGGGGGCCGTCTACGGCTACTTCTCCAGCAAGGACGAGCTGATCACCGCGATCGCGGAGCAGAACATCGCCAGCGTGGTCGGCCGGTTCGCCGAGGTCGCCCGCGAGCAACCGGGCTCGGCCGAGTCGGTAGGCGACCTGCTGGTCGCTGCCCTGGAGGTGATCCGCATCGAGCAGGAGGCCGACGGGCTGGCCGCCCTGGCGATCCAGGTGTGGGCTGAGGCGCTGCGCAACGAGCCTCTGCGCAAGACCTTCGCCGGGCTTCTGGACACGTTGCATGACGATCTGAGGGCTGTGATCGCGACGCGGGCGGGGACAGCCGGGCAGTCCGACCAGCTGGCCGCACTGCTGCTGACGATCATCCCCGGCTACATCGTCCAGCTCGCGCTGCGTGGCGGGCCTGCGGTCGCCGACGTACCTGCTGCCGTCGTTGCGCTGGTTGCTGTCAGGTAGCCCGTCAGGGAGCAATAGCGTCGAGCTGGCCGAGCACATCGGCCGTGTAGCCCCAGATCGTCCCGATCGGGTGATCCAGGACAGCTCCCTGCCAGCCGCCAGGGTGGTCCAGGTGGTGCCAGCCGGCACCCACGCCAACCTCGGTGAGCGGCAGCACGAACACCTCGGTCGTCTCGGTGCCGTCGACGACCAGCGGCGCGGGGTCGCGGGGTCGCCCAGGACCGCGGTCACATCGAACCCCGACGGAGGGATGTGCAGCCGCGGGAAGAGTGCGACGGCATCGACGCTGTCCGGGTCCAGGCCGACCTCCTCGGCGGCCTCCCGCAGGGCGGTGTCCACAGGGCTGCGGTCCGTGGCTTCGCGGCGCCCGCCCGGCAGTGCGATCTGGCCGGCGTGGTTGCGCAGCGCCGTCGAGCGGCGCTGGACCACCACGACCCGGCCGAGGTCTGCCGCCGTGCCGAGCAGGAGAAGTACTGCCGCCTGCGGGCTGGCGAGGCCTTCGGCGGGAGGGTCCGACCGGCTCACGGCAGGGCCGTCCAGGCCGTCGAGGCGGCGTACCAGCGGCTGCATCCAGTCCGGCGCGCGCTGCGGCCGCACTGCGCCGGGTCCTGCTGCCAGCCAGTCCTGCGGTGTGATCATCGACTGCCCTCCTGACCCTGACGCTATCGTCGCCGGCATGATCCTGGATCTCTTCAAAGTCACCGACAAGGTCGCGGTGGTCACCGGCGCCGGGCAGGGCATCGGCCGCGGCATCGCGATCGCCCTGGCCGAGGCGGGCGCCGACGTCGTGGTCGCGGCCCGCACCGAGTCCGACCTGGACGAGGTCGTCGCACGGATCGAGGAGACCGGACGCCGTGGCCTCGCCGTGGTCTGCGACGTTCTGATCGAGGACGATCGCCGGCGGCTCATCGAGGCGACTCTCGCGGCGTACGGGCAGCTGGACATCTTCGTCAACAACGCCGGCGGCGCCGGCCCGCGGCCGGCCATGGACACCTCCGAGGGCTTCTTCGAGCGGACCCTGCGGTTCAACGTCACGGTGCCGTTCCTGCTGAGCAAGCTGGCAGCTCGGGCGATGGTGGAGACCAGCGGGTCCGGCTCGATCGTCAACATCTCCTCGCGCTCGGCTGGCCTGGTGCTCAGCTCGTTCGTCGCCTACGGCACCGGCAAGGCGGCGCTGGACAAGATGACCCAGAACATGGCGCTCGAACTCGCGCCCCGAGTCCGGGTGAACGCGATCGGCGTCGGCGGCGTCGCCACCCGGTCGCTCGACGTGGTGCTCACCGACGACAGCCTGCGTGCCGAGTTCGAGCGGAACACGCCGATGCGGCGCCCGGGACAGCCCGAGGACATCGCTGCCGCAGCGCTCTTCCTGGCCTCGCCGGCCTCCTCCTGGGTGACCGGCAAGATCTTCGAGGTCGACGGTGGATCGGAGACGCCGTCGATGCAGGTGCCGACGCCGCCGTTGGAGCCCTCAGGGTCGTAGCCTTTCAGCCGTGACGACCACCGAGCACGAGCGGGCGGACGCGCTGCGCGACGCCGAGAGCAAGGCAGTAGCGCTCTTCGATGCGGCGATCGAGCGCGGCCTGGTGGTGCCGGGCAAGTCCGAGCGTCAGCTCAGCGACGAGATCCGCGACCTCGCCGGCGAGCTGCTCGGCATTCACCGCTTCTGGCACAAGCGGATCGTCCGGTCCGGGATCAACACCCTCGAGCCGTACCGCTCCAACCCGCCGGATCTGCTCCTGCAGGCCGATGACATCGTCTTCTTCGATTTCGGCCCTCTCCTCGAAGACTGGGAAGCTGATTTCGGCCGTACCTACGTCGTGGGCGACGACCCGGCCAAGCACCGTCTGAACGCAGACCTGGCCCGGATCTGGGGGCTGGCCAAGGAGTACTTCGACGCTCACGCCGAGATCACTGGCGAGCAGCTGTTCGAGCACGTGCTCACCCTGATCGCCGACGCAGGCTGGGGTCACGGAGCCAGCCATGCTGGGCATCTGGTCGGCGAGTTCCCGCACGAGAAGATCAACGGCGACGACATCGACTGCTACGTCACGCACGGCAACGACCAGCCGATGCGCCGCCCCGATGCCTCCGGGCACCCGTGCCACTGGATCCTGGAGATCCACCTCGTCGACACCGAGCGCGACTTCGGCGGCTTCTACGAGCAGCTCCTCGACCTCTGAGCACCTGCGCTTCTGAAGACCAGCGCTGAGGACCATCGCCCCTATGCCGTTATATTAAGCACGTGCGTACTAGTGGCGAGCCCGCCGTGGGCGACCTCCGGGCGGCCGCCCAGCTGCGCCGGTCCGTCACCGCGCTGGCCTCCCGTGCCCGGGCCGAGCGCGAGGGCAGCCTCACCCTGAACCACGTCGCGGTGCTGGGACGGGTCATCGTCGAAGGGCCGATCACCCCGGGCGAGATCGGTGCCCAGCTCTCCATGACGGCCCAGGCGCTGACCCGGCCGCTTGCCGCGCTGGAGCGCCGCGGCCTGGTGGCGCGGATGCCCGACCCGGACGACGGCCGAGGCGCGCTGATCGCGGTGACCGACGCGGGTCGGGTAGCGATGCGTGCCGAGATGGAGCCGCGCAACCGGTGGGTCGCCGCGGCGGCCGCGGCCGTCTGCACAGCAGAGGAGCGCGAGCTGCTGGCCCGCGCTGCCGAGGTGATGGAGCGGATGGCGGCGTACGGCGCCGGGGTCGCTCCGGTCGAGCCGTGACGATCCAGCCATGAGAGTCCAGCCAGCCAAGACACGGAAGGTCGCTCCGGCCCTCGTGTCAGCCGCGACCACGATGGCCACCGTCCTAGGTGCGCTCGGCACCACGATGCTGGCGCGTGAGGTCTGGCCGGTGCCGACCCAGGTCAGCGTGCTCGCGGTGGTGCTGTGCGTGATGCTCAGCCGCTCGGCGGACCGCGGAGTGCATCTCGGCTTGGAGGCGGGCGCCGAGCTGGTGGTTCTCTCGGTAGCGACTGCCGGCGTCGGGTGGCTGCTGGTCCACGACCAGGCGGTCGGCCAGCTGCTGCTGGTGCTCGGTCTGAGCGTCGGGATCCTGACCCGCCGCTACTCCGGCGCCCTGCGCCGGGCGGGCAGAGTGGTCGCCCAGCCGTTCCTGGCCCTGCTGGTCACACCGGTACCGGTGGTCGCCGGCCCGTCGAGCACCCGGGACCTCTTCATCTGGTCCCCGGTCGGCGCGCTGGTCGCGGTGGTGTGGACGGTCGGGGTGACCCGGCTGCTGCGGGGTCATCAGCATCCCGCTACGGAGAAGCCCGTGCGCCCGTCGCGCCGCCGGATCGACACCCCGACCCGGATGGCGTTGCAGATGCTGGTCGGCCTCGGCGCCGCGCTCGTCGTGGGTCGGCTGCTCTTCGACGAGCGCTGGGCCTGGTGCGTGCTGTCGGCGTTCATCGTCAACTCCGGCAACGCCGGCCGCGGCGACGTTGCGCACAAGGCGGCGCTGCGCGTCGTCGGCGCCGCTGTTGGCACCGTTGCGGCGACCCTCGGCACGCTCGGCGTGTCGGCCGGGCACCGCTCGACACTGGTGGTGCTGTTCGCGGTGATGGCGGTTGCCCTGGTGCTGCGGTCGTTCAACTATGCGTTCTGGGCGGCCGGCATGACCGCGATGCTCTCGCTCCTGCACGGCTACTACGGCAGCTTCGGGCAGAGCGGTGCCGAGCAGCTGCGCGAGCGCCTCCTCGGCGTCGCGATCGGCTCGGCGATCGGCCTGCTCGCTGCCTGGCTGGTGCTGCCGGTCCGAACCCGGGACGTCTTCCGAGCCCGGGTCGCCGACTGCCTGCGGGCGCTGACCGACGATGACGGCAGCTTCGGTGCCGCGCGGGCGTCGCTGGACACCTTGACCCCGACCCTGCGCGCAGGCGCCCGGCACCATCCCCGGGCCCGTCGTCAGCTCGCCGCTGTACGGGCCCTGGATGTGCTGGTCGTGCCCCCGGACGACGACGCCCGCCGGGCACTGCGTCGTGACGCGGTCCGCATCCGGCGCTCGTTCGTCGGCAAGGACGACCCCGCGCCCCACGAGCTCGTCGAACCCCTGCGCCCGGTCCTGGAGGCGCTGCAGGGCTAGCCAGCCGCCGACCATCCCAACGTGGGTCCGAGCCGGGTCGCTAGGTCGGTGAGGATCTGCACGTAGTCGGCATGCTCGAAGGAGAAGGGCAGCGCGAAGGCGACCTCGTCGACCTCGCGGAACCCGGCGTGGGCGTAGAGCCGCTCGGCGATCTGCTCCGACGTGCCGACGATGTCGGCGGCGAACATCATCCGCGCCGGGCCCTGGGGCTGTGCCGTGCGCGGGGTCCGGGCAGCGGCGTACGCCTCGTACTTGGCTCGCTGCTCCGCCGATGCGCTGTCGGTCGGGATGACGACCAGGCCCTGGGAGATCCGGGCTCGAGCCCCCTCGGGGTGGGCGGCACGGAACGCCCGGATGTGGGAGAGCTGCGTCTCGGCGAAGTCCTCGGAGGCCTCGGACCGGACCACGTTGCTGGTCAGGAAGTTCATCTGCTGCTCTCCGGCCCAGGTCGCCGAGCGCACGCTGGCCCCGCCGTACCAGAGCCGGTCGGCCAGGCCGGCGGCGTGCGGCTGCACCCGGTCGGAGAACTCCTCGATGCCGACAGTGCCGGAGAAGCCGCTCACCACGTCGCCGCGGATCATCCGGAGCAGCCGCTCGACACGCTCGTAGCTGAAGTCCTCGACGTCCGCGGTGTCGGGGTAGAGCGCCTCCTTGACGTCGTCCCACCGCATCGGGGGGCCGACGCTGAGGCCGGGGTTGAGCCGGCCGCCGGAGAGGATGTCGACGGTGGCGAGGTCCTCGGCCAGGCGCAGCGGGTTCTCCCAGCCGAGCGGGATCACCGCGGTGCCGAGCTCGATCCGACTGGTCCGCTGGGTGGCCGCCGCCAGCACCGCGACCGGGGAGGAGATCCCGTACTGCAGGTGCCGGTGCCGGTGCCGGACCCAGGCGCTGTCGAAGCCGAGCTGCTCGCCGAGCTCGATCACACCGAGGGTGGACTCGTGGCCGGGACGCGGGTCGGCGTCGTCGAAGAGTCCGATCGTGAGGAAGCCGAGGCGGCGCAGTGGGCTCGAAGGCTCGGGCATGTGCCTCAGCGTACGGTGGCCGTATGGACCTGTACGACGTGATGCGGACCACCGCCGCCGTCCGAGAGTTCACCGACGAGCCGATGCCCGACGAGCTGCTCGCAACGATCCTCGACAATGCCCGGTTCGCGCCCAGCGGCGGCAACCGGCAGGGGACCAGGATCCTCGTCGTGCGCGACCAGGCGACCCGCGAGGCATTGGTCGAGCTCACCGTCCCCGGAGCCCGCCACTACGTCGCCCAGATCCTGGCCGGCGAGGGTCCGTGGAACCCGGTGACGCCGACGTCGCTGAGCGCCGAGGAGATCGCGGCGACCGAGGTGCCGGACCGGTTCACGCAGCCGCTGCTGCGGGCTGCGGCCGTGCTGGTCGTCTGTGTCGACCTGACCCTGGTCGCCGCCACCGACAAGGACCTCGACCGGATCGGGGTGATCAGCGGGGCCTCTGTCTACCCGCTTGTCTGGAACATCCTGCTGGCTGCCCGCAACGAGGGTTTCGGCGGCACCATCACCACGATGGCGGTGGCGGCCGAGGACCAGGTCAAGGAGCTGCTCGGTATCCCCGACCACGTCGCCGTGGCCGCGGTGGTTCCGCTGGGCCGCCCGGTCAAGCAGCTCACCCGCCTCAAACGCGCCCCGGTCGCCGAGCTGGCCCGCCACGAGCGCTGGGACGGCGAGCCCTGGCCGTAGGGTGGCAGCCATGGGACGACCGATGACCGTCAGCGACTCCGTCGAGGTAGCAGCCTCGCCCGAGACCATCTGGACCGCGCTCGCGGACCCGGCGCAGATGCCGCGGTGGAGCCCGGAGAACACCGGAGCCCCCGTCGGCGCAGGGCACCCGCTCGCCGTCGGCGACGTCTTCCACGGCACCAACAAGCGCGGCGGGGCCCGCTGGACCACTGCGTGCACCGTGACCGCCTCGACGCCCGGCCGCGAGTTCGCCTTCGACGTGCTCGCCATCGGTGTGAAGACGCCGCGCCTGCGCGGCGGGATCGCACACTGGAGCTACACCCTCGAGCCGAGCGGCAGCGGCGCCCGGGTCACCGAGACCTGGACCGACCTGCGCAAGGGCTGGCCCGACTGGGCTGCCGCTGCCTTCGACAAGGCCGCCACCCGCGGCAGCAGGTTCTGCGACTTTCAGGAGCGCAACATCGCCAAGACGCTGGACCGGCTGAAGCGCGACTTCGAGAGCTGACCAGGGCCGACCGGCTTACGCGTCGGCGCGGTCCTTCGGCAGCATCACCGCGGCGGTCACCAGGCCAACCGCGAACATGCCTGCCGCGATCCAGAACCCGATCTGAATCGCATGCGCCGCGTTCGACCGGGCGGCGGACAGCGTGGGCTCGGCGTGCTCGTGCGCGATGATGACCGCGCCGATCACAGCGACACCGAGGGTGCCACCGAGCTGGCGCACGGTCTGCACGATTCCCGAAGCCTGCGGCCGCGCTGCGGGCAGTACCCGGCTCAGCGCATCGGTGTTGACGGGTGAGAACACCAGGCCCAGCCCGAACCCGGCCAGCGCCATCCCCGGCACCTTGGAGACGTAGTTCAGGTGCGGCAGCGCCAGCGCCCAGACGACGGCGCCGAGGGTGGCGATCGCCATCCCGGTGAGCAGCGGGGCGCGGGCCCCGGAGCGGTCGTACCAGCGGCCGGCGATCTGGGCGGCCACCATCAGCGGCAGGATCAGCGCCATCGAGGAGAAGCCCGCGCGGACGGGGCTGTAGCCGAGCAGGTTCTGGCCGTACAGGGCGGCGTACAGCGTCATCGCCAGCATGCTGAACTGCGTCGCGAACAGGACCAGGGTGTCGCCGAGGAAGCTGCGCACCGCGAACAGCCGGACGTCGACCAACGGCTCCGGCGAGCGGAGCTGGGTCAGCACGAAGCCGGCCAGCACGACGAGGCCGCCGGCGAGAGTGCCCAGGGTCTGCACCGAGCCCCAGCCCCAGGTGCTGGACTGCTGCAGGGCGTAGACCGAGGCGCCGATGCCGGCCATCAGCAGTGCGACGTGGTTGGCCGAGATCCGCAGCGAGCGCTGCGCGAGGTTCGGCGGTGCCGCAATATGAACCAGCACGAGGGCGACGATGCCGACCGGGACGTTGATCCAGAACACCGCGCGCCAGCTGGCCCACTGGGTGAAGGATCCGCCGAGAAGAGGGCCGAGGGCCAGGAAGATCTGGCTGATCCCGACGTACACCCCCATCGCGCGGCCGCGGAAGGTCTCCGGGAAAGCGGCCATCACGATCGAGGCGCTGACCGGCATCATCAGCGCGGCTCCGAGGCCCTGGACCACCCGGGCAGCGATCAGCCAAGCAGGGCCGTCGGCCCCTCCTGGGGCCAGGCCGCAGAACGCCGAGGCGACGAAGAAGACCGCGACGCCGGCACGGAAGGTGGTCACGGGGCCGAGCTTCGAGCCGAGCTTGCCGCCCAGTGCCACGGCCGCGGCCATCGCCAGGACGTAGGCGTTGATCACCCACTGGGCCCCGGACGAGCTGAGCCCGAGGTCGCGCGACATCGTCGGCAGCGCGACCGAGACGACGGTCTGGTCGAGCATGATCATCGACAGGCTGCCGGTCATCGCGATCAGCGTGAGCCAGCTGCGGGCACTGATCGCCTTCGGGGCGGTGACTGAGTTTGTGGCGACCGCGCTCATGCCGCGGTCCCGGAGACGACCGGAGCGGCCTCGGAGCCGGTGACCTTGTCGGTGAGCTTGAGGGCGCCGACGACCAGTAGCGCCGGCAGCCCGAAGTTCAGCAGCAGGTTGCCGTTGAACGACGACCCCGAGTGCGCCAGCGCGCCCTGGACGAGGTGCCCGGCTGCCATCACGTAGATCGTGCCGGCCCAGACCAGGCTGATCCGGCGATTGACCGACCGGAAGACCGGGCTGCCCCAGTAGCGACGGTCAACCTGCGCGCGGGCGTACTGCTCGGTGAAGGGGACCGTGAACGCCGAGACCAGCATCACCGTGGCCAGCACCAGGGCCGAGCCGCCGCGGCCGAAGTCGACGAGGTTCTGGTCGAGGGTGTGCCCGCCGAGGAAGCCGACCACGGCGAGCGCCGCGAAGGTGACGACACCGGCGGCGTCGATCGGCTTGACGCCGTCAGCCCGGGCGCCGCGGATCACGAGGACCAGTGAGCCGGCACCGGCGACCAGAGCGGCGAGGCCGACCGAGTCAGCACCGATCCGGTCGGCGATGAGGGAGAACGCGATCCAGGGGGCGATCCCGAGAAGGAGGTTGGTGGGCTTCAAGACTGCTCCAGGTGTTGGGGAGGTTGATGCCCCCAATCTGGTCGCGGCGGGTGGCGCGAACATCTGCGCGATGACGGAGATTTCTCTGCCAGTGACGTAGCCAAGGCGCTTTGCCACAGGCTCAGCGCGCCCGGGTTGTCATGGCTGCGGCCAGTTCCACCCGGTTCGTCAGGCCGAGCTTGCCCAGGGCGTGAGAGACGTGGGTCTGCACCGTGCGAGGCGAGACGTGCAGCCGGCGACCGATCTCAGGTCCGTTGAGGCCGGTAGCGACCAGGTCGGCGACGAGCTGCTCGGTCGGGGTCAACGAATCCCAGCCGGTCTGCGGCCGGCGTCGGCCGGCCGTTGCGCCGAGGCGCAGCCCGGCGGCTCGCAGACGGCCTGCGATCCGGGCTGCAGTGCCGGAGGCGCCGCAGCTCTCGGCTAGCTCGAGTGTGCGTCGTGCCAGCTCCCGGGCCTCGTCGCGGTCGCCCCAGGTCGCGGTCGCGACGGCCGCCTCCTCGAGCGCGGCTAGCTCGAGGGTGCGATCGCCGATGACGGCCGCGTCCTGCGCAGCCCGGAGCGCGGTGGCGGCCAGGTCTGCGGTTGGCCCGATGAGCGCCGAGGCGAGCGCATAGGCAGGTACCGATGCTGGCGCGAGCGGCTGCGGGACCTCGGCAAGCCCGTCGGCGATCGCGGCCAGCAGCGCGGCGTCGGCGGCGCGCACCGCCACCCGGCAAAGGCCCGGTGCGACGTTGACCAGCCACGTGCGCAGGTTCTGGCCGCGGGCCTGCTGCCAGGTCGTTCGGGCCAGCTGCGCCGCGGCGGGGTAGCGCCGCTGGGCTTCCAGCAGAGCGATCCGGGCTCGGGCCGGTTGCGGGATGCCGAGCTGCAGCGGTCCCGGCGCGGCATCCCAGGCATCCAGCCGCGCGGCAGCGGCTGAGTTGTCGCCACGCTGTACGTCGATCAGGGCCCGGGTGCCGACCGCCTGGGAGACCCAGCCGAACTCCGAGGCCGCCGCCTGCTCCAGCCCGGCGTCGAACTGGGCGCACGCGTCGTCGAGCCGGCCACCGGCCAGCGCGATCGCAGCGCTGCTGAACTGGTGCGTCACCGAGATCCAGCCGTGGCCGCGCTCCTCGGACAACCGGATCATCTCGACCAGGGCACCGGCAGCAGCGTCCGGGCCGTTGTGCTGCAGCTCGACTACCGGGGGCCAGGCATCGGCCGAGGCTCCCTCGTTGGGGTCGACCCCCTCGCTGCCCTGCCGACGCGAGGCATCCCAGGCGTACTCGAGGGCTGCCCCGGGGTACCCCGTCAGGAAGCAGCGCAGCAGCTCGGCGAGCAGGCCGTTCAGCGTCACCTCGCGGGGGTCGACGGCGAACGGCTCCAGCGAGACTGGCCCGGTGCCGCCGAGCAGGCCGACGTAGCGACGGTGCTCGGTCAGCACCTGCCGAGTGCGGTCCGGGACCGGGAGGGCCAGGGTCGCCTCGATCAGCTCCAGCACGCCATCGATGTCGCCACGGGTGGTGAGCGAGAAGATCCTGACCCGCATCAGTTCGGTGATCACGGCCGGATCGGTTGCAGACGCCAGCGCCGTACGGGCCACCTCCTCGGCCCGCCGCAGCTGCCCGGACCGGGCGAGCGCCCGCGCTCGGACCGCTGCTAGCTCAGCGGAGGCAGAAGCACCGGTCCAGGCCGCGGCGCTGGCGCCGAGGGCGTCCGCCTGGACCGCCGGTACGTCGGCCAGGCTGGCGGCCGAGTCCCGGACGGCGGCGAGGGTCTCCGCGACGGGAGCGTCTGCGGCGATCAGGTGCTGCGGCCGGTCGACAGTGCTGGTCCGACCCGCCCAGGCAGCGTGCAGCAGCCGCCGCAGGGCGGCGGGGATGGCGTCGTAGACGGCTTCGCGGTAGGAGTCGTGCGCGAAGGCGAGCCGTTCGTCGTCGGTGAAGGTGACCAGGTCGGCGTCCAGCAGCACCTGCGCCGGCTCGACCAGGCTGACCGCGGGCACCGCCATCAGGCCGGCGAGGTCGGGTAGAGCCGTCGCTGCTCCGACGACGGCCAGCGCCCGAGCAAGCTCGCGCGGAGGTCCGTCGAGGCCGGTCAGCCGGGAGCCGATCCGCTCGGCAACGCCTATCGGGGGGCTCATCGGTGCAGTCAGCTCGAGCACGTCGGCCCCGCTCGCCTGGCCGTCGCGGACCAGGTCCTGAAGGGTGGTGATCGCCTGCAGCGGCGTATCGCTGGCGAGCAGGGCGTCGCGCAGCCGCGGGCCGGGCCAGCGGCCGGTGTGCTCGTGCACGACCACGTCGAGATCCATCGCGTCGAGTGGGCCGAGCGGGATCTCGACGGTGCCCGTACGGGCCAGCAGCCGGGTCAGCTGGGCCCGCTCGGGCGTGGGCCGCCTGCCGAGCAGCAGCGCGATCGGCAGGTCGGCGGACGCGGCAGCGACCTGCTCGAGGAAGGCCAGTGATGCGGCGTCTACGAGCTGGGCGTCGTCGACGACCAGCACCAGGGGGCTGCCCGCGGTGAGCTCGTCGATCCGGGCCAACAGGACGGCATCGAGCTCGGGGGAGGGGCTGTCCGGGACCTCGATGTCGAGCAGGGTCGCCAGTACGGCGTATGGGTGCAGGACGGTGGACGTGCTGCCGGAGGCCGTACGGACCGTCCCGGCGAGCTCCTCGGCCACCGCGCGCAGCGTGTGCGTCTTGCCGGCACCCGCCTGGGCGGTGAGCACCAGCACAGCCCCGGGCTCACCGGCCAGGGCCTCGGCGACCCGTCCGACCAGGGCCGGGACGAGCTCGCGCCGGGACAGCGGCGCAGGCTTCCCGGGCATGGAGTCAGCGTAGGGCCGCGGCGTCGTCTAGGATGGTCGCACCGGGACATCTCAGCTCGTCGTGTCCCCCCGCCGTCGGGCCCCCGCTCCGTTCCACCGAGCGACCGCCGCGGCACCTGGCACCAGCGCCCTCCCGGGTGCTTGCTCGTTCGTCCTCGTACGGAGAAGGTGAGTCTGTGGCTGAAGCGCGTCAGCGCCGGTCAGGTGGTCGTCGTACGTCGACCGCGCGCTCCAACGGCCATGTGCGGGTCCGCGACGAGCAGGGGATCATCCCGCAGCTCGCCCGGGCGGTGCGTGAGGTGGAGGCCGCCGTCCAACGGCGCTCCATCGCCCCGTCGACGCGGACGAAGTTCCAGGTCGTAGCGCTGCTGGCCCGCGAGGAGAGGCTCCGGCTCAAAGCCGACGCCACGCTGACCGAGGCCCGTCGCGGCGAGCAGCTCAAGCGCCTTGATGGCATCGCCACGATCCTGGCCCAGACGGCCGCGCGCGACTCGACGCTCTTCGAGCTCCTCGCCGAGGACGCCGAGGTCACCTCCTCGGCCAAGATGCTGATCCGCGAGATCAAGACCGCCGGCGGCATGGAGGTTCCCGAGGAGGAGGAGGAAGCCCCGGCCCTGGCCGTCGCGGCCGACACCGAGCACCGGCGGGTCGTACCCCAGGCCGTGCTCTCGCGGCAGCTGGCGAACCCGTTCATGGTCCCGGACTTCTCTGCCGCCCGTCAGCACAAGAGCCGCAACTCCGAGCTCGCCCGCTGGGAGCTGCTCGGCCCGCTGTTCCGCTCGTTCGAGCAGGGCGACACCGGCACTCCGGCCTGCATGCCTCTGCCCGCGCCCGGACCGGTCCGGGTCCCGGACGGCCTGGAGCTGATGGACCACCAGGCCCGCCTGGTGGGTTCTACCTCCGCCGGGCATCGCAGCTTCCTGCTGGCAGACGAGCCCGGCCTGGGCAAGACTGCCCAGGCGCTCCTGGCCGCGCAGGCCGCGAACGCCTACCCGCTGCTGGTGGTGGTCCCCAACGTCGTCAAGACCAACTGGGCCCGTGAGGCCGAGCGCTGGACGCCGCGGCACCCGGCCACCGTGATCCACGGCGACGGCGACTCGATCGACGGTTTTGCCGACATCATCATCGTCAACTACGAGGTACTGGACCGGCACGTCGGCTGGCTGACCGAGCTCGGGTTCCGCGGGATGGTCGTCGACGAGGCGCACTTCATCAAGAACAAGGCCTCGCAGCGCTCACAGCACGTGCTCGAGGTTGCCGAGAGCATCCGCAAGAGGATGGGGCGGCCGCTGCTGATGGCGTTGACCGGTACTCCGCTGATCAACGACATCGACGATTTCCGGGCAATCTGGCAGTTCCTCGGCTGGATCGACGACCGCAAGCCGCTCGGGGAGCTGATGGACGAGCTCGAGGAGACCGGCCTCACCCCGCTGGACCCGAGCTTCTTCCCGGCCGCCAGACGCGCCGTGATCAACCAGGGCATCGTGCGCCGCCGCAAGGTCGATGTCGCTGCCGACATCCCCGAGCGCCGAGTCGCCGACATCCCGGTCGAGCTCGACGGCGAGGCGGGCCGCTCCATCCGCGCTGCCGAAGAGGAGCTGTCCCGGCGCCTGGTCAAGCGCTACGACAGTGCCCTGGCCGCGCGTACGTCGGGCACGGTGGTCGAAGGCATCGACCACGACCTGGTACGCCGGGTCGCCGGCTGGGAGCGGGAGGACAGCGACGAGAGCACCGGCGAGAACGTGTTCGGCCTGATGCGCCGGATCGGCCAGGCCAAGGCCGGCCTGGCGGCCGACTACACCGCGCAACTGGCGCGCAACGTCGGCAAGGTCGTGTTCTTCGCCAAGCACATCGACGTGATGGACGTCGCAGAGGAGAACTTCGCGAAGCGCGGGATCAAGTACTCCTCGATCCGCGGCGACCAGTCGCGCAAGGCCCGCGAGGCCAACATCACGGCGTTCCTCGAAGACCCCGAGGTCTCAGTCATCGTCTGCTCGCTGACCGCCGCCGGCGTCGGCATCAACCTGCAGGTCGCCTCCAACGTGGTCCTCGCCGAGCTGTCCTGGACCGCAGCCGAGCAGACCCAGGCCATCGACCGGGTGCACCGGATCGGCCAGGACCAGCCGGTCACTGCCTGGCGCGTGATCGCGGCGCAGACGATCGACACCCGGATCTCCGAGCTCATCGACACCAAGGCCGGCCTAGCGGCCCGCGCGCTGGACGGCTCGGATGAGGACATGGTCTCCTCGCTCGACCTCCAGCTCGAGGCCCTGGTGACCCTGCTGACCGCAGCACTCGAGGCCCGCGGGGAGTAGCGCGCGGTGATGGCGGGGCGAACTACGCTTCCATCGTGACCGAGACCCCAGGATCCTCCGACGACGGCTCGCAGATGATCCCGCCGCCGGCCGCGCCTGCTCCACCGCCGACCCCTCCGGCGGCGCCGCCGCTGGCGCAGAAGTACCAGCCGGCCGCGCAACGGGGTCGACGCCCGGTGCGCACGGCAGCGGGTGTGCTGGGCGCGATCGTGGTGATCGTCCTCAAGCTCGGCTTCGTGTTCGGTGCCGGGCACCTACTGTCGGGCCACTCGGGGCCGGTCGTCCTCGGTGTGCTCGGCGTGGTCATCCTGTTCGGGTTCCTGAGCCGGTTCATGCGGTTCTGACGTCGGTAGAAGCGGGCCGTGCTTCGGACATCCGTGCATAGCCATCGTCGGTCAACCATGAAGGGCGGCTTGGCGCAGGTTCTCACGGCTGGTAGACGAAGTCGTAGCGCAGGTCCAGCTCCAGATTGAGGCGACGTATCAGGCTCGAGGCCTCGCTATCGAGGCGCGCCTGGTCCAGTGGTGTCCGCCAAGCCGTGCGCCACGCCGCTGCCCAGGCTTCGATGTCTGCGGCCAGCGTCGTGCTGACATCGAAATCGCGGACCAGCTCCTCAGCGTCGTTGAACATGAGCCCGTCCTGCCGGCTCCACAGCGGAATGGCGACGGTGTCTTCGCCCATCAGCTTGATCTGCGAGCCGTCGGGTGGTGGCTCCCACGGTCTGTCGACATCGGCGATCCGACTCCCGTCGGGGCTGAGCGCATAGATGCCCGTCTTGCCGTCAGTAGACAGCAGGTGATCAGGGCGTCGGGTCTCGGTCACGCATCCATTGTCGAGAGCACGGTCAACCGATTTCAGCAGCAA
>DATAZI010000024.1:0-13967 GCA_036272095.1 Marmoricola sp. | reverse complement strand
GCTGGTGGAGATTCGGGGCAATCTATCCCGACCTGGGCGCGAGTTGGAACTCGTTCCACTCGATTCACAGCGTCACCACAGCGAAGGTCCAACGCAGGGCCAGGCGGGAGGATCAGGCGGTGAGGTCCACTCCACGCACGGTGTCGGCGTCGATCGCGTCCCGGATCTGCTCGAGCACCTCGGCCGGCACGGCGGAGTCGACCGAGAGCGCGACCAGCGCGCGGCCGCCCTTCGCGTCCCGGGCCACCTGCATGCCGGCGATATTGACCCCCGCCTCGCCGAGGATGCCACCGACGGTGCCGACCATGCCGGGACGGTCTTCGTAGCGGAAGAAGGCCAGGTGCTCGGTCGGCTCGAGGTCGACGAGGAACCCGTTGATCTCCACGAGCCGCTCTCGCTGGTTGATCCCGACCAGGGTTCCGGAGACCGAGAACTGGGTCCCGTCGGCGAGCGTCCCGCGCAGCGTGATCAGGTTGCGGTGGTCGGGGCTCTCGGTATCGGTGACCAGACGGACCGCGACCCCGCGCTCGGCGGCGAGCAGGGGCGCGTTCACGTAGGAGACCTGCTCGGTGACGATGTCGGCGAAGACGCCCTTGAGGGCGGCGAGCTCGAGCACCTTGACGTCGTACTCGGCGATCTCGCCGCGTACCTCGACGTCGAGGGTCTGGGCGACCTCGCCGGCGAGCGAGGTGAAGATCCGGCCGAGCTTCTCGGTCAGCGGGATCCCGGGGCGGACGTCCTCGGCGATCACACCGCCCTGGACGTTGACGGCGTCCGGGACGAGCTCGCCGCTCAGCGCGAGCCGGACCGACTTCGCGACCGCGATCCCAGCCTTCTCCTGTGCCTCGTCGGTCGACGCCCCGAGGTGCGGCGTCGCGACCACGTTCTCGAGCTCGAACAGAGGCGAGTCAGTGCAGGGCTCCGTGGCGAACACGTCGAGCCCGGCGGCCGCGATCCGGCCCGTCTTCAGGGCGTCGTACAGGGCCGCCTCGTCGACGATGCCGCCGCGAGCGGCGTTGACGAGAACCAGATTGGGACGGGCCGAGCCGAGTTGCTCGGCGCCGATCAGCCCGATCGTCTCGGGCGTCTTGGGCAGGTGCACGCTCATGAAGTCGGACTCGGCGAGCAGCTCCTCCAAAGTGACCATCCGGACGCCCATCTGCGCAGCACGACCGGCCTGCACGTAGGGGTCGTAGGCGATCACGTTCATGCCGAAGGCCGAGAGCCGCTGGGCGACCAGTACGCCGATCCGGCCGAGGCCGACGATGCCCACGGTCTTCTCGTAGAGCTCGATGCCCGTGTATCTCGAGCGCTTCCACTCTCCGTTGCGCAGGGCTGCGTGCGCCGGGCTGACGTGCCGGGCGGCCGCGAGCATCAGCGCGACAGCGAGCTCCGCGGCGCTGACGATGTTGGAAGTCGGGGCATTGACGACCATGACTCCGGCCTGGGTGGAGGCCTTGACGTCGACGTTGTCCAGCCCGACGCCGGCACGCGCGACGATCCGTAGCCGGGTCGCCGCAGCCAGGGCCTCGGCGTCGATCTGGGTCGCGGACCGCACCAGGACTGCGTCGACGTCGGTGATCGCGGCAAGCAGCTCGGCACGGTCGGCGCCATTGCAGTGCCGGATCTCGAAGTCCGGGCCGAGGGCCTCGACGGTGGCGGGACTGAGTTCCTCAGCGATGAGTACGACGGGCTTGCCCACGATGGATTCCTTGGCTCTGGTGAGGCCGGGGTGATGTGAGGGGCCGCGAGCCGGACCCGACCCGGTCCTGGCGGCGACAACCGCGCACGACGCTGTGCCCGGCAAGACTCTACCCCGTTTGGCTCGTCCCGCTCTGGGGCCTTCTGCAGGCGGATCGGAGCAGGGCGAAACCGGGCAGATCCGTCGCCGAGTTGAGTTTCTGCGAAGAACATCGTGGGAAGGTGCTGAGATTCGGCCCTGCCTGCCGGATCTGCGTACCGGCTCCTGGGAGGGTGCTGGGCGTGGATGACAATACGAAGCAGTGCACCAACTGCGGAGCGACCATGAACATCCGGTCGACCTACTGCCTGGAGTGCGATACCCCGGTCCCGACAGCGGCGTCAGAGGGCCTAGGCCTCTCGGTGGCCGACACGACCGTCACCAAGACCGGCAAGCCGATCGTGGCCGTCGCCATCTTCTTGGCGGTCGTCCTCGTCCTCGCGGCGATCACGCTCGGCATCATGTCGATCGTGCACAAGCACCAACGCAGCCAGGTCAGCACGAACGTCGTCAAGGGCGTCCAGGTGCTCGTCCACTCCGAGGCCGGGTTCCCGATGTCGTGCAGGTTCACCGACCACTTCATCGCCGGCGCCGCGAAGATCACGAAGCCGCAGTGCGAGGCTCTGGCCAACGACGACCCTGGCGCGCTGTTCAAGCGACTGCATGTGATCAGCACTACCTCCAGCGGGTCGCACGGGACGGTCGGGGTCCGCGGCACGCTCAACGACAAGGTCGGCTCGCGGGTGCTGAGCCTGAAGATGAAGGTCGTCAAGGTCGCCGGCACCTGGTACATCGACTGGGACGGCACGCCCCTCGTCAAGCGCTGACCTCGTCAAGCCCTGACCTCGTCGAACGCTGAGGATCCAGGCGCTTAGTCGGTCCCGAGCTCCATCGCGGCCCGGTCCAGCGCCTGCTCCTCGTCGTCCGGCGAGGTACCGCGGGCGGCGATCGCCTCGGCACCGCCGTGGGGCATCGCGCCGATGAGCTCGGTCTGACCGGTGCCGATCAGGGCAGCGTGCGCGACGCCGACCATCCCCATCGCGGCGTACTGCTCGAGCTTGGCTCGCGAGTCGGCGATGTCGAGGTTGCGCATCGTGAGCTGGCCGATCCGGTCGACCGGGCCGAAGGCGGAGTCCTCAGTGCGCTCCATCGACAGCTTGTCCGGGTGGTAGCTGAAGCTGGGGCCGGTGGTGTCGAGCAGGCTGTAGTCCTCGCCGCGCCGCAGCCGCAGGGTGACCTCGCCGGTCACGGCCGCGCCGACCCAGCGCTGCAACGACTCGCGCAGCATCAGGGCCTGCGGGTCCAGCCAGCGGCCTTCGTACATCAGCCGACCGAGGCGGCGGCCCTCGTTGTGGTAGTTCGCGACGGTGTCCTCGTTGTGGATCGCGTTGACCAGCCGCTCGTACGCCGCGTGCAGCAGTGCCATCCCCGGAGCCTCGTAGATGCCACGGCTCTTGGCCTCGATGATCCGGTTCTCGATCTGGTCCGACATCCCGAGCCCGTGCCGTCCGCCGATCGCATTGGCCTCCATCACCAGCGCGACAGCATCAACGAAGGTCTCGCCATTGATGGTGACCGGGCGGCCCTCCTCGAAACCGATCGTGACGGTCTCGGAGGTGATCTCGACCGCCGGGTCCCAGAACCTCACGCCCATGATCGGGTCGACGGTCTCGATGCCGGTGTTCAGGTGCTCCAGCGTCTTGGCCTCGTGCGTCGCGCCCCAGATGTTGGCATCGGTGGAGTATGCCTTCTCGGTGCTGTCGCGGTAGGGGAGGTCGTGGGCGACGAGCCACTCCGACATCTCCTTGCGGCCGCCGAGCTCGGTGACGAAGTCAGCATCGAGCCACGGCTTGTAGATGCGCAGGTGAGGGTTGGCCAGCAGCCCGTAGCGGTAGAACCGCTCGATGTCGTTGCCCTTGAACGTCGACCCGTCGCCCCAGATCTGGACGTCGTCCTCGAGCATCGCCCGCACCAGCAGGGTGCCGGTCACAGCGCGGCCGAGCGGGGTGGTGTTGAAGTACGAGCGGCCGCCGGAGCGGATGTGGAACGCGCCGCAGGTCAGGGCGGCGAGCCCCTCCTCGACCAGCGGCGCCCGGCAGTCGACGAGGCGGGCGATCTCGGCGCCGTACGCCTCGGCACGGCTCGGCACCGAGTCGATGTCAGGCTCGTCGTACTGACCGATATCGGCGGTGTAGGTGCATGGAACGGCCCCCTTGTCGCGCATCCACGCGACCGCGACCGAGGTGTCGAGACCTCCGGAGAAGGCGATGCCGACGCGCTCGCCGACGGGCAGACTGGTGAGGACCTTGGACACCCGAGAAGTATGCATGATCATGCATGACCATGCAAACCAGCGCTGGTCGAAGTCCCGGTACCAACACCAGACTCGAGAGCTAGATCGCGCAGCCCTCCGGGCCGCAGACGTCGCCGGCACTACCGTCGGCGCTGCCGATGAGGTCGAGCACCGGGTGCGAGTCGGCCCACGCCTTCTCCAGCACCTGCGTGAAGCTGTCCGCCGGCTGCGCCCCGGAGATGCCGTACTTGCGATCGATGACGTAGAACGGCACTCCCCCGGCGCCCAACCCGACCGCCTCGTCGATGTCGGCTTCGACGTCCTTCTCGAACTCGCGGGACGCCAGCACCTCAGCGACCCGGTCGCCATCCAGTCCGGCGCCGACGGCGATCCGCTGCAGCGTGGCGTGGTCCGCGACGTTCTCGGCCTCCACGAAGTACGCCGCCAGCAGCGCCTCCTTCAGACGGCCCTGCAGCTCCGGTCCCCCGATCTGCAGCGCGAGGTGCAGGACCCGGTGGGCATCGACCGTGTTGACCCGGAGCGACGCGTGGTGCCGGAAAAGCAGGCCCTCCTCGGCAGCCACTGCCTCGACCCGGTCGATCATCTGCTTGCCGCCCTCGGGGCCGCCGCCGTACTTGCGGCCGAGCGACTCCGCGACCGTCTCGGTCGGCACCAGCGGCGCCGACGGGTCGAGCTGGAAGGAACGCCAGACGACCTCGACCTGGTCGGCATGCTCGTAGCCGGCCAGCGCCGTCTCCAGGCGCCTCTTGCCGATGTAGCACCACGGACAGACGACGTCGCTCCAGATCTCGATACGCATGCGGGGAGAACCAGTCTCGCGCGACCTTTGTTCCGGCTTTGGTCGCCGTCGCACCCTGACCTACCCCGAGGCCGTCTCAGGGTCGACTCCAGCGGTCTCCCCGATGCGCGCACCCGGACGCACGGGCCAGAGTCGGGTCATGATCACCGTCGAAGCACTCACCAAGTCCTACAGCGGCTTCACCGCCGTCGATGACGTCTCCTTCACCGCCCGAGCCGGCCGGGTCACCGGCTTCCTGGGCCCGAACGGCGCCGGCAAGTCCACGACCATGCGGATGATGGTCGGCCTGACCACCCCCACGTCCGGTAGGGCCGCTATCGGAGGCGTGCCGTTCGCCGAGCTCCCCAACCCCGGGATGACGGTCGGCGTGCTCCTCGACGCTTCCGCCCAGCATGCAGGGCGTAGCGGCCGGGAGATCCTCGGCATCGCCCAGCGCACCATGGGCCTGCCGAAGGCCCGGGTCGAGGAGATGCTCAGCAAGGTCAGCCTGACCGGGGACGAGGCCGAGCGCCGCGTCAAGAACTACTCGCTCGGCATGCGGCAGCGGCTCGGGATCGCCACCGCGCTGATCGGCGACCCCGACGTCCTGATCCTCGACGAGCCGGCCAACGGCCTCGACCCGGCAGGGATCCGCTGGATGCGCGACCTGCTCCGCGAGTACGCCGACACCGGCGGCACCGTGCTGCTGTCCTCGCACCTGCTGCACGAGATCGAGGTCGTCGCCGACGACCTGGTCGTGATCGGCAACGGCCGGATCGTCGCGCAGGGCACCAAGGAGGAGCTGCTGGCCGCCGCCGGCACGCTGGTCCGCTCCCCCGATCTGGCCGGACTCGCTACCGCCCTGAGAGCAGCAGGCCTGGCCTGCACGGAGTCTGCGGACGCCTCGCTGCGTACCGACGCCGAGCCGGCGCGGGTCGGCGAGGTCGCGCTCACGGCCGGCATCGCCCTTACCGAGCTCCGCTCGGCGGAGTCCGCAGGGCTGGAGGAGATGTTCCTCGAGCTCACCGCAACGTCCCAGCGCGAGACCACCCCACGCACAGAGAAGGCAGCAGCATGACCACCAGCACCCTGGACCGCACCGCTCCGACCGCCCGCAGCGCAGCCGAGCCCGACCCGATACCGATGCTGCGGATCGTCAAGGTCGAGATCTCCAAGATGTTCGACACCCGGTCTGGCTTCTGGCTGCTCTCCGGCGTCGGGATCGCGGCAGTGCTCGCCACGATCGCCACGATCGCGTTCAATCCCCGCGACGACCTCGGCTATGGCAATTTCGCCGGCGCGGTCGGCTTCCCCACCACGGTGATCCTGCCGATGATCGCGATCCTGGCCGTCACCAGCGAGTGGAGCCAGCGCAGCGGCCTGACCACCTTCACCCTGATCCCGCATCGCAGCAGGGTGATCGTGGGCAAGCTCGGCGCAACCCTGGCGGTCGGCGTGGTCTCGGTGGCGATCGCCCTCGCGGTGGGCGCTGTGGGCAACGTCATCGGCAGCCCCCTGCTCGGCGTCCCGATCCGTTGGGACATGTCGATCGGCCTGGTGGCCCAGATCTTCCTGGCCGACGGCTTGACGATGCTGATGGGCTTCACACTCGGCATCCTGATCCGCAGCAGCCCCGGCGCGATCGTGGCGTACTTCGTCTACGCCCTCGTCCTGCCCGCCGCCCTCGGTGCGCTGGCCAACTTCCAGCACTGGTTCTCTGTGCACCAGGGCTGGTTCGACTTCAACTACTCCGTCGGCGAGCTCTACGACAACGGCGTCGGCAGCAAGGACTGGGCCCACCTCGCGGTCAGTGGGAGCTACTGGCTGGTGCTGCCGCTGGCGATCGGGCTGTGGACGGTGACCCGCTCGGAGGTGAAGTAGACGCCCGCGAATTCACATGCCGGCATGTGAATTCGACACGATCGACATCAAATTTGATATCGATCGTGTCGAATTCGTGTTCATCATCGGCTCAATGCTTGAGGCTCGGGTCCCAGCGGTTCGCGATCAGCCTGAAGCTCGGGGTGTCCTCCAGCGAGGTCGTCGACTCATAGATCCGCTCGTACTGCGTGGCTGCGATCCGCCACTTGCCGTCGTCGTCCTTGCGGTACTGGTCGATGTAGTAGCCACCGCCGCGGATGATCATCTTGAAGTCGGGCACCAGGACGGTGTCCTCGAAGGCCCATGACCCGGTGGCCGTCGCACCGTCGACGTCGATCTCGGGGTGGTTGGCGATGTGGATCGTGACGATCCCGGTGCCGAGGTTGCCGGCCATGAAGTCCACGACGTCCTTGCGGTTGTCGTAGTGCAGCGGGTGGTCCATCGCCTGGGTGCCGTACCGCGCGGTGATGTCCTCGGCGAGGCAGTCGCCGAACTCGTCCCACAGCTTCAGGTCGAGGGTGCGGAAGTACCGGTACTTGAGGCGCTTGATCTCTTCGATCGCTTCGAGGTCCATGGACGCAGCCTAGAACGTGTTCTAGTTATCGGCCAGGGGTCGGACGAAGTTTGAAGGCAGGGCCAGAAACAAACGCCCGTAGGATGCGGCGCCTGCTCAACTCGGGTCGCGGCCGGTGTACGCGAGAAGCCGCTGCTGCGCGGTGGCGTCGGGCCCGACCGCGATCTCCGGCGCGAAGACCCCTCGGCGCTGGTCGTCGGTGAAGGCACCGTGCACGACGTCGTACGCCGCCTGCGCGAGCTCTTCGGGCATCACCCCGGACTGCCCGATCGCGATGGCCAGGTCCCAGCCGTGCAGCAGCTGATCGCTGAACGCGATGCCGATCGCCGGGCCGGTCCGCTCGATCACACCGTCGGCGCCGAAGATGCTCAGCGCATCCTTGCGCGCCGACCGGAAGTCGGCCACCGGGTCCTGCGACAGCAGCTCGGGCGGCTCGCCGACCGGCGGCGCCGCCTTCTCGCCGCGAGCCGAGGCGACGAAGTACTGCTGCGTCGCGAGCATGTGGTTCATCAGGCTGCGGACGTCCCAGTCGTCGCACGGCGTCGGCAGGTCGAGCAGCGGAGCCGCCGCGGTGACCTTGCCGAGCGTCCACTCGCTGGCCTTGGAGTACAGGTCGAGTTGGTCCATGACGGACAGGTGCCCCGTTTCGCGAAGCGAAAACGCCGAGGGGCCCCGACGGGCTCGACCACTGTCGTACCCGTCGGAGCCCCGATGAGGATCAGCGCGCGGCAGAGCCCTCGGTGTAGTCCGAGTCGGTCTGCTTCCAGGCGAAGTGGGCGCGCAGGGTGCGCCCGGTCGCCTCGATCGGGTGCGCCGCCTCCTCCTCGCGGAGCTTGAGGAACTCGGCGCCGCCGTTGTCCTGGTCGGCGATGAACCGGGTCGCGAACGCACCGCTCTGGATGTCGGCCAGGATCGCCTGCATCGACGCCTTGACCTCCGGCGTCACCACCCGCGGGCCGGAGACGTAGTCGCCGTACTCCGCGGTGTCGGAAACCGACCAGCGCTGCTTGGCGATGCCGCCCTCCCACATCAGGTCGACGATCAGCTTGAGCTCGTGCAGGACCTCGAAGTACGCGATCTCCGGCTGGTACCCCGCCTCGGTCAGGGTCTCGAAGCCGGCCTGCACCAGGTGCGAGACACCGCCGCAGAGGACGGCCTGCTCGCCGAAGAGGTCAGTCTCGGTCTCCTCGGTGAAGGTCGTCTTGATGACCCCGGCGCGGGTGCCGCCGATCGCCTTCGCGTACGACTTCGCCAGGTCCCAGGCCTGCCCGGAGGCGTCCTGCTCGACGGCGATGATGTCCGGGATGCCTCGGCCCGCGACGTACTCGCGGCGCACGGTGTGGCCTGGAGCCTTCGGCGCGACCATGATCACGTCGACACCCTCGGGGGCCTTGATGTAGCCGAACCGGATGTTGAAGCCGTGGCCGAAGACCAGGGTATCGCCCGCGGTCAGCGCCGGCGCGATGTCGTCGGCGTACAGCTTCCGCTGGTGCTGGTCGGGCGCCAGGATGACGATGACGTCGGCTTCCTCGGCGGCCTCGCGCGGCGTGAGCACCCGCAGGCCCTCCTCCTCGGCCTTCGGGCGGCTCTTGGAGCCTTCCTTGAGGCCGACCCGGACGTCGACGCCGGAGTCACGGAGGTTGAGCGCGTGGGCATGGCCCTGGCTGCCGTAACCGATCACTGCGACCTGCTTGCCCTGGATCAGGGTCAGGTCGGCGTCGTCGTCATAGAAAATTTCTGCAGCCACCGGGGCTCTCCTTCTGGTTCCGCTCGCTGGTTCGAGCGCGTTTGAGGTTACTTGTACGTCGTGCCGGGCCGGTACTCAGCCCAGGACCTGCGAGACCGGTACCGGGACCGGTCGCAGGGTGCGCTCGCTGATCGAGCGGCCGCCGCGGCCGATGGCGACCAGGCCGGACTGGACGAGCTCGCGGATCCCGAACGGCTCGAGGACCCGCAGGAAGTCGGCCAGCTTCGCGGAGTTGCCGGTCACCTCGAGGGTGATCGCGTCGGTGGCCACGTCGACGACCCGCGCCTTGAAGAGCTGGACCACGTCGAGCACCTGGGAGCGCGTCTCGACGTCGGCCTTCACCTTCACCAGCAGCAGCTCGCGCTCGATGGCCTCGCGGTCGTCGAGCTCGACGATCTTGATGACCTCGATCAGCTTGTTCAGCTGCTTGGTCACCTGCTCCAGCGGGGACTCGTCGACGTTGACCACGATCGTCATCCGCGAGATCTCCGCGTGCTCGGTCGGGCCGACGGCGAGTGAGTCGATGTTGAAGCCACGGCGCGAGAACAGGCTGGAGACGCGGGCCAGGACGCCCGGCTTGTTCTCCACAAGAACCGACAGAGTGTGAACGGTCATCGGAGGCCTCGCTTCGCATCGGCCGCCGAAGACCGTCCGGCGACGCTGTGTTGGTGGAAGAGCTCGCTGCGCTCGCTCATCAGAGGTCATCCTCCTCGAACTGCGGCGCGAGATCGCGGGCGTACTTGATGTTGTCGTTGGAGGTCCCGGCGGCGACCATCGGCCAGACCATCGCGTCGCGGTTGACGCGGAAGTCCACGACCACCGGCACGTCGTCGATCTCCATCGCCTTCTTGATCGTCGCGTCCACATCGGATGCGTTGTCGCAGGACAGGCCGACCGCACCGTAGGCGTCGGCGAGCTTGACGAAGTCGGGCACCCGGCGGGCCGGGCCGGTGTGCAGGTCGGTGTTGGAGTAGCGACCGTCGTAGAACAAGGTCTGCCACTGGCGGACCATGCCGAGCGACTCGTTGTTGATGATCGCGACCTTGATCGGGATGCTCTCCAGCGTGCAGGTGGCGAGCTCCTGGTTGGTCATCTGGAAGCAGCCATCACCGTCGATCGCCCACACGGTGGTGTCCGGGGCACCGACTTTGGCGCCCATCGCGGCCGGGACCGCGAAGCCCATCGTGCCCAGGCCGCCGGAGTTGATCCAGGTGTTGGGCTTCTCGAACCCCACGTAGTGGGTGGCCCACATCTGGTGCTGCCCGACGCCGGCGCAGTAGATCGTGTCCGGGCCGCTGATCTGGCCGAGGCGCTCCAGGACGTACTGCGGAGCGAGGCCCTCGGCGGGCGTGTCGTAGCCGAGCGGGTACTGCTCCTTGACCCCGGCCAGGAACTTCACCCAGGCCTCGAAGTCGCCGGTGCTGCCCTGCTCCTGCTCGCCGGTCAGCGCCACGATCAGGTCGGCGATCACCTCGCGGCAGTCGCCCACGATCGGGACGTCGACTGCCCGGTTCTTGCCGATCTCGGCAGGGTCGATGTCGGCGTGGATGATCTTCGCGCCGGGCGCGAAGGAGTCCAGGTTGCCGGTGACCCGGTCGTCGAAGCGGGCTCCCAGGCTGATGATCAGATCGCTCTTCTGCAGACCGGCCACAGCCGCCACGGTGCCGTGCATGCCCGGCATCCCGAGGTGCTGGGCGTGGCTGTCGGGGAAGGCGCCGCGCGCCATCAGCGTCGTCACGACCGGCATCCCGGTCATCTCGGCGAGCTTGCGCAGCTCCTGGGAGGCACGTGCCCGGATCACGCCACCGCCGACGTAGAGCACCGGACGGCGCGACTCGAGGATCAGCTTGGTGGCCTCCCGGATCTGCTTGGCGTGCGGCCGTGCGACCGGACGGTAGCCAGGCAGGTTGAGCTCGGTCGGCCAGTCGAAGGTCGTCATCGCCGTCAACGCCGACTTCGCGACGTCGACCAGCACGGGGCCGGGTCGGCCGGTCGAGGCCAGGTAGAACGCCTCCGCGACAGTGCGCGGGATGTCGGCCGGGTCGGTGACCAGGAAGCTGTGCTTGGTGATCGGCATCGTGATGCCGCGGATGTCCGCCTCCTGGAAGGCGTCGCTGCCGATCGCGTCGGCGTTGACCTGCCCGGTCACGGCCACCATCGGCACCGAGTCCATGTAGGCATCAGCGATCGGCGTGACCAGGTTGGTCGCGCCCGGGCCGCTGGTGGCCATGCAGACCCCCACCCGGCCTGTGGCAGCGGCGTACCCCTGCGCGGCGTGGCCGGCGCCCTGCTCGTGGCGTACCAGGATGTGCCGGATCGAGGAGTCGTAGAGCGGGTCGTACGCCGGGAGGATGGCACCGCCCGGGATGCCGAAGATGTTCTCGACGCCTGCGCTCTCCAGCGACTTGATCAGGCTCTGTGCGCCGGTGACCTGAGTCCCGGTGCCGCCCTGCTCACTCATATCTAGCCTTCGTGTCTGGTAGCTGTGCCCAACAAAAAACCCCTCGGCCATCATGGCAACGAGGGGCGGACGCGTGTGCGGAAAGGCCGAAGCCTCAGCTCACGCGTCGCGTGCGTACAAGAAGATCAAAACGCATGGCTACATACTGCCCCGCCGAGCGCGGCACGCTCAACAAATGAGCCCGCTGTCCCATCATCTGGGACGAGCGTCCCGCAACGCGGACCGCTGGTTGCCCTCGGCATCGAAGTTGGACGGGTCCAGCCAGGCCTCGAAGGCGTCGCGGATCCCCGGCCACTCGGCATCGGTGATCGAGAACCAGTCGGTGTCCCGGTTGCGGCCCTTGTAGACCACTGCGTTGCGGAAGGTGCCCTCGTAGCGGAAGCCGAACCGCTCGGCAGCGTTGCGCGACGGCGCGTTCAACGAGTCGCACTTCCATTCATAGCGCCGGTAGCCGAGGCCGTCGAAGGCGTGCTTCATCATCGCGAACATCGCCTCGGTGGCCGCCGTGGTCCGCTGCAGCTCTGCAGCGAGCGCGATCGCGCCGACCTCGACCGAGCCGTTGGCCTGGTCCAGGCGCAGGTACGACGCGGTGCCGACCGCCCGACCGTCTGGCCGGCAGATCACCAGCGGCACCGACCCGGGGTCGGCCTCCAGCCCGTCGAGCCAGGCTGCCAGGCCGGCGGGCTCGCCGAGCGGAGGGGTGGCCAGGTAGGTCCACAGGCTCTCCGGCGACCGGGCCACTGCGGCGTCGTACAGGGCGTCGAGGTGCTGGTGCGACCAGGGCTCGAGCCGGACCGTGCGGCCGACCAGCATGACCGGCTCGACGCGCGGCCGCGGCGACCAGTCGACCGGGTCGCCGATCGCCTGGCCGAACTCGTTGGTGCGGCTCACTGGAAGCTCACGAAGGAGACCTTCGGCCTGATCGCCAGGACCCGCTCCGGGGTCATCCGCGGCACGTCCTGGTGGTAGAAGAGCTTGAACCCGAGCACGAACTGGGCTGGGTCGGCGACTGCGTGGAACGTCGAGAGCTTCTCCCCCGGCGGACCGAAGCCGTCGACGTGCTGGACCATCGCCAGGTGCGCGCGGGGCCGGATCCTGGTGATGTTGCGGATCATCGAGGTCCGGAACTCGTGCAGCATGAAGACCTTCTGGGGAAGCCCGTCGGCGGCGGTCAGCTGGTCGAGCCACAGCGAGGTCCGGTTCACCTCGGCCGCGGAGACGGAGCCGATCACGTGCGCCGGCACCTGATGCGGCCCCATCCGCCACTCCGGGTCCAGGGCCAGGCCCACCCAGGGGTCCTTCAGCGCCCACGCCCAGCGCTTGGCCACGCTGAGGAAGTCGGCGCGTCCGGTCTGCAGGTCCAGGACGACCAGGGCCCCGTGCCGGTGCGCGGCCTCGATGTAGGCGGTGACCTCGGCGCGCGGGATGTCGGAGCTGTACGTGCCGTGCGGCCCAGGGTGGGCGTGCACGACGGTCGCAATCAGCTCGAAGACTGGTTGGACTGTCCGGCCGCCTCGGGCGAAGGGGGCCGCCGCCTTCAGCAGCCTCGGCATGATCCGGTCCGGTGACGCCTCGCCGAGCACGCCGAGCGAGCCGGTGCCGGCGGTGCCGTAGTAGGCCACCAGCGTCCGCCCGGGCCCGAAGATCGTCGTACGTCCTCCCGGCAGGATCGCCGGGTAGTGCGGCAGGGTGTCGGACTGAGGATCATGGGAAGGTGCGCCCGGTGCGCCCGGGACCACCGGGCCGGCCGGGGCACGTCGCCGCGGTGCGCTTGGCGCTCCGGGCGGGTAGGCGTACCAGCCGCACCGCACGCGGTGCAGGCACGGGTTCTGCGGCCGCACCCGATCCGTGCCCTGCTGACCGACTGCCGCAATCACCAGCAGGAACATCGCCAGCATCAAGGTGATCAGGTACAGCGGCACCCAGTCGACGCCGGCTCCGCGTCGGAGCGGTTCAACGGCAGGGTTCGGATCGGTGGCCACCCCACCATTCGACACCAGGACCGGTGACGGGGCCCACCGAGTTACCGAACCTGCCCGGACAGGTTCAAGGCCCACCCAGCTCGGCGAGCTGGCGCAGCACCTCGAGCAGCAGCCCGGTCGCGGCCGTCGTGTCGTCGCGGTGCACAGCTGAGAGCTCTTGGAACATCGCCGGCTCGAAGCTGCGCACCTCGATCCGGCCGGCGGGCACCCGCAGCGACTCGACGCTGTGCCACACGCACGACGCCAGACCGGCAAGAACCGCCTCGAGCCAGACGCTGCGCTCATCGCTCTCGATGGCAACGCGCGGCACGATTCCGCGCGAGGAGAAGAACCGGTCCAGAGCCACCCGCCGGTCGGTGCCGCTGGTGGGCAGAACGAGCGGAACCCGGTCGAGGGCCGCGACTGTGATCGGGTCCGGGAGATCCAGACCCGGCGGCGAGACGAGCCTGACCTCGGCCCGACCCAGCCTGACCAGGTGCAGGCCCGACT
>DATAZI010000023.1:0-15125 GCA_036272095.1 Marmoricola sp. | reverse complement strand
CCTCCGGCACCACCGCGACGGTCAGCGGCCTGCTGACCGACCACGGCACGGCGTACGCCGGCCAGAGCGTGCAGCTCTGGGGCAAGCCGGTCGGTGGCAGGCACACGTTCGCGGCGCTGGCGTCGACGACCTCGGGGGTCGACGGCAGCGTCAGCTTCACGGTGACGCCCACTCGGGCGATGCGGTACTACCTGTACTTCCCGCGCACCACGGGCGCTCCGGCGACCCGCAGCGCGGCTCGTACGATTGCCGTGTCCTGACGAGGTAGCCGAACAGAGCCGAGGAACCTCTCGGCCGAGCGAAAGGATGCCGGGCTGGCCGGATCCGAGCGCCCAGATACGTCTCGTCGGCCTGACTACCGCACTGGTCAGGCCGACGAGTCGCTCGACAACGCTCTTGAGCAGGCCCGGCAGGGCGAGGAGGCGGGTTTCGTGGAGCTCTGGCGCACGCTGCACCCGCCGTTGCTGCGTTACCTGACGGTTGCCCGCAATGACTCGCCCGAGGACATCGCCGCGGAGACCTGGCTGCAGGCGATCCGGGACCTGCCCAGGTTCGAGGGCGACGGCAAGGCTTTCCGCGCGTTCCTGTTCACCGTCGCGCGCAACCGGGCGATCGACCACGGTCGCGCGCGGTCGGCCCGCCCGGTGGTGCTGGTGGCAGAGCCGGTCGAGGAGTCCATGGCGCCGAGCGCCGAGGAGATCGCGGTGGAGCGGGCCTCGACGCAGGCGGCGCTCGAGCTGGTCGCGTCGCTGCCGCCCGCGCAAGCGGAGATGGTGCTGCTGCGGGTAGTGGCCGGGCTGGATGTCGCGGTGGTGGCCGCCATGGTCGGCAAGCAGCCCGGCACGGTCCGGGTCTCGGTGCACCGGGCGCTGCGGGCGCTCGGGCGGGACCCGCGGATGCGCTCGAGCTCCCAGCAACAGCAGCAAGTGCAACAGGAGGAGGTGGTGTAGGTGGAGAGCCGAGACGACGAGGAGCACCTGCCCGCCAACCCGCTCGTGCGGGCACTTCGCGCACCCGGAAGCCCGGCCGAGCTCGCCCGCGAGGCCGAGTTCGTGGCCGCGTTCCGCGCCGCCCAGCAGCCGCAGGGCTCTGTACGACGGCTGGCCGGCCGCGTCGGTATCGCCGCGACCGCGACGGTCACCACCGTGGTGCTCACCGCGGGTGTCGCCGCGGCGTACGGACGGGTGCTCCCGCAGCCCGTGCAGCGCCTCGCCCACAGCGTGCTGGGTCCCGTCGGCGTACCGGCCCCGCATACGCGTCATCGGACGACAGCCACCCCTCCCGCGCCTCCGGTCACGCCTCCAACCAAGCAAGCGACCCAGGATGCCTCCCCGGATGCCTCCCAGCCAGGGAGCAAGCCGACGGACGGGCCTGGCCAGGCGACTGCATCCCAGGCACCCGGGGCGACGACGACCCCGTCGCCGAGCAACGCTCCTGTGGGCCTGCCGGGTACGCCGGCGGCCGGCACTGGCTCGCCCACCAGCACCCCCACGCAGACCGGGACGCACGTCCCGCGCGTTCCCGCGGCGCAGACCATCGTCGCCTCGAGCGGCGAGGCCGTCTTCGGGGGCACGGTCACGGTCTCGGGCGTGGTCAGCGCGGCGGACGGGCACGTCTTGGGCCACCGGGCGGTCAGGCTGCAGGAACGCACCCGCGGTGAGCCCTGGACGACGGTGGCCAGGGGCAGCACCGCCCACGACGGCTCGGTGTCGCTGGCCAGCCCGGAGCTGGACCGGACGACCTACTTCCGGCTGCGGACCGCTCACGGAGTACGCAGCGCCGTCGCGCGCGTTGTTGAGAAACCGGCGGTCTCGGCGAGCGTCACGGAGAACGGCGGGACCTCGTCGCTGGCAGTCACGGTGCTCGGGGGCCAGCCGGGCGACAAGGTGAAGGTCTCCGTCCGGCGATCGGGCAAGACGGTGCTGCTGGCGACCGGCACCCTGGGCCCGGACGGTACGACGGTCATCACCACGCCGACCCCGAGGCGCCGGACCTCAGTGCTGGTCAGGGTCGGGGCCACCGAGGATCACGCGGCCGCCGGCACCCGGGTCACGCTCGAGAACAGCTGATCAGGCGCCTTCGCGGTCAGCTCGAGAAGTTGCCGGGTTGTGCAGTGCACGAATCGGAAGCGGCCCGGTTGTTGGAACCCGGGCCTGGCTTCGAGAGGATCAGGCTGCGGAGCCGGGGAACATCTCGGGGGTTCCTCGGAACTCCAACTGACGAACGGCTCCGTCATCGAGAGCGACAAGGGCCCATCGGCGGTCTCCGCCGGCGGTGTTCTCGATGAGCTGACCGTAGGTCTTGGCGATGCGGTGCTCCAGTTGGAGTGCCGCATCGTTCAATTCCGACGGGGTGTCCAGCGGCTCAGGGATGTCGTAGGCCGGCTCAGCCGCGACCGGGTCCGCCCCGTGCGCGCTGATCAGCACCGTGAGCTGGTCGCGGCAGCGACGGTGCGCCCGGTACGCCGAGAGCAGGGCGTCGTACAGGGCAGGCTGGCGCGACTTCGAGGCCTGGGCTCCGAGGGCCCCGGTGAGGTAGACCGCAGCGTGCTCGCCGGCGAGCGCGTCCTGGAGCGCCTCGACGGGCGTCATGCCGCCAGCCCGGGAAGCCGTTGGGAGATGCCGGCTGCCATGGTGCCGAGCAGACGGGCGAACGGCCCGCTCTCGGCACGGACCGCGAGCGCGACCAGCTCATCGCGCAGTGCGGCCTCGGCGCTCGCCTGGGCGACCAGTGCGGCGTGCCTGGAGCCGGCAGGCGCTGGCGGGGGAGTCTTCGTGGTGGTGCTCGACCCGTGCGGCACCGCGCGGCTCAGCGCCGCGGCGTGAGCCTGGTGCAGCGCGACGAGGTCGCCTAGCCGGGAGGACAGCGCGGGGAACGCCGAGATCCTCGCAGCGGCGGCCGCGCTGGTAGCCCGGATCAGTCCGATCGCCTGGACCGCCAGTGCCACGTCCGGGTCGGTCCCCGAGACGGCGCCCTGCCCGGTCGGCTCCGAGGAAGCCGCTCGGAACGGGTTGTTCAGCGAGCAGCCGGTCAGCAGGGCAGCAGCCGCCCCGGTGCCCACGGCCAGGAACCCTCGGCGTCCGAGTGCGCGCTGCTCCGCGGTCTCCGCGGGTCGTGTCGGCCTCATCACGGCGCATCGTAGCCACCTCGCCAGGAGACGCCGCGTCGCGGCTGGGGGGATTGGCCGGTTGCACTAAGGTTGGTCCACCACAACAACACAGCAGGAGGTCGCCCATGAGTGCCCCGAGCACGCCGGACATCACCGACCGCCTCGCAGCTGTGCTGAGCGCACCGGTCGGGGACCTCGGCCTGGACCTCGAGGCTGTGGACCTCTCCAAGGCCGGCAAGCGGTCGGTGCTGCGTATCGCCGTCGACAAGGACGGCGGGGTCGACATGGATGACATCGCTGCGGCCACCCGGGCAGTCTCCGACGTTCTGGACGAGTCGCCGCTGCTCGGCAGCAGCCCGTTCACGCTCGAGGTGACCTCGCCCGGCGTCGACCGGCCGCTGACGCTGCCACGGCACTGGCGCCGCAACGTGAACCGGCTGGTCAAGGTCGACCTGGTCGACGGGGAGCCGATCGAAGGCAGGATCGCCGGAAGCGACGAGGACGGCGCGACCCTGAACGTCGGCGGCGACGAGGTGCGCATCGAGTACCAGACCCTCAGCAAGGCCCGGATCCAGATCGAGTTCAAGCCCTACACCGGGGCGCACGACGAGCAGGAGCAGTAGATGGACATCGATATGAGCATCCTGCGCATGCTCGAGCGCGAGAAGGAGATCTCCTTCGAGGTGCTGGTGGAGGCGATCGAGCAGGCTCTGCTGACGGCGTACCACAAGTCGCCGGGGGCGCTGGAGAACGCCCGCGTGCAGCTGGACCGCAAGTCTGGGCACGTGGTCGTCTTGGCCCGTGAGGCTGCCGAGGACGGTGGTGGACAGGGCGAGGAGTTCGACGACACGCCCGTGGATTTCGGGCGGATCGCGGCGACCACGGCGAAGCAGATCATGCTCCAGCGGCTGCGCGACGCCGAGGACGAGATCCGGTTCGGGGAGTTCTCCGGCAAGGAGGGCGACATCGTCTCGGGGCTGATCCAGCAGGGCCGCGACCCCAACGACGTGATGGTCGACCTCGGCAAGCTCGAGGCGCTGCTGCCCTCGGGCGAGCAGGTCCCCGGCGAGAACTACTCCCACGGTACCCGCCTCAAGGCGCTCGTGATCAGCGTCCGCAAGGGCATGCGCGGTCCCCAGGTGATGCTCTCGCGCAGCCACCCGAACCTGGTCAGGAAGCTGTTCGCCCTGGAGGTCCCGGAGATCGCGGACGGCACCGTCGAGATCGTCGCGATCGCCCGGGAGGCGGGGCACCGCACCAAGATCGCGGTGAAGACCGACGTCGCCGGCGTCAACGCGAAGGGTTCCTGCATCGGCCCGATGGGGCAGCGGGTCCGCAGCGTGATGGCCGAGCTGCACGGCGAGAAGATCGACATCATCGACTGGTCCGACGACCCGGGCGAGATGGTCGGCAACGCGCTGAGCCCTGCCCGGGTCAGCAGCGTGACGGTGGTCGACGCCGACGCCCGGTCGGCACGCGTCGTCGTCCCTGACTTCCAGCTCTCCCTCGCGATCGGCAAGGAGGGGCAGAACGCGCGGCTCGCAGCGCGCCTGACGGGGTGGCGGATCGACATCCGCAGCGATGAGGCTCCTGACGGCGTCGCGGTCGAGGGCGGCGCGCGCGAGCAGTAACCGAGTTCGGACTTCGCAGGCCGAGAGGCTAGACTCACCTGCTGGTGACTCTCCATGACGAAATCCAGGCCGCGGGCCCTGTCCGCACCTGCATCGGATGTCGTGAGCGAGCCGCCAAGAGTGAGTTGCTTCGAGTCGTAGTAGGCCAAGGGGCCGTGGTCCCTGATCCGGACGGCTCGGCGCCGGGACGCGGTGCGCACCTGCATCCGACCGTCGGCTGCTTCGAGCTCGCCCAGAGAAAGCGAGCCTTCGCCCGGGCCCTGCGGTATGACGCAGGTGCGGGAGGGGTGCTGGACCTGGCGGGCGTGGAGGAGTACCTCGCCACAATGTCTGTTTAGAGAAGCTGTGCCTGCGTAGAGAAACTGTCCGATCCGTATCGAGATGAAACTGGAGCATCAGCTCATGAGCCTGCGATGAGAACTTCGCGATGAGCGTGCACATCAACTAGCGGTCCGCAGACCCCGGTTTCATCCCGGGCTCGGACCAGGAGGAACAAGAGTGTCCAAGGTCCGAGTCCATGAGCTCGCAAAGGAATACGGCGTCACCAGCAAGGATGTGCTGGGGATGCTCGGCGAGCTCGGAGAGTTCGTCAAAGCAGCGTCGTCGACGGTGGAGCCCCCCGTCGTCAAGCGCTTCCAGGACAAGTACGGCGCCGAGCTGACCGCCAAGGCGGAAGCCGCGGCGGCGAAGAAGGCTGCCAAGAAGGCGCCGGCCAAGAAGGCTGCCGCTGCTGCCGAGCCGGTCGAGGCACCGGCCGAGGCCGCTGCAGTGGTCGAGGAGGCCGCAGTCGAGGCCCCGGCCGCTGCAGCCAAGACCGCGGCGCCGCGCCCCGGTCCGCGCGCTGCCAAGGTCGAGGTCGTCGAAGAGCCTGTCGTCGAGGCCCCGGCTGCTGCTGCTCCTGAGGCACCTGTCGTCGAGCCGTCGGCCGAGGAGCCGCCTGCCGCCGAGGCGCCCGCAGCGCCGAAGCCGGCTCCGGGCGCTCCGCGCCCGGGCAACAACCCGTTCTCCTCCACCCAGGGGATGGGACGCCGTCCCGCTGCGCCGCCGGCTGGCGCCGGTCCCGGTGCTGCGCCGGGTGCTCCGGGCGCCCCCGTGGGTCGTCCCGGTATGCCTCGCCCGAACCCGGCGATGATGCCGAAGTCGCCTGCTGCCTTCGGCGGTGGCCCCGGTGGGGCTCGTCCACGTCCTGGCGGTCCTGGCGCCGGTGGACCCGGCCGTGGTGGCCCCGGTGCTGGTGCGCCGGGTCGCGGCGGCCCGGGTGCTCGCCCCGGCGCAGGTGCCGGTGCCGGCGCTCCCGGTCGCGGTGGCTTCGGCGGCGGACCGGGTGGTGCTCCCGGTGGCGGTGGCCCCGGTGGCGGTCGTCCCGGCGGCGGTGGTCGTCCGGGCCAGCGCGGCAGCACCCAGGGTGCCTTCGGGCGCCCCGGTGGCCCGTCGCGTCGTGGTCGCAAGTCGAAGCGCGCACGTCGTCAAGAGTTCGAGCAGATGGAAGCGCCGACCATTGGCGGCATCCGCGTCCGCAAGGGCAGCGGCGAGACCGTGCGTCTTGCCCGCGGGTCCTCGCTGACCGACTTCGCCGAGAAGGTCGGCGTCGACGCCGCCTCGTTGGTGCAGATGCTGTTCTCGCTCGGCGAGATGGTCACTGCGACCGAGTCGGTCAACGACGAGACGCTGGAGCTGCTCGCCGAGGAGCTCAACTACGTCGTCGAGATCGTCTCTCCGGAGGACGAGGACCGCGAGCTGCTCGAGTCCTTCGACCTGGAGTTCGGCGCCGACGAGGGCGACGAGGACGACCTGGTCATCCGGGCGCCGGTCGTGACTGTGATGGGTCACGTCGACCACGGTAAGACCAAGCTCCTCGACGCCCTGCGCGACGCGAATGTGGTCGACAAGGAAGCCGGTGGCATCACCCAGCACATCGGTGCCTACCAGGTGCACACCGAGGTCGAGGGCAACGAGCGTCGGATCACCTTCATCGACACCCCGGGTCACGAGGCCTTCACCGCGATGCGCGCCCGTGGTGCGCAGGCGACCGACATCGTCATCCTGGTGGTCGCAGCCGACGACGGCGTGATGCCGCAGACGGTCGAGGCGCTCAACCACGCCAAGGCCGCCGGCGTGCCGATCGTGGTGGCGGTGAACAAGATCGACAAGGAGGACGCCGACCCGACGAAGGTGCGCGGACAGCTCACCGAGTACGGCCTGGTGCCCGAGGAGTACGGCGGCGACGCGATCTTCGTCGACGTCTCGGCCAAGTCCAGGCTCAACCTGGACAAGCTGCTCGAGGCAGTCGTGGTCACCGCTGACGCGTCCCTGGACCTGCGGGCCAACCCGAACCAGGACGCGCAGGGCCTGGTCGTCGAAGCCCACCTCGACCGCGGTCGCGGTCCGGTTGCCACCGTCCTGGTCCAGCGCGGAACCCTCCGCGTCGGCGACTCGATCGTGGCCGGTCCGGCGTTCGGCCGGGTCCGGGCGATGCTCGACGAGCAAGGCGACAACATCGAGTTCGCCGACCCGTCGCGGCCCGCGATGGTGCTGGGTCTCTCCGGGGTCCCCGGAGCAGGTCAGAACTTCATCGTGGTCGAGGACGACCGGATGGCACGCCAGATCGCCGAGAAGCGGGAGGCGCGCGAGCGTGCCGCCATGCAGGCCAAGCGTCGCGTGCGTCGCAGCCTGGAAGACTTCATGGCGTCGATGGAGAAGGGCGAGAGCCAGGAGCTCAACCTCATCCTCAAGGGTGATGTGTCCGGTTCCGTCGAGGCCCTCGAGGACGCTCTTGCAGCGATCGACGTCGGCGAAGAGGTGAGCCTGCGGGTCATCGACCGAGGCGTCGGTGCGATTACCGAGACCAACGTCGACCTCGCTGCCGCCTCCGACGCGATCATCATCGGCTTCAACGTCCGGCCCCAGGGCAAGGCGAGCCAGATGGCCGACAAGGAAGGCGTGGAGATCCGGTACTACTCGGTGATCTACCAGGCCATCGAGGAGATCGAGGCTGCTCTCAAGGGCATGCTCAAGCCGGAGTACGAAGAGGTCGTTCTCGGTCAGGCGGAGATCCGTGCGATCTTCCGCTCGTCCAAGATCGGCAACATCGCCGGTTGCATGGTCACCGGCGGCCTGATCCGACGCAACGCCAAGGTGCGGGTGATCCGCGACGGTGCTGTCATCGTCGAGACCGCCGACCTGGGCTCGCTCAAGCGTGAGAAGGACGACGCCTCCGAGGTCCGCGAGGGCTTCGAGTGCGGTCTCGTCGTCAAGGGCTTCAACGACGTCAAGGAAGGCGACGTCATCGAGGCCTACGAGATGCGCGAGATTCCTCGGGCCTGACGTTGAGTTCGCGAGCTCGGGCTCGCGGCACTCACGTCGGTGATCGAGTGGTTCAGACAAGAAGGGCAAGAGACAATGGCAAGCCCACGCGTACGCAAGGTCGCCGACCGGATCAAGGTCATCGTCGCCGAGATGCTCGAGCGACGGATCAAGGACCCGCGACTGGGATTCGTGACCGTCACCGACGTACGCGTCTCGGGTGACACCCAGCAGGCCTCGGTCTTCTACACGGTTCTCGCGATCGGCGAGGCACAGAGCGCCGAGGACCTCGCCGGCACCGCCGCGGCCCTGGAGTCGGCCAAGGGCCTGATCCGCTCCGAGGTCGCCAAGCAGCTCGGCATGCGACACGCGCCGAGCATCGAGTTCTTCCACGATGCGCTGCCCGAGGCGGCGCGAGCGATCGACGACGTCCTGGACCGCGCCCGTGCGGCCGACCAGGCCGTCGCAGCGGTCCGCACTGGCGCGACGTACGCCGGTGAGGCGGACCCGTACAAGAAGCCGCGTGTCGAGTCCGACGGCGACCCAGACGGCGACCCAGGCGGCGACCCAGACGGCGACCCAGAAGACGACGAAGAGGACGACGAGGACGCGTGAACGGCCTCGTCGTCGTCGACAAGCCCGCAGGCATCACCTCCCACGACGTGGTCGCCCGGGTACGCCGGCTCGCGGGCACCCGCAAGGTCGGCCACGCGGGCACCCTGGACCCGATGGCGACCGGGGTCCTGGTCGTCGGCATCAACCGGGCTACCCGTCTGTTGGGCCATCTGCTGCTCACCGACAAGGCGTACGACGCGACGATCCGGCTCGGGGCCACGACGACCACCGACGACGCCGAAGGCGAGGTGCTGCAGACCGTCGTCATCGACTCGTTGCCCGAAGATGCGCTGCGCGCGGGCCTGGCGGCGATGACCGGGGAGATCGACCAGGTCCCGTCCGCTGTCTCCGCGATCAAGATCGACGGAAAGAGGGCATATGAGCGCGTCCGCGCTGGTGAAGACGTGCAGATCGCGGCGCGCAGGGTCCGCATCTCCTCGATCGACCTCACCCGCATCGAGCCCGTGGACGGCTTCGTCGACCTCGACGTCACCGTCCGCTGCTCCAGCGGTACCTACATCCGGGCGATCGCCCGCGACCTCGGGGCCGGCTTGGGCGTGGGCGGCCACCTGACCGCGCTGCGGCGGACCGCGGTCGGCCCGTTCGGCATCGGCGCGGCCCACACCCTCGACGAGCTCGCGGACGACTTCACGATCCTCGACATCTCCGACGCGGCGCGGACCAGCTTCCCGGCGTACCAGCTCGACGACGCGCAGGCGGCGATGGTGCGGGTCGGCAAGAAGCTCCCGATCGACCTGCCCGCCGAGGGGCCGGTGGCCGTGTTCGCGCCGGACGGCGAGTTCCTGGCGCTCTACGAGCGCGGCGGAGACCTTGCCCGGCCGATCGCGGTCTTCGGATGACCCCCGACCGGATCTACCACCTCGCGCTGGTCGTCGACTGGGCTGCGGCCCAGGAGAGCGGCGACTACCGGATCTCGACCCTGGGACTGACCCTGGAGCAGGTGGGGTTCATCCACGCCTCCCGCGAAGACCAGTGGCGCGAGGTCCGGAGGCGGTTCTACGCTGAGGTGCCCGAGGACCTGGTGCTGCTCGAGATCGACCCCGCCCGGCTGATCGCCGAGCTGCGGATCGAGGAGGTCCCCGAGGCCGGCGACACCTTCCCGCATATCTACGGCCCGTTGAACCTCGACGCCGTCGTAGCGACCCACGACCAGTAGTCTCACCTTCGTGCGAGTGTGGCGTTCCTTCGACCAGGTGCCGGCCGATCTTGGCCGCACCGTGGTGGTCATCGGCAACTTCGACGGCGTCCACCTCGGGCACCAGCACGTGGTCGCCCGCGCCCGCGAGGTCGCCGATGCGGCTGCGGTGCCGCTGGTGGCGGTCACCTTCGACCCGCACCCGATGGCGGTGCTCCGGCCGGACCACGCGCCGCTGACCCTGACCGATGTGCAGACCCGCTGCGAGCTGCTCGGCGACGCCGGCGCCGATGACGTGCTGGTGATCCCGTTCACCCGCGAGATCGCGGAGTGGACGCCGCTGGAGTTCATCAGCCGGGTGCTCGTCGACGGGCTCCATGCCTGTGCCGTCGTGGTGGGCGCGAACTTCCGGTTCGGCGCCCGTGCCGCCGGCGACGTCGGCACCTTGGCCCAGGCCGGCGACAGTGCCGACTTCACCGTCGAGGGGATCGCGCTGGACGGCGGGCCGCAGGTCTGGTCCTCGACGTACGTGCGCACCTGCCTGATCGCCGGTGACGTCGAGGGGGCGGCCGAGGCCCTCGGCAGGCCGTACGCCGTCAGCGGCGTCGTTGTGAAGGGCGACCAGCGAGGCCGTGAGCTCGGGTTCCCGACAGCGAACGTGCCCACCCACGGCATCGCGGCGCCAGCGGACGGCGTCTACGCGGGCTGGCTCCAGCGCCTCGACCAACTCGGCGCCGAGCCGCTGCCTGCCGCGATCTCGGTCGGCACCAACCCGACCTTCGACGGCGAGCGCGAGCGCCGTGTCGAGGCCTACGTGCTGGATCGGACCGACCTGGACCTGTACGGCGCCCGGGTGGCGATCTCGTTCGTTGCCCGGCTCCGCGGCATGGTCGCCTTCGAGGGCATCGACGCCCTGATCGAGACGATGAAGGGCGACGTGGTCGCGACCCGGGCGATTCTCGGCGTCTGAGTCCGCGGTCTCTGAACCCCAGTCTCTGAATCCCAGTCTCTGAAATCAGGCAGGGTCAGACCCGCAGCCAGGCCAGCACTGCCCGGACCCGGCGGTTGTCGTCGATGTCGACGGGCAGGTCGAGCTTGGTGAAGATGCTGTTGGTGTGCTTGGCGACGGCCTTCTCGGTGACGAACAGGGCCGCGGCGATCGCGGCGTTCGAGCGGCCTTCGGCCATCAGCGCGAGTACCTCGGCCTCGCGGGCGGTCAGCCGGTCCACCGGCTCCTCGGGCCGCTTGGCCATGATCGAGGCGATCACCTCGGGGTCGATCACGGTGCCGCCTGCGATGACCCGGCGTACGCCGTCGACGAACTCGGCCACGTCGGAGACCCGGTCCTTGAGCAGGTAGCCGATGGCGCCGTCGCCGCTGGCGAGGAGCTCGCGGGCGTAGAGGTGCTCGACGTACTGCGAGAGCACCATCACCGGGAAGCCGGGGCGCCGCTCGCGTGCCGTCACCGCGGCGCGCAGTCCCTCGTCGGTGAACGACGGGTAGAGCCGCACGTCGAGCACGGCGGCCTCGGCCGCAGGATCGGCCAGCGCCTGGTCGAGCTCGGGGGCGTTGTCGACTGCGGCGATGATCTCGAAGCCGCCGGCCTGGAGGATCCTGATCAGCCCGTCCCTCAGGAGGGCGTGGTCCTCGGCGAGGACAAGGCGCACGGGACCTCCAAGGTGATCAGTGTGGGTCCCCGGTCGGGGCTCGACACCGCCATCGTGCCGTCAAACGCCGCCAGCCGCCTCATCACCCCCCGCATCCCGGTCCCGCCGTTCGGGTCGGCGCCGCCATGGCCGTCGTCGCCGACCACCGCGACCAGCCTCCCGTCGTGATGCTGCAGCTCGACCCAGGCGTGCTCGGCCCCAGCGTGCTTGCCGACGTTGGCCAGGCACTCGGCGATCGCGAAGTAGACCGCGGACTCAACCGGTGCGGGCGGTCGCCCGGCAAGCTCCTGCGTGACGGTGACCGGGAGGGCGAGGTCCAGGGCGAGCGCCTCGACGGCCCCGCCGACACCCCGGTCGGCGAGCACCGGCGGATGGATCCCGCGGACGACGGACCGCAGCTCCCTCAGCGCCGCGCTCGCAGTGGCCCGTGCGTCGCCGATCAGCACCCGCGCCTGCTCCGGGTCGGATTCGAAGAGCGTCTCGGCGAGCCCGAGGCTCATCCCGACCGCGACCAGCCGGGCCTGGGCGCCGTCATGCAGGTCGCGCTCGATCCGGCGCAGCTCGGCGGCGGAGTGGTCGACGGTCGAGGCCCGGGTCTCGGTCAGCACCTGCACCCGCTGCTCGAGGCGCTCGGCGTGGCCGTAGCTGAGCAGGGCCAGGTCGATCCGGGCGCGGCATCGCATGATCGGCTCCACGCCGTACCACCACAGTGCCCCGGTCACCACGACCACCAGCAGCAGCACGGTCAGCAGCGAGATGGTGAAACCGACTGTCAGCGAGACCAGCGCCCAGGCCAGGTCGCGCCAGGTCATCGGGTCCCGCGCCCAGGTCAGGGTGCGGTCGACGAGGTGGGCGCCCTCGGCGGGACGCCGGTACTCGGCGGGGACCGGAGTGCCTAGGATGCGCGACGCGATCGCCCGGTGCCGGTTGGCGATCCAGCGGCTGGCAGGGATCGCGACGAAGAGCATCGCGAGGCCGACCCAGGCGACCGCCAGCACCCCGCCGATGACGCTGACCAGGAAGAACAGCAGGGTCGGCACCGCCAGCAGCACCTGCAGGAAGGCGTACCCGGTCAGCTTGAGCCTGTCAGGGCCTTCAGGGGCCCCAGGGCTCCCACGGCCTCCCGGGCCGCTCAGGCGCTCGGGCACCAGGGTCTGCTCGGTCATGGACCCATTCTGCTCGACAGGTGCTGTGAGGGCAGGGGTGCTGGGTCTACCCCAGGTGTGGTGATGGCGCCCCTGACGACTCGGCCCGCGGCGCCGAGGCTGGAAGCACGAACCTCGGCCCGGGTGCGAAGACCTAGACGGGCCTCGTAGAGAAGGAGCCTCCCGATGTCCCAGAGCCAACCCCCCAGCAGCAGTCCGACCCCGACCACTGACAGCCCGAGCAACGTCTTGACGGCGCTGCCGCTCAAGGCGGCCCGTTGGAGCGCGACCCATCCGTGGCGGGCGATCCTGGCGTGGCTCGCCTTCGTCCTGGTCGCCGTCGGCCTGGCGGTCGCCATCCCGACGAAATCGACCACGGACGCCGACTACCGCATCGGTGAGTCGGGCAAGGCCTCCGCGATCACCCACGACGCCGGTCTCGACTCACGCGACTCAGAAGAGGTGCTGATCCAGGCTGCCGGCGGCGGCCGGCTCGACCATGCCACCGGGCAGGCTGCGGCCTCCGCACTCGCCGCCTCGATGCGGTCCGCGAAAGGCGTGCACGCGGTGGCCGACCCGGTCTGGAGCGCCTCGGGGCGCTCGGTCCTCCTCGACGTCTCGCTGAACCGCGGCGTCGACGACGTCGGTGCGTTGCAGAAGGTCACCCGTGCGGCGCAGACGGAGCATCCGGACCTGCAGATCCGCGAGGCCGGCGACATCAGCATCAACGGCGGCGTCAACGACCGGGTGAGCTCCGACCTCTCCTCGGCCGAGGGGATCAGCTTGCCGGTGACGCTGCTGCTGATGCTGCTCGCGTTCGGTGCCCTGATCGCCGCCGGCATCCCGGTGCTGATCGCGGCCAGCAGCGTCGCCGCCACGATCGGCATCACTGCGCCGGTCTCGCACCTCGTGCACGCCGAGTCGACCGTGTCCAGCATGATCGTCCTGATCGGCATGGCCGTCGGGGTCGACTACTCGCTGTTCTACCTCAAGCGCGAGCGCGAGGAGCGGGCCAAGGGGCACAGCACGATCGATGCGGTCGACATCGCCGCACGCACCTCGGGCCACTCCATCGTGGTCTCCGGCCTGGCTGTGATCGCAGCGATGACCGGCCTGTACGTCGTCGGGGGAGCCACCTTCAACTCTCTGGCCACGGGCTCGATCCTGGTGATCGCGATCGCCGTGCTCGGCTCGATCACGGTGCTGCCCGCGCTGCTGGCCAAGCTGGGCCGCTGGGTGGACCGCCCGCGGGTGCCGCTGCTGTGGCGCCTGAACCGCCGGATCGGCCAGGGCGGCATCAGCAAGCGCGTCCTGGGCCCGGTGACCCAGCACCCCGTGATCGCCCTGGTGGTCGGAGGCGCCGCCGTGGTGGCGATGGCCGTGCCCGGATTCGGCATGAAGCTGCACGAGGGCGACCTCAACACGCTGCCGGCCGGGATCCCGCAGGTGCAGACGATGCTGGAGGTGACCAAGGAGTTCCCGAGCCAGGGCGCCGAGGCGGACGTGGTCGTCAAGGCCCCGGCCGCCCAGCACGGCGACGTCATCGCGGCCCTGACGGCGCTGCGCGGCCGGGCAGTAGCGAGCCACGACTTCATCCACACCTCCGACCCGGTCCAGAGCTCCGCGGACGGTACCGTCTCGGTGCTGCACCTGACCACGGCGTACAACGAAGGCGACGCGAGGGTCGACCACGCGGTCACGCACCTGCGCAGCAGCCTGGTGCCGGCCAGCCTGGGCGGCATCGACCGGGCCGGCGCCGTCTCCTACGTCGGGGGCAGCAACGCCGAGGACATGGACTCCACCAGCCGGCTGCGCGAGTACCTGCCGATCGTGGTCGGGTTCGTGCTGCTGCTGACGATGATCATGATGGGCTTCGCCTTCCGCAGCCTCGCCATCGCGGCTTTGTCCGCGGTGCTGAACCTCGCATCGGTCGGGGTCGCCTTCGGCCTGCTGACCCTGGTCTTCCAGCACGGCTGGTTCTCCGGTGCACTGCACTTCACCTCGCCCGGCTTCGTGGTCAACTGGCTGCCGATGTTCATCCTGGTGGTCCTGGTCGGCCTCTCGATGGACTACCAGGTGTTCGTGCTGAGCAGGATCCGGGAGCACGTCCGCTCAGGTCTGCCGGCCCGGCTCGCCGTCGAGCGCGGCGTCCGGGACACCGCCGGGGTGGTCACGAGCGCAGCAGCGGTGATGGTCTCGGTATTCGCGATCTTCGCAACGTTGAGCATGCTGGAGATGAAGACGATGGGAGTCGGCCTCGCCGTTTCGATCGCCATCGACGCGACCCTGATCCGGCTGGTGCTGCTGCCGTCGGCGCTGGTCCTGCTCGGGGACCGCGCGTGGGGCCGGCGTACTGGGCGGCCGGTCGGCGAGCGGGTCGTCGAGGACGACCGCGCCTACCAGCTCGTCTAGCCCGTCGGTTCGTCGAGCCTGTCGAGACGTCTCGACAGGCTCGACGAACCGACGGGCTAGACGAGCTGGTAGGCGCGGTCGTCCTCG
>DATAZI010000022.1:0-24705 GCA_036272095.1 Marmoricola sp. | reverse complement strand
AAGTGGTTCATCTGGACGCCGCGGTCGTTGATGTAGAACTCGCGGGTGACTTCCGCGCCGGCGGCCGCGAGCACCCGCCCGATGGCGTCGCCGAGCACCGCCCACCGGGTGTGGCCGAGATGCAGCGGCCCGGTCGGGTTCGCGGAGATGAACTCGACGTTGATCTTCTGGCCGGCCTTGGTCGTCAGGTGGCCGTAGGCCCGGCCTGCGGCAACGATCTCGCCGGCGATGACGCCTTGGGCTCCCGCCTCGACGGTGATGTTGAGGAAGCCCGGCCCGGCGACGTCAACCGCGGCGATGCCCTCGGCCCGGCCGAGCTCCTCGGCGAGCAGGCTCGCGAACTCGCGTGGGTTGGTCCCTGACTGCTTGGACAGCTTCAGAGCGACGTTGGTCGCGTAGTCGCCGTGCTCCTTGCTCCGCGGCCGCTCGACCACGACGCTCGCCGGGACCCCCTCGGACAGGGTCAGGCGCCCCGCGTCGACCAGTGAGGTCAGCGCGGAGACGATGGTGGTGGAGAGCTGGTCGGGAGTCACCCGCCAAGCCTATCGGCGGGCGCCGGTTTCTTATCCACGAGTATCTGCCGGTAGTGTTCTGCTTCGCGCCGCGGCGAACGCCGAGGGGCGAATGCCTCCGTAGCTCAGGGGATAGAGCACTGGTTTCCGGTACCAGGTGTCGCAGGTTCGATTCCTGCCGGGGGCACCCATCGGACGTGAGTTGTGTGCCCCAGGGCGCGCTATCCCGCGGTCTGGGGCACACGACCGTTCGATCGCCTACCGCAGCGCGCCGGACTTCGACGCGGCGTCGTCGAACCCGTCGCCCGCGTAGGCGACCGAGTACGTCGAGGTGCTGGTCGCGACCTTCACGCCGATCGCCTTCCGGCAGGTGGCGACGCCCTTGTCGTTCGTCGTCGCCGCGCACACCGGCTTGCCGAGGACCGAGAACGTCACGGTCTGACCGGCGTAGCCGGCGGAGCCCACGCCTGGCCCGAAGGCGAAGTCGTGGGTCAGGGTCGTGCTGAAAGTGCTGGCCGAGAGCCCGAGCAGGCCCTTGGCCACCTTCGGCGCCGTCAGTGCCGTCAGCTCCTTACCCACCGTCACCGTCTGGCTGACCTGGTCGGCCGCTGCGTAGGTGTCATCGCCCGGCTGGTCGGCGTGCACAGTGCAGGTGCCCGGCGCGTTCCAGTAGATGGTGATGGCGCCGGGGTCGCCCGGGCGGCTGAGGGCACCGGGGATCGCGAAGCACGCGTTGTCCGGGGAGTCGATGGAGAAGTACACGGGCAGCCCGGAAGTGGACGTGCCTTCGGGGACATAGCTGCCCAGACCGTCGACGCGATCGAAGATCGCGTCATCGCCGGTAGGCGCGGCGGACGTGATCGTGACCGTCTGGGACTGGGTCCCGGCCGCGAAGGCGGCAGTGCCGAGAGCCACCGGCGCGACCACGGCGAGGGACAGGATGAGAGCGCGCAGAATCTTCATTGGACCACTCCTGAGATGTTGGCGGGTGCTGCCAAAGGGTCGATTTCCAGGCTAGCCGCGGGACAGCGATAGCAACAGACCAGGCACCGCCGGTCACCTACCCAGGTCGAACAACCGCCCCCAGCCCTGTGGAACCGGGCCGGCGTACCCGGACAGCTCGAGCGCGTGCCAGACAGCAAGCGTGACCGAGTCGAGCACGGGGATGCCGTACCCGTCCTCCCAATCCGCGACCAGGTCGGCCGTGGCGAGGTTGGTGCAGAAGATGGTGATGGCGTCCGGGTGCTCGGCCGCGGTTGCCTCGACCAGGCCGGCGATCACCGCAGGCGGGATCTCGCTGAGCTCCCAGTTCGAGGCGGTGACCGCGTGGCTGGCACCGATCACGTCCAGGCCTGCGCTCTCGAAGGTCGAGACGACCGCCGCGTGCATGTCCACGGGGTACGGCGTCACCAGGCCGAGCGAGCTCGCGCCGAGCAGGCCCAGCGCCTCGATCAGAGCGAGGGTGGACGTCGTGCTGGGGATCCCGGTCCGCTCGCTGATCGCCGCGCACAGCGCGCGGTCATCCTCCAGGCCCCGCCAGCCGCCCGACGTACCGCTCCAGGCGATCGCGTCCACCCGGGCATCGGCCAGTAGGTCGGCGGCGGCCAGGATCGGCTCCGGGTCGAACTGGTTCGCCGCGGCTAGCCCGACGTCGACCACCCGGAACCGGGAGAAGTGCGCGGACACCCCGTCGATACCCTCGAGCATCCGAGCGGTCAGCGGCTCGAGGCGGGTGTTGGAAGACGGCGTCAGGATGCCGAGCAGGGTGCGGTCGGTCATGCGACACCCACCGCGATCCCTGCACCGAGCTCTGCAGCGATCTCGCAGCAGAGCGCGTCATCTCCGGCCGCGCCGACGACCTGCACGCTGACGGTGCGGCCCCCGTCGGTAGACATCACCGGGACCGCCAGCGACGGCAGCCCGGTCAGGGAGATCGCCCGGCACTGCGCCATCAGCGCCGGTCCGCCCACGAGGTGACCGTCCACCTCGACGCCCTCACCGTGGGCAACGGCCGACACCGCGGCCACTGGAACCAGCAGCGCGTCCACCTCGGTCAGCAGCCTCGTCACTCGGGAGACCACCTCCCGCGATCGCCGCCAGGCTTCGCGGACATCGGGGTGGGCCCACCCTCGACCGGGCGGGCTCTCGAGCACCCCTCGGGTGCCTGGGCAGACCTGGTCGATGTCGTCGCCGACCAGGGCCCGCAGGTCATCGAGCACATCGAGATCGTCGCGCAGGGTGTTGTAGAGGACGGTGGCCTCGGCCAGCACGCCCTCGGCGTCGACCACCTCGTAGCCGGCGGCGACCGCCGCCGCGCGCGCTGCCGCCAAGGCGTCCAGCGACTCCTCGGACACCGGGCCGACCTCGCGACCGCTGGTGATCGCGATCCGCCGGGTTCGTGCCCGGTCGGCCGTCGGGGCGGTCAGGCCGAACCAGTCATCGCCGTCCGGACCAGCCATCGCGGCGACCACCCGGGCGATCAGCCCCGGGTCCCGTGCGAAGACGCCGGGGACCTCCACCCGGCTGAGCAGGCCGCGCGGCGCGGGGGCTCCGATGAACGGGTGCTCCCGGGTCCCGCCACCGCTCGGCATCCGCCCCGTCCGCGGCACCAGGCCGGCACTCGTGCGCAGACCCGGTACGCCGACGCACTGGGCGGGCCAGCGGACCGAGCCGCCGTAGTCCCCGCCGATGGCGAAGTCCACGATCCCCGCCGCGACGGCGACCGCGTCCCCCCCGCTGGAGCCGCCCGGTGCGACGGAGGGGTCGCTGGGGTGCAGGACCCGGCCGCCGATCCTGGTCTCGGTGTCGATCCCGTTGCCGAACTCGGCGCAGTTGCCCTTGGCGAACAAGGTCGCCCCAGCAGCTTTCAGTCGTTCCACCAGGACAGCGTCGCGCGTCGGCACGTGATCGGCCAGGAGCAGCGAGCCGCCGGTCGAGGCCAGCCCGGCAGTGGCGAACGTGTCCTTGACGGTGAAGACGAGCCCGTCCAGCGGACCGTCACCCGAAGCGCTGCCGTCCTCCGGGCTGACCGCCAGGAGTGCCTTCGTCCAGCCGGACTCCGCCCAGCGCTCACGGGCGGCTGCGATCCGGGCGATGGCCGCCGCGCTCACGGCTGGACCGCCAGGCCCAGCTCTGCGCAGACCTCGCGCAGGTGCGCTGCACCGCTGGTGACGAGCGTGACGGCGGCATCGAAGTCATAGGGCTTGGTCAGATGGGTGACCCGGTCGACGGTCTCCCCAGCATCGATCCGTGCTTGGCACTGGTTCACCAGCGCGATGTACGCCGCGTACTCGGCCACCGTGACGTCCGGGTGGCCGGCCAGGAACTCCTCGTCGAACGCATCGATCCAGAGCACCGAGGGCGGTCGCTCCTGGTCGTCGACCGGCTGCTGCGGCTCGATGCTCAGGTGCAGGTCCGGGTTGGCCTCGGCGAGGATCGGCAGGATCTGGCGGTAGTCGACCACGCCGGTGCCGATCGTCCGGTGCTGGTAGTCGATCCCGCCGCCGCCGTAGGACAAGATCCCGTCCTTGCAGTGCGTCTGCCGGGTATACGGCGCCACCCGTCGGGCGGTCCACACGGGGTGCTCGAGCCGCTGCAGGGCGTTGCTGGTGTCGAAGACGATCCCGGTGACGTCCGGCCCGACCTCCTCCACGATCCGGACCAGCTCGAAGGAGGTCACCTCCTCGTGGGTCTCGATGTTCATGTGGATACCGAGGTCGCGGGCGATCGGCGCGAGCTTCTTGAGGAACTTCGCCGACGCCGCCAGCTGGTCCTCCCAGTCCACGTCGGTGCGGAACCGGTCGTAGGCGTGCTTGCCGCGGTACATCCACTTGTAGTTTGCCAGCGCCGTCCAGAGCTCCACGCAGCCGATGTCGGCACACGCCTCCATCATCCGACGGAAGCCGAGCAGGATGTCGCCGTCGCCGATCGCCCGCAGCTCGGGCGCCTCCGGGTTGGCGTACGGATTGACCTTGCCCAGGCCGCTCTCGACGTACAGGCCGAGCTCGTCGGCACGCTGCCGGATCGCTCGCAGCTCACCTCGGTCCAGCGTCGGGCTCATGTCGAGCACGGTGCGGAAGAAAAGGCCGGAGAGCCCCAGCTGGTGGCCGTGCTCGAGGCTGCCGATCGGGCCCCGCTTGGCCGCCTCGGGGATCTTCGAGCCGTCGACGCCGATACGCATGTCTTCTCCTTGTTGGACTGGGTGTTCTTGGTGAGATTCGGTGTGAGATTCGCTGTATGGCTCCGAGATGGTGCAGCGGCTCAGGGCAGGACCCGGAGCCTGCGTTCTCGAGCTCGCGCCCGGGCCGCCGCCGGGTCGGGGACAGGGACGGCGGCGAGCAGCTCGCGCGTGTAGGGATGCTGCGGGTCCGCGAACACCTCGGCGCACGGTCCCGCCTCCACCACCCGGCCGCCCTGGAGCACCACGACCTCCGAGGCGATCTGGTGGACGATCGCGAGGTCGTGGGCGACGAACAGGACGCTCAGCCCGAGCCGCTCGCGCATGTCGAGGAGCAGGTTGAGGATCTGGGCCTGGACCGAGACGTCCAGCGCCGAGACCGCTTCGTCGCAGATCAGCAGCCTGGGCTCGACCGCCAGCGCACGGGCGATCGCGATCCGCTGACGCTGGCCTCCCGAGAAGCTGCGCGGCCTCCGGTCCGCAGCGGCCGGGTCGAGGCCGACCAGCGTCATCAGCTCGGCCACCCGGTCGGCGCGCTCGTCCTTCGAGCCGCACAGTCCGTGCACGACCAGCCCCTCGCCGATCAACTCCCCTGCGGTCATCCTCGGGTTGAGGCTGCTGGTGGGGTCTTGGAAGACGACCTGGATCTCGCGGTGCCGCGCGCGGCCGAGCCCGCGCCCACCGGAGACGAGCCGCGAGCCGTCGTAGGAGATCCAGCCGTCGTCGGCCTTCTCCAGGCCCAGGATGCAGCGGATCGTCGTCGACTTGCCCGACCCCGACTCCCCCACGAGCCCGGTGATCTCGCCGCGAGGGACCCGGAAGTAGACGTCATCGAGCGCCGTGACGGGCGCCCGGCCGATCGCGCGATAGGTCTTGCTCAGACCCCGTACGTCGAGCAGCGCACCGTCGGCATTCATCGGTCCTCCTCGGGCTGGGTGAACAGGTGGCACGAGACCCGACCGCCGGCCGGGCTCGGCGTCGGTGCCGGGTCGACCTCGCTGCAGACCGGCATCGCGTGCGGGCACCGCGGGTGGAACACGCAGCCGGACGGCCGGGCGCCCGGCGGCGGGATGGTCCCGGCGATCGTGGGCAGTCGTTCCGGTCGGCGGTCCATCCGCGGGATCGCCTCGAGCAGTCCGCGGGTGTACGGGTGCGCCGGGGCTGCGAAGACGTCCTCGACCGCGTCGTCGTGGACCAGCCGGCCGGCGTACATGACCAGGACGCGCTCGGCGAAGCCCGCCACCACCGACAGGTCGTGGGTGATCAGCAGGACGGTCAGGCCACGGTCGCGGGTGACGTCGCCGAGGACGGTGAGCACCTGCTCCTGGGCCCGTACGTCGAGCGCGGTGGTCGGCTCGTCGGCGATCAGCACCTCGGGGTCGGCGGCCAGCGCCATCGCGAGGACCACCCGCTGCTGCATGCCACCGGAGAACTCGTGCGGATAGGCGCGTGCCCGGCGGGCGGCGTCCGCGATTCCCAGCTCGCTGAGCAGCGAGGTGGCGCGCTCCTCGGCGGTGGCGCGCGAGGCACCGCCGAGCCGGAGCGTCTCGGCGACCTGCGCACCGACCGTCATCAACGGGTCGAGCGAGCCCATCGGGTTCTGGAAGACCATCGCCACCCGGCGTCCCCGCACTGCGCGGAACCCGCGCTCGCCGCGGCCGGAGACGACCTTCGATCCGACCTTGATCTCGCCGCTCACGACCAGGTCCCGGTCCAGGCCGAGCACGGCGCGGGCCAGCACCGACTTGCCGGAGCCGGACTCCCCGACCATGGCCACCCGCTCACCGGGGGCGATCGAGAAGCTGACGCCCTCGACCAGGGCCAGGTCACCCGCATTGCGACCCAGCCTCAACGAGACATCGGACAACGACAGTGCGGTGCCGGGTGCCGCGCCGGTACTCGGCGCTGCTGCGGGGACGGCGGCCGGCCGAGCCTCCGGCTGCTCGATGGACGACATCATGATCTCCCTGCTGCGAGTCGTTCCTGGACCACATCGGCCAGCAGCGCGAACACCACCGCGACGAAGGCGATCGCGATACCCGGGAAGACCGCCATCCACCACGCGCTCCCGATGTAGCCGGCACCCTCGTTGACCATCGCCCCCCATTCGGGGCTTGGCGGCTGCGGCCCGACGCCGATGAACGACAACCCGCTGATCACCAGCACGGTGCTGCCCACGTCGGCGCCCCACTTGACGAGCAGGGCATCGAGCGAGTTCGGCAGCACGTGCCGGAACAGCAACCGGGTCCGGCCGACGCCGAGCACCCGCGCTCCCTCGACGTACGGCCTGGTCATCGTCTGCTGGATCTCGGTGCGCAGCAGCCGGGCCGTCACCGGCCAGGCGGTGATGCTCAGCGCGATGATCGCCGAGTGCAGCCCCGGCCCGAGGGCGGCGGCGAACCCGAGGGCGAACACGATCGTCGGGATCGCCATCACCGCATCGGTGAAGCGCATGAAGATCTCGTCGAGGAAGCGGCCGCCGAGTGCGGCGATCGCGGCGACGACACCGCCGATCACCGAGTACGCCGCGACCACCAGCAGCGCGGAGAGCAGGGAGGCCCGCGAGCCGGCGACGACCCGCCAGAGCACGTCACGCCCCTGGTCGTCGGTACCGAACCAGTGCTGCGCACTCGGCCCGTGCAGTGCGTTGGCGATGTCGGAGCTCGTCACCGAGTCCGGGGCGACCAACGGGGCAACGATCGCGACCAGCACGGCGAGGCCCGCGGCGCCGATCACGATCCGGCTGAACCAGCGGCCGTTGGAGAACCGGAGCCGTACGCCGCGGCGCGCGACGGGGATCCCGGGGACGATCAGCGCCATCTCAGACCCCGACCTGTCCGGCCCGCAGCCGCGGGTCGCGGATCAGCTGGAGCACGTCGACCAGCAGGCTCAGCGCGACGATCACCGCCCCGATCACCAGCACGCCGCCGATAACCGCGAACCGGTCGGAGTTCGCGACCGCCGCAGTCAGGTAGGCGCCGATCCCGTTCAGGCCGAATACCGACTCGACCAGGACGGCCGAGCCGATCATCATCGCGACGGTGGCGCCGACCACGGTGATCGCCGGCCCGCCGGCGTTCGGCAGCAGGTGCCGCAGCACCAGCTGGCGGGTCGGGACGCCCTTGGCCCGGACCGCGTCCATGAACTCGCTGTCGAGCACCGCGATCATCTCTGTCCGCAGTGCCCGGTAAAGCTGGGCGGTGAAAGGCAACGCGAGCACTGTCGCCGGCAGGATCAGGTGGTACAGCCCGTCCCAGACCAGCGACGGGCTGCCCGCCAGCGCCGCATCCACGATCGACATCCCGGTGACCCTCGGCACCGACAGGTGCGGGCCGAAGGCGCCGGAGATGGGGAAGATCTTCAACGTGGTGGCGAGCAGGAGCTGCGCCACCAGGGCCAGCCAGAAGGTCGGCAGCCCCGAGGCCACCACCACCCCGGCCCGGACCACCGTGTCCGAGCTCCGCCGGCGGCGGAACGCGGACAGGATGGCCGTCGGCACTGCGAACAGGATCATCAGCACCAGGGCAACCAGCGTCAGCTGGAGCGTCTCCGGCAGCACCTGCCCGATCCCCGAGGAGATCGAGGTGTGGCTGCTGATGGAGGTCCCCAGGTCCCCGTGCAGCGCCCGACCCAGGAAGGTCAGGTACTGCTGCGGCCACGGCTTGTCCAGGCCGAGGTGCACCCTCATCGCCGCGACCTGCTGCGGTGTCGCGGTCGCGCCCGCGGCCACGTGCGCCTCGTCCCCGGGGATGACCTTGACCATCGCGAAGACGACCAGGCTCAGCAGCAGCAAGGTGAGCACTGCACTCACCAGGCGGCGCACGAGGTAGCGGATGATCCCGTTCACAGTGCTCGACCGACTACTTCGCGACGCGGACGGTACGCAGGTTGATCGGGTTCGCGTTGGGATCGGCGACGATCCCGGTGATCCCCGACCGGTAGCTCACCGGCTGCTGGTAGGTGTACATGTAGACCGACAGGTGCTTGGAGTTGATCAACGTCTGCGCCTGCTGCTCCAACTGGCACCGTGAGGTGTCGTCGGCGGTGACCTTGGCCTTGTTCAGCAGAGCGTCGACAGCCGGGTCGCTGAGCCCGGTGTAGCTGGTGCCGACCGCGGCGGAGTTGTACACGTAGTTCAGGTAGATCCCGGTGTCGGGGAACCGCGGGACGTCACCCATCAGCATCAGCTGCGGGATCGTCTTCTGGTTCGACAGGCTGGTCAGATAGTCCGAGAACGTGATCGGGACCAGCTTCAGGTCGACCCCGATCGACTTCAGGTTCGACTGGAACAGCGTCGCCTCCTGGGTGAACTGCGCCAGCGCCGGCTGGTACCGCATGGTCAGGGTGGTGACCCCGGCCTGCTTGAACAGCGCCTTCGCCTTGGTCAGGTCCTGCCCGTACGTCGGCAGCGTCGGCCGGCACGGCATCGTCGCCGGCAGGATCCCGGACATCACGTTGCCCTTGCCGTCCCAGACCGCCTTCAGGCCGCCGGAGTAGTCGTAGGCGTCCTGGAGGGCCTCCCGGACAACCGGGTTCGCGGTGGCGCCGGTGTTCGGGTTCATCCACATGAACTCGGTCAGGCCGGAGTTGATCCACGCGGTCTTGACGCCGTCCTGGCCGTCGACGGCCTTGGCATCCGCCGAGCTCAGCTTGAGCGCGATGTCGGCAGTGCCGGACTTGAGATCGGCCGCCTCCGTCGAGCTCTGGTCGACCTCCTTGTCATCGATCGAGGTTGGCCGGGTCGGGTCGAAGTCGTAGTACTTGCTCCAGCGCTTCACGGTGACACTGCTCAGCGGGCCGGAGCCGCTCAGCTCGTACGGACCGCTTCCCGCGTCGTGGTCTGCGAGCCAGCCCTGGCCGTGGTCGCTGCCCTCGTGAGCCGTGACGAGCTTGGAGTTGAGGATGTAGACCTTGCTCAGCTGACGCATGAAGAAGGCGTTCGGAGCGCTGAGGTGGATGGTCAGCGACGTCGGGCTGTTGATCGTCGTCGAGACGTAGCCGGCCAGGTAGCTCGAGACGCCGGAGTTGACCGCGAGGTCGCGCTCGAAGGTGTACTTGACGTCGTCAGCGGTCACCGGGGAGCCGTCGTGGAAGGTCATCCCGCTGCGCAGGGTGATGTCGATCGCCTTGGCGCCCGGCTCGGTCGCGAACTTCGACGCCATCACTCCGACGAGGTTGTTGCTGGCGTCGTAGGTCATCAGCGGGTCGTAGATCAGGCTGGCGATCGTGTCGGTGTCGGCCTGGACGGCCTGGACCGGATCGAGGGTGGCGATCTGGTTGGAGTGCACCACGGTCAGGTCGGTGCTGCTCGAGGACGTCGTGCTGCCACCGGAGCCGCAGGCAGCCACCAGTGTCAGCGACAGGCAGGCCGCCGCTGCGAGGGACGGCTTGAGGTGCCGGGAGAGCCGGCCTGGAGAGGTTGGCATCGCGTGGATCCTTCGCTGTTGGTCTCGACAGGCCCGATCTGTCGAGAGGAGATTTGGTATACCAAAGTGTCACCCGGCAATGTTTCGGACGCATTAAACGACCGTGACGTTCGCGTCACGACCCTGCTTTGGCCTACCATCTGAGAAATCCTGCTATCGGCCAGAGAGGAGTGAGGATCACGTGAGCAGTGCAGCGAGCAGCGTCGGCGAGCAGCCGAACGAGCACGACGAGCCCCTCTCCCAGCGGCTCTACCGCGCCATCCGCGGCAAGATCATCACCGGCGAGCTGCAGCCCGGATCGAGGCTGCGCGAGCGCGAGCTCGCCGAGGAGTTCGGCGTCTCCCGGGTGCCGCTGCGCGAGGCGTTCCCCCAGCTCGAGGCGGACGGGTTCATCTCGTCCTCGCTGAGACGCGGCGTCAGCGTGACCACACTGACCCTCCGCGACGTCGACGAGCTGTTCGAGGCCCGGCTCGGGATCGAGGTCTACGCGACCCGGCTCGCGGCAGCGCGGGTCGCGAACGGCGCGGACGTCGATCCGTTGCGCAGTGCCCTTGCTGCGGCGGATGCAGCGCTGCTGACCAAGGACGCGGACGTGATCGCCGAGGCGAACGCGGTCCTGCACGAGGAGATCGTCTGGCTCGCCGGCAACTCGTTGCTGCGCACGATGATGCACTCGATCTCTGGCCGGTACCGGTGGATCTTCCGGATGACGTTCACCCCCGAGGCCGAGGCAGACGGCGACGAGCACCACGCAATGTTCGCCGCGATCCTCGCCGGCGACCCGGACCTTGCGGCCGCGGTCGCCTGGACCCACATCGAGCACGGCCGGAAGCCGACGCTGGCCTACCTCGAGGGCCGGCTGCCGACCGGCGAGGGCTAGCGGCCGCGTCCGGGGATCAGGCGTAGTACGCAGCGATCTCGGGCAGCTCGACGGTCACGACCTCGATCGGCTCGGCCCACCCGGTCAGCGCCAGCAGCGCCTCAACGTTGTAGTCCCCGAGGGGCGGCTCGCCGACGGTACGGCGTGCGCCGACAACCAGCCGGGAGATCCCCGCGTTGAGGATGGCCGAGCAGCACATCGGGCACGGCTCGTACGACGTGACCAGGGTGCCGCCACGCAGGCTGTCCAGCCCCCAGCGCAGCGCAGCAGTCCTCAGCGCCATCACCTCGCTGTGCGCGGTCGGGTCCGGCGTCGACTCGACCCGGTTGCGCTCGGCGAGCTCGCCCTTCTCGGTGATGATCACCGAGCCGTAGGGGTGGTCGCCGACGCCGTCGGCCTCGCGCGCCTGGTCGAGGGCGGCGAGCAGCTCGGTGCGGAAGGGGGTCTCGTCGGTCATCGGCTTCTCCTCGGTGATGGGTGGGTCAGTGGGTCGTGTAGCCGCCGTCGACGACCAGCACGCTGCCGGTCATGAACGACGCCCGGGCGCTGCACAGGAACGCGATCGGCTCCGCGATCTCGACGGAGTTGCCGAGGCGGCCCAGCGGATGCATCGCAACCAGGCCGTCAAGCGATCCTTGCGGTCCCGGCCCGTCGGCGAACTGTCGTTGCAGGAGCGGGGTGTCGACAGCCCCGGGGCAGACGACGTTGACACGGATGCCACGGCCCGCGACCTCGAGCGCCAGGCTGCGCGAATAGCCGATGATGCCCGCCTTCGACGCCGTGTACGCGCTGAACCGGGGAGCGCCGACCAGAGCGAGCTGGGAGGCGACGTTGACCACGGAGCCACCGTCGCCGAGGTAGGCGAGCGCGGCCGAGGTCACGTAGTGGTAGGAGCTGAGGTTGGTCCTCAGGACCCGGTCCCAGTCATCGCCCGAGGTCGCGGCGGCCGTCTCGACGTACTCGATGCCGATCGCGTTGACGACGGCATCCAGCCCCCCGGCCCCGACGGCGTCGACTGCTTCGCGGACGGCCGTGCAGTCCCGGCCGTCGACTGCGATCGACGTGATGCCGGCCGGCACCGAGCTCACATCGAGGTCCAGGACGGTGACCTCGGCACCGCGTGCGGCGAGCAGTGCCGCGCTCGCAGCCCCGATGCCGGACCCGCCGCCGGCGACCAGCACCCGCAAGCCGGTCAGCTCTGCTGACTCCTCGCCGCTCATGCCGCGACCACCGATCCTGGGCCGACCGGCCGGCCTCCCTTGACGACCAGCCACGGACGGTCGGCGCTCCCGAGGAGGTCCCGCACGCCGACGGCATCGAACACCGCGAAGTCGGCCCAGGCCCCTGCGGTCAGGCCGTAGTCGGTCAGGCCGATCGCCTGCGCTGCCCGGCCGGTGACCATGTCGACCACGGTGCCGGCGTCCTGGGCCGACCCGAAATGACCCAGCGTCGCCAGCAGCAGTGCGGCGTCGAGTACCCGGCCGCGACCGAACGGGGTGAAGGCGTTCTGCACGTTGTTGGTGGCCACGGCCACGTTGACCCCGGCCTCGAGCAGCATCCGGACCGGGGTCAGGCCTCGGCGCGGCGCGTGGTCGTCGCCCCGGCCACCGAGGAATGCATCGGTCCCAGGCAAGGTCACCACGCTGATCCCAGCGCGGGCGATCAGGTCCGCGACCTCGAGTGCTGCCACCGGCTCGACCGACCCGAGCGAGGTCAAGTGTCCTACGGTCACCCGGTCCTGCATGCCGGCGGCAATGGTCCGCTCGGCGGCGGCGACGACGTCCAACCGCGACGGGTCGTCGGTCAGGTCGATGTGCAGGTCGATCGGGAGTCCGCTGCGCTCGGCCGCTGCGAACACCAGGTCGAGGTGCTCGGTGGCCGAGTCGTCGGCGTACGGGATGCCCCCGATGACGTCGACTCCCAGAGCCACGGCCTCCTCGAGCAGGCGGCGGGCGTGCCGCTGCGAGGTCAGCCCGTCCTGCGGGAAGGCGACCACCTGGAGGCCGACGACGCCCGCGAGCTCCTCGCGCAGCTCCAGCATCGTCTCGATCGCGCGCAGGGCGAGGACATCGTCGACCTCCACATGGGCGCGCAGCGCTGTCACGCCGTACTCCACGGATCCGCGGATCAGGCGCAGTGCTCGGCTTCGCATGTCGGCCCGGGTGAACCCGGCCTTGAGCTCGGTCGTCATCGCGATGGCCTCCGCGAGCGTCGAAGGGTCGCGCGGCAGCCGGTCGAGCAGGAACGCCTTCTCGAGGTGGATGTGGGCCTCCACCAGACCGGGCACGACCAGCGCACCACCGAGGTCCACGACGTCGTCGAGGCCGACAGCGCCTCCCGAGGGCCGGATCTGCTCGAAACGCCCGTCGGCGACGACCAGGTCGACCAGGTCGTCCGCACCGCTGAGGCGCGCGCGGGCGAACACGCGCGGCAGGGATCCGGTCATGCCTGGAGTCAAACACAGATTGTTAACAATCTGATGTCGGGATTGTTAACAACAAGTGCCCGTCCTCGGCTAGCGTGGTCCTACCCACAAGAGGAGCCCGAACGAGGAGCACCGCATGCCGACCGACGTCGACGACGTCTACACCCGGGTCTACGACGCCGTCCTCGAGCAACGGCTCCTCCCCGGCACCAAGCTTCCCGAGGAGCGTCTCGCCGAGATCTTCTCGGTCAACCGGGCGCGGATCCGGCAGGTGCTCGCACGGCTCCAGCACGAGCGGATCGTCGACCTCGTCCCCAACAGGGGCGCCTTCGTCGCACGCCCCACTGCCGAGGAGTCCGACGACGTCCTCGAGGCGCGTCGGGTGATCGAGCCCGCGGTCCTGCGCCGCCTCGTCGAGCGTGCGACGACGACCGACCTCGACCATCTCGACGAGCACGTCGCGGCCGAGCGCCGCTCACACCACGACGGACTGGAAGCCGAGGCGATCCGGTTGTCCGGGGAGTTCCACAACCTGCTCGCCGATCTCGCCGGCAACACCGCGCTGGCTCACACGATGCGCGAGCTCTCGGCCCTGACCTGCCTGGTGATCCTGGTCCACCACGCGCCCACCGCGTCTGCGTGCCGGCCCGACGACCACGAATCGATCCTCAGGGCCGTCCGCGACCGGGACGCCGACGCTGCGGTCGCCGCCGTGCTCACCCACCTCGACCTCGTCGGGGCGTCCCTGACCTTTACCGAGACAGGTAGCGACGCGGATCTCGATGCGGTCTTCGCGAGCCGCTGAGAACAGGGCAGAAGGACAAGGCAGACTCGGGCCCGTGACCACCGTCGCCTCCGCGAACATCCTCTACAGGCTGCCTGCCCGCGACGCCGGGACCGCGCTCGGCCTGGTCCTCGACCAACGGCCCGACCTGGTCGGCCTGCAGGAGTGGTACGTCTCGCGGCTGGCGCTGCTGCGCCGGACCGGGGACGTCTTGCTGGCACCGTCCGCCGGTCGACTCCGGGTGCCGGCGAGCGCACCGCGCTACCACTGGGTCGCCACCATCGGTGCCGGCAACGTGGCTGGCGCCCGCGCGGATCGCTACGACCTCGTCGAGGGGCGCTCGGTGACGCTGAGCTCCATCGGCCCCTCCGACCGGCCGGACAGGTTCCTGCGCACAGAGCCTCCGCGCCTGGCCGCAGTCGGGATCTTCGCCGACCATCAGACCGGCACCACTGTCGCGATGGTCAGCTACCACCTGGTCTCCGGTGCGACGTTGCACGACGGGTACCGCGAGGACCGGCCGGTGCTGGCCGATCGGCACCGACGCGAGATCTCCCGCCTCGAGGAGCTCATCGCAGAGCTCCAGGCCGCCGGCCTTCGGGTGCACACGGCCGGCGACGGCAACATCGAGGGCCTCGGCCTGGCCGGGCTGGTCTCTGCCTGGCAGGGCCGCGAGGACGGCCCAGGGACGATCGGACGCGGCAAGCGCAAGATCGACCACCTCCACGCCGCGCAGCCCGCGAGCGACGTACGACTGCTCACGACGCCCTCGGACCATCGGGCCGTGCTGGCGACCCTGCCGGACTGAGCGCCGTACCGGTTGCCCCGCTGGTTCGTTGGACGCTTCATGCGACGCGTCCTGGTATCCGCGCTCACCGCGCTGATCGCTCTGACTGCCCTGCTCGCCACCAGCCTCGCGGTCGGCCTGCCGGCCGCACAGGCCGACCCGGCCCCCAAGCCGGGGACGCTGGGCTACCTGGCCCGCGACGTGCAGAACATCCTGCTGTCCTTCGGCCGCGAGACCGGCCCCGGCGGCCAGCTCGCCAACCCGAACTACCTGCCTGCCCTGAGCGCAGCAATCCCGCAGCTGTACGCGACTCAGCTGCTCAACCAGATCGCCAACCCGCTGCGGCCGGTGATCACGGCCGGCGAGCTCGTACCCGGCTGGAACGTCGGCAACCCGCTGCGGGCCGGCTGGAACGGGACCCGCGGCATCTCCACGCCGATCTCGTTCCTCAACCGGTACGGCGCGCTGCTGCGCGGCACGATGTTCGCGCCGAAGCCAGGCGCGAAAGACCCCTACACCGGCGCTGCCCTGACCGGCCCGTTCCCGGGCGTCGTGATCACCCCGGGCTCGATCCAGGGCTCTTCCGGGATGTACACCTGGCTGGCCGAGGACCTCGCCGAGCGCGGCTACGTGGTGATGACCTACGACGTCCAGGGCCAGGGCACCAGCGAGACGCTGCCGCACACCACCGGCGCCTCCTACCCGTTCTGCGACCCGTTCGCGCCGCCCGTCGACGGCAACCTGCTCGGGTGCCCCGGAGTGCCCTTCCAGCAGCTCGCCAACTTCACGACGGGCACCGAGGACGCTCTCGACTTCTTCACCTCCCACGCCAACCCCTACCTCGGCAGGTGGGACAGCTCGCCGGACACCGACACGGTCACGCCCGGCCGGACCACCAGGATCGCGATCATCGGGCACTCCCTCGGCGCCACCGCCGTCTCGCAGATCCAAGGGACCGACTCACGGGTGGAGGCGGTGGTGGCGCTCGACAAGCTCAGCACCACCAGCTCCTCGGGCCTGCCGGTCGGCGGCGGACCCACGACGCAGAACAAGCCCGTGGTGCCCGCCCTGGCCATCCAGTCGGAGTACTTCCTCGCCCCGGTCCCCTACACGCTGACCGGCGGCAGCGGCCTGGCACCGACGCCGACACCCGATGGGCCGGACCCCATGCGCGAGCGCCGGACCGGTTTCGACGGCTGGGCCGCTGCTGGGGTCGACAGCATGCTGATCGTCCCGCGCGACTCAACGCACCTGGAGTACACCGACATCCCCTACGTGCTGCCGGCCAGCCGCTACGGCCAGGACCTGGCCAGCACCTACGTGCAGCTGTGGCTGGACAAGTATCTCAAGCACGCCGACGACGACGCCAGCCTGCTCGGCTCGCACTTCACCTACCTCGAGCCGCGCGGCAAGGGCGTCTGGGCGCCGGTCAGCCTGGACCGCGACGACCTGCTGAGCTTCTACTACTGCTCTGCCTACGACCTGACCTCGCACGGCCACAAGGTCCGCGATCCCGACATCGCCGGAGTCGGCGGCTGCACGCCGTGAATGCACACCGTGAACCTCGCGGGCCAACGCAGTCGGACGGGCTGCGGATATTCCGTAACCAAACTCTCATTCCCTGGCATGCGTACGCGTAGCGCGACGACTAGCCTTGTCAATGACGTCATCGGGGGCGTCGAGGCGGATTTGAACCCACGAACAGGATCGGAAGAGGCGAAACAAGGCCGTGCCAGAGCCAACTGAAGGCAACCCCCTCGCAGCGTTCGGAGCCAACGAATGGCTCGTGGACGAGATGTACGAGCAGTACCAGAAGGACCCGAGCAGCGTGGACCCTGCCTGGTTGGACTTCTTCGCGAACTACCAGGGCGACGGCACCGCCACCGGCCCCTCGAACGGCGCCTCGAACGGCACCGCGAACGGCACAACCAACGGGACCGCCCCCGCACCGGCTGCCGCACCTGTCGCCGCTGTCCCCACCCCGGTCGCCACGCCCTCCCAGGCCCCGACCCCGGCTGCCGTGACCTCCCCGGCCCCGGCCGCGACGCCCGCCGCTCCGCCCGTCCCCAAGGAGCCCCCGGCTCCGGCAGCGACCTCGGCCTCGGACGCGCCCCAGCACACGGTGCTGCGCGGCATCGGCGCAGCGACAGCTAAGAACATGGACATCTCGCTCTCGGTCCCGACCGCGACCAGCGTGCGCAACATCCCGGTCAAGCTGCTCTGGGACAACCGGATCGTGATCAACAACCACCTCAAGCGCGCCCGCGGCGGCAAGGTCTCCTTCACCCACCTGATCGGCTACGCGATCGTCAAGGCGATCCGCACGCTGCCGGAGATGAACAACACCTTCGCCGAGATCGACGGCAAGCCGAACATGGTCACCCCCGCGCACATCAACCTCGGCCTCGCGATCGACCAGCAGAAGCCGGACGGCACCCGTCAGCTGGTGGCGCCGTCGATCAAGGGCTGCGAGTCGATGGACTTCGCCCAGTTCTGGACGGCGTACGAGGAGATCGTGCGCAAGGCCAAGGACAGCAAGCTGACCATGGAGGACTACTCCGGGACGACGGTCAGCCTCACCAACGTCGGCGGCCTGGGCACCAACAACTCCGTACCGCGGCTGATGCAGGGCCAGGCCGCCATCATCGGCGTCGGCTCGATGGACTACCCGCCGGAGGCTCAGGGCGCGTCGGAGGAGACGATCACCCGGAACGCCATCAGCCGGATCATGACGATGACCTCGACGTACGACCACCGGGTCATCCAGGGGGCCCAGTCCGGCGAGTTCCTGCGCCAGGTGCACCAGCTGCTGCTCGGCGAGGACAGCTTCTACGACGAGATCTTCCGGTCGCTGCGGATCCCGTACGAGCCCATCCGCTGGTCGGTCGACAAGTCGCACAGCCACGATGCCGACGTCTCCAAGCAGGCCCGGATCCTCGAGCTCATCCACGCCTACCGCGTGCGCGGCCACATGATGGCCGACACCGACCCGCTGGAGTACAAGCAGCGCAGCCACCCCGACCTCGAGGTGGAGTCGCACGGGCTGACCCTGTGGGACCTCGACCGCGAGTTCGCCACCGGCGAGTTCGGCGGCGAGCGCAGGTTCATGAAGCTGCGCAACGTGCTGGGCATCCTGCGCGACTCCTACTGCCGCACCGTGGGCATCGAGTACATGCACATCCAGGACCCCGAGCAGCGCCGGTGGATCCAGCAGCGCGTCGAGCAGCCGCACCAGAAGCCGCCGCGCGAGGAGCAGCTCCGGATCCTGCTCAAGCTCAACCAGGCCGAGGCCTTCGAGACCTTCCTGCAGACCAAGTTCGTCGGCCAGAAGCGGTTCAGCCTCGAGGGCGGCGAGACCACCGTCCCGGTCATCGACGAGATCTGCGAGGCCGCCGCCGAGGCGCTGCTCGACGAGGTCACCATCGGCATGGCCCACCGCGGCCGGCTGAACATGCTCGCCAACATCGTCGGCAAGTCCTACAACCAGATCTTCCGCGAGTTCGAGGGCAATATCGACCCGCGTACGGTGCAGGGCTCCGGCGACGTGAAGTACCACCTCGGTGCCGAGGGCGAGTTCAGCGCCGGCTCGGGTGCCCGCATCAAGGTCTCGATCGCGGCCAACCCTTCGCACCTCGAGACGGTCGACCCGATCCTGGAGGGCATCGCCCGCGCCAAGCAGGACGTGTTGAACCGCGGCAGCGAGTTCCCGGTGCTCCCGGTCCTGATCCACGGTGACGCGGCCTTCGCCGGCCAGGGCGTGGTCGCGGAGACGCTCAACCTCTCCCAGCTGCGCGGCTACCGCACCGGCGGCACGATCCACGTGATCGTGAACAACCAGGTCGGCTTCACCACCTCGCCGGCCTCGTCGCGCTCGTCGCTGTACTGCACCGATGTCGCACGGATGGTGCAGGCGCCGATCTTCCACGTGAACGGCGACGACCCCGAGGCGTGCATCCGAGTGGCCCGGCTCGCCTTCGAGTACCGCCAGGCGTTCAACAAGGACGTCGTGATCGACCTGGTCTGCTACCGCCGGCGCGGGCACAACGAGGGCGACGACCCGTCGTACACCCAGCCGCTGATGTACGACCTGATCGAGAAGAAGCGCTCGGTGCGCAAGCTCTACACCGAGTCGCTGATCGGACGCGGCGACATCACCATCGAGGAAGCCGAGCAGGTCCTGCTGAACTACCAGCAGCAGCTCGAGCGGGTCTTCACCGAGGTCCGCGAGGCCGACACCAAGCCGGACTCCTGGACGACCGTGCCGGACTACCCGGACAAGCTGGTCCGCAGCGAGGCGAGCACCGCGATCAGCCCCGAGACGATGAAGCGGATCTCGGATGCCTACGTGAGCCCGCCCGAGGGCTTCACCGTGCACCCGAAGGTGCTGCCGCAGCTGCAGCGTCGCGCCGCCGCGATCAACGAGGGCCCGATCGACTGGGGCACCGGCGAGATCCTGGCATTCGGCTCGCTGCTGATGGAGGGCCGCCCGGTGCGCCTGGCCGGCCAGGACTCCCGACGCGGCACCTTCGTCTCGCGGTTCGCGACGATCATCGACCGCAAGAACGCCGACGAGTGGACCCCGTTGTCCAACCTCACCGAGGACCAGGCGCCGTTCTTCGTCTACGACTCGCTGCTCTCGGAGTACGCCGCCCTCGGTTTCGAGTACGGCTACTCGGTCGCCAGGCCGGACGCGCTGGTGCTCTGGGAGGCCCAGTTCGGCGACTTCGTCAATGGCGCCCAGATCGTCATCGACGAGTACATCACTGCCGGCGAGACCAAATGGGGCCAGCAATCCGGCGTCGTGCTGCTGCTCCCGCACGGCTACGAAGGCCAGGGGCCCGACCACTCCTCGGCGCGGATCGAGCGGTTCCTGCAGATGGCCGCCGACAACGCGTTCGTCGTAGCGCAGCCCTCGACTCCCGCCAGCTACTTCCATCTGCTGCGCCAGCACGCGCTGACCGAGGCCCACAAGCCGCTGATCGTCTTCACGCCGAAGTCGATGCTCAAGCGCAAGGAGGCAGCCTCGCAGCCCGAGGCGTTCACCCAGGGCTCGTTCACCCCGGTGGCCAGCGACACGATCGTGGACCAGGACAAGGTCACCACCGTGCTGCTGTGCAGCGGCCGGATCACCTGGGACCTCTCGGTCGAGCGTGGCAAGCGCCAAGGCGACGACCCGACCACCGCGATCGTCCGGATCGAGCAGCTCTACCCGAACCCGGTCGAGGAGCTGCGCGCCGAGCTGAGCCGCTACCCCAACCTCCGCACCGTCCGCTGGGTCCAGGACGAGCCCGCAAACATGGGCCCGGCGCAGCACCTGCACCTGAACCTGTTCGGCCAGCTCGACCAGGACGTGCAGATCATCTCGCGCACCGCCTCGTCATCGCCGTCGGTGGGTCAGCACTCCCGCCATGTCGAGGAGAACAAGTCGCTGATGGACCAGGCGTTCAGCTGATCGTCATCAACGTCTCGACAGGCTCGACGACCGGTCGTCGAGCCTGTCGAGACGTCGTGACGCGAAAGGGAGTCTGACCCACATGTACTTCACCGACCGCGGCATCGAGGAGCTCGAGAAGCGCCGAGGCGACGAGGGCGTCACCCTGGCGTGGGTCGCAGAGCAGCTGCGTACCTTCGTCGACATCCACCCCGATCACGAGATCCCGATCGAGCGGTTCGCGACCTGGCTGGCCCGGGTCGACGACCCCGATGAGGATTGAGACGAGGACTGACAGGGCCTTCTGTCAGAACCTGTTCTAAACTGCCGCCCATGACCGTGCAGTGGATATCCGCACCGAACGCGACCGGCGACGTCAGCTACCCGGCAGCGCCGTGGAACATGACCGGCCAGCTGTGGCTCTCGCTGTTCAAGGTGCGGGCCGGCGACCACCCCGACCGCGAGCCTGGCATCTACGGCGTCGCGCTGGTCAAGTACGAGGAGCCGAGCCCGCTGACGTACGGCGAGCTGCTGGTCGCCCGCCCGGTGAACAAAGCCGTGAGCATCACCGACATCTGGGTCGACTCGGCGCCCTCCATGCACGGCGGCCGCGACCTGTGGGCCATCCCGAAGGACCTGTGCGACTTCAGCTTCACCTCCACCGGCTCGGGCCTGCTGACCCGGACGCTGTGGACCGCCGAGCTGGACGGCGTACCGATCGCGACTGCCTCGTTCGCCGACGCCTCCCGGCTGGTTCCGCGACTGAAGTTCAAAGGCAGCACCTGGCAGCAGCGCCCGGCATCTGACCCGAACGCGGGCGAAGAGGTCACCGCCGCCCTGGTCGGATCATCCAAGGCCGCGCCTTGTCGGGCGCACTGGGACTTCAACCCCGACGGCGCCCTGGGCTGGCTCGCCGGCAAGCGGACGCTGGCATCGTTCCGCCAGGCCGACTTTCAGATGTCGTTCGGCTGAGGCTCGTTCAGCTGAGTCTGCTTCACCCGAAGGAAGCCGAGGTCGCCAGCGCTCCGACGATCGGGCACGGGACGTCCGGCTCGAGGCACTGCGCTTCCAGCAGGCCGGCCAGCGCCGTACGAACCCGGAGGAGGTCGTCGATCCGCTGGCCGATCTCGTCCAGCTTGGCACGTCCGAGCTCGGCGATCTCGCCCGACAGCGGCTCCGCGGAGCGCGAGATGCCGAGCAGGGCGGCGAGCTCGGCCAGCGTGAAGCCCAGCTCCTGGCCGCGCTTGAGGTAGCGGACCCGAGAGACGTCGTCCCCCGCGTAGGCCCGGTACCCCGACTCCGTGCGGCTCGGCGGTCCCAGGATGCCGCGCCGCTCGTAGAACCGGATCGTGGAGACCTTCACCCCGGAGGCGGAGGCGAGCTCGGAGATCAGCATGGCGCGAGCCTACGTCCGCGGACGGCCGTGCCCTCCACGCGCAGGACGACGGCGGCCTGGAGCAACCCCCACGCGATCTCCAGCACGGCGAATCCGATCAGAACCTGCGAGCCACCCTGGCCGAGAGCCCAGCAGAACCAGGCCGCGAAGAGCACCCGACCCGCGGAGTCGGCGGCACCGTGCAACGCAGACGGCCGCAGCAGGCGGACCACCGACCACACCACCACGATGGACCCGAGCAGGTTGGCGAACAGCATCGCGAACGGGTCGTCCAGGTTCGGGACCGCACCGCCCAGGCCCAGGGCGTGGTGGACGCGGGTCAGCACGGCGACCGAAGCCGGCGCGGTCCACGGCGTGGCGAAACCGGCGGTGACGAGAAGGTCGTAGAGGGCCGAGGCCCGTACGACTCGAGAAACGGTTGAGGTGTCCATCCGGACACTGTCGACCTTGCACCACGGTGCAAGGTCAAGCCGGTCAGTCGAGCTCGACCTCCGAGGGCGCGCTCGCCTCAGCGGCACCGTCCTCGGCGGCCCGCTTGCTGGCCTCGCGGATCTCGAACAGATCGGTAGCCAGCCCGCCGACGGTCTTGGCGATGTCGCCGACGGCGCCGATCACGATGCTCGTCGCCTGGCCCACGGCGTGAGTCGCCGCCTCGACACCGTCCTGGATCGCGTCCTTGCGGATCTCGGACTTGCTGATGTGGTCCTTCATGGGCCTCAGTCTGCGCGGCGACACGTCCTCGGGCAACGTGAGTCGCCTCTCAGGCGGCCGCGACGTCGTCGCCGCGGTCGGCAGCCGGTGTCGTACCGGTCGCGCGCTTCGAGTTCGGCAACGAGAGCCGCACGATCTTCTTCGCCACGCTGAACAGCTGCTTACCCAGGCCGCCGGTGTTGTACTCGATGCCGTACCTCTCGCACAGCACCTTCACCTCGACCGAGAGCTCGGGGTAGCGCCGGGCCGGGATGTCGGGGAACAGGTGGTGCTCGATCTGGTGCGAGAGGTTGCCGGACATGATGTGGAACAGCTTGCTGCCGGTGATGTTCGCCGATCCGAGCAGCTGGCGGTAGTACCAGTGGCCGCGCGACTCGTTCTCGCACTCCTCCTCGGTGAACGTCGCGACGCCCGCCGGGAAGTGCCCGCAGAAGATGATGTTGAAGGTCCAGATGTTGCGGACCACGTTGGCCACGGCGTTGCCGGCCAGCGTCGAGAGGAACAGCGGACCGGTCAGTGCCGGAAACAGCAGGTAGTCCTTGAGGACCTGCTTGCCGACCTTCTTCACGATCGGCTTGCCGACCTTCTTGGTCTCCTCCCAGGTGCGCTCGCCGGCCATGATCCGGTCGGCCTCGAGGTCGTGCACGGCGACGCCCTCTTCGAACAGGAGCATCAGCAGGAACGCGTACAGGGGGTTGCCCAGGTAGTACGGGCGCCACTTCTGGTCCTCGTCCATCCGCAGGATGCCGTAGCCGATGTCGCGGTCCTTGCCGAGGATGTTCGTGTACGTGTGGTGGATGTAGTTGTGGCCGTACTTCCAGTTCTCGCCCGGAGCCATCGTGTCCCAGTCGTAGATCCGCGAGTTCAGCTTCGGGTCGCCCATCCAGTCGTACTGACCGTGCATGACGTTGTGCCCGATCTCCATGTTCTCGAGGATCTTCGAGACGCTGAGCGCGGCAACCGCGAGCGGCCAGGCGGGCGGCAGGTAGAAGAGCGCACGACCTGCGATCTCGAACTGCTGCTGACGCTTGACGATCATCCGGATGTAGTCGGCGTCGTCCTTGCCGAGCTTGCCGAGCACCCTCTGACGCAGGGCGTCCAGCTCGTCGCCGAATTCTTGAAGCTGATCGGGGGTCAGGTTCGGGTTCTTCGGGTCGCTCGCGCGGACCGTGGAGCGCTTCTTGCTGCCCTTGGTCGAGCGCTGCGTGGGGATGTCGGTGATGGTCATGGTTTCTCCTTGGAGTCGGAGTGAAGGGTCAGAGGTCTACGGAGCAGTCGCCCACGGGGGCGGAGACGCAGAGGCGGACTTCCTCGTCGGGCAGGGAGGACTCCTCGCCGGTGAGGATGTTGCGGACGGTGCCGTCGGTCTTGGTCTTCACGCACGAGAAGCAGATGCCCATCCGGCAGCCGAACTCGGGCTTCAGCCCGAGGGCTTCGGCCTGCTCGAGCAACGAGGCGCCGGTGTTCGCACCCGCTGCTCCCGCGCGGGTGAACGAGACGGAGCCTTCAGCCGACCCGACCGCGATAGTCGGCGGCTTGAAGAACTCGACACGCAGCCGCGGGTTCTCGGCGCCGAATGCGTCCTTGACGAGCTCGATCAGGCCTCCGGGTCCGCAGGCCCAGGTGTCAGTGTTCTTGAAGTCCGGGACCAGCCGGCGCAGCTCGAACTCGCTGAACGCCTGGTCGCCGTAGCGCAGGTGGACGTCGATGTGGTTGTCGCCCTCGGCGATCGCGGCAAGCTCTGCGGCGAAGATCTGGTCCGCCTCGCTGCGTGCGAAGTGGATGAAGGTGACCTTGCGGTTGGCGCGACCGTCGTAGCCGTCGCGCAGCAAGGTGCGGATCTGCGCCATCACCGGGGTGATCCCGGATCCGCCGGAGATCATCACCAGGTGGTTGTTGGTCGGCGTGGCAGCGCTCTCATGGATCGTGAAGTCGCCGTCGGCCTGGCTCAGGTGCAGCATCTGGCCGACCTGAGCCTCGTCGACCAGGAACTTCGACACCTGGCCCTCGTCGTTGGCCCGGATCGTCAGCGTGATCCGCTCGCCGGGGAGCGAGGCGGCCGAGGAGATCGAGAAGCAGCGGGTCATCCGGCGGGCCGAGCCAGGGAGCTCGACGCCGACCTGGACGTACTGCCCGGCCCGGTGCCCGCGCCAGGTGCTGGTGGGCTGCAGGGTCA
>DATAZI010000021.1:0-53896 GCA_036272095.1 Marmoricola sp. | reverse complement strand
ACGGCGTCCTCGATGCGGTGCTTGCGCTCCTTGAGCTCGACCTCGGTGGCCGCGCCGACCTTGATCACCGCAACACCGCCGGCCAGCTTGGCCAGGCGCTCCTGCAGCTTCTCGCGGTCGTAGTCGGAGTCCGACTTCTCGATCTCGGCCTTGATCTGGTTGACGCGACCGGCGATCTGGTCGGCGTCTCCCGCACCCTCGACGACAGTGGTCTCGTCCTTGGTGATGACGACCTTGCGCGCCGTGCCGAGCAGCTCGATGCCCGTCGACTCGAGCTTGAGGCCCACGTCCTCGGAGACGACCTGGGCGCCGGTGAGGATCGCGATGTCCTGCATCATGGCCTTGCGGCGGTCACCGAAGCCCGGAGCCTTGACGGCGACGGACTTGAAGGTGCCACGGATCTTGTTCACGACCAGGGTCGAGAGCGCCTCGCCGTCGACGTCCTCGGCGATGATCAGCAGCGGCTTGCCGCTCTGCATGACCTTCTCCAGCAGCGGGAGCAGGTCCTTGACCGTCGAGATCTTCTGGTTGGCGATCAGGATGTAGGGGTCGTCCAGGACGGCCTCCATACGCTCCGGGTCGGTCATGAAGTACTGGGAGATGAAGCCCTTGTCGAACCGCATGCCCTCGGTCAGCTCGAGGTCGAGCCCGAAGGTGTTCGACTCCTCGACCGTGATCACGCCTTCCTTGCCGACCTTGTCCATCGCCTCGGCGATGGCGTCGCCGACGGTGGTGTCAGCGGCGGAGATCGACGCAGTAGCCGCGATCTGCTCCTTGGTCTCGACGTCCTTGCTCATCTCGAGCAGCGCGTCGGAGACAGCCTTGACGGCCTGCTCGATGCCGCGCTTGAGGGCCATCGGGTTGGCGCCGGCTGCGACGTTGCGCAGACCCTCGCGAACCATCGCCTGAGCCAGGACGGTCGCCGTCGTGGTGCCGTCACCGGCGACGTCGTCGGTCTTCTTGGCAACTTCCTTGACGAGCTCGGCCCCGATCTTCTCGTACGGGTCCTCCAGCTCGATCTCCTTGGCGATGCTCACACCATCGTTGGTGATGGTGGGCGCTCCCCACTTCTTCTCGAGTACGACGTTGCGGCCCTTGGGACCGAGGGTGACCTTGACGGCGTCGGCGAGCGTGTTCATGCCACGCTCGAGACCGCGCCGGGCCTCCTCATTGAAAGCAATCAGCTTCGGCATAACTCTTGCGATTCCTCACGCAGATGAGTTGGACGGCCGATTCGTCGCCCGCGACGGACGATCCGGGCTGACCCGGCAGACCCTTCCCGCCGGCGCCTTCGGACCTCGAGTTCCTCGGCCCTGAGTGGTGCTTTTCGCACTCTCGCAGGGAGAGTGCCAATGTCAATTGTTAGCACTCGCACCCTGAGAGTGCAAACAACCCTCGCCCGGTCCTCAGCGCCGCAGAGCAGCGGCGACCAGGTCCGCGAAGGCCGCGCCGTTCTCGGGGAGCACGTCGAGGTAGAGGCCGGGCTCGGTCACCTCGAGCTCGCTGACGGCCAACCGGCCGTCTGCCAGGCGGAGCATGTCGACGCGGCCGTAGTCCAGGGTGGCGTCGAGGATCCGTTCTGCCACCGCGACGGTGCGGCGTGCGAGGCTCGTCGCCTCCTGCGTCGGGACCGCGGCCACCGTCGTGCCGCCGTAGTGCTCGTGGACTCGGATCTCCGCACCCGCTGGCAGCTTGCGCACCATCGAGCGCGGCACGCCGCCGAGCACGTACACGGAGTACTCCCCTTCGGTCCGTACCGACTCCACCAACGGCTGGACCACCCACGGCCCGGCTCCGAGGACAGGGTCGGCGGAGCCGCTCACCACCTCGACGCCGCGCCCGCCGGCGCCGACCCGCGGCTTGACCACGGCCGGGGCCATCTGGGCGACCGCGGCCTCCAGATCGTCGCGTACGTCGATCGAGATTGTCGGCACGACGACGAGCCCCGCCTCCGCCAGCTCGACGAGGTAGGCCTTGTCGGTGTTCCAACCGAACACCCCGGCGCTGTTGAGCATCCGCGGCACGGCGGCGGCCCAGGCGAGGAACTCACCGACCCTGCCGTCGTAGTCCCAGGTCGATCGCACCGCGACGAGCGCCTCGCTCCAGTCGGCCGCGGGATCTCGCCAATCGACCCAGCGGGCCGAGATACCGCGCTCGGCGAGCGCCTCGTCGAGCGCAGCGTGACCGGGCTCGCCCTCGAGCCACTGCGAGCAGGTCACCAGCAGCAGATCCACAGCCATACGGCCAGCCTGTCAGGCGCAGAAAGCGAGTGGAAAACTTTTTCCGCCGGGCTGTCGATCGGCCCCTGTCCCGCCCGTCATCCCGGTGAGAGACTCCGCAACAACCGAGAGGAACCACCATGCCCGAGTACGCAATCCTTCTGCCCGGTGACGAGAGCGCGTGGGAGAACGGCGACGCCGAGTTCCGCGCCGAGATGTACACCAAGCACATGAAGTTCGCCGAGCTCCTCGCCGCTCGCGGCCACACCGTCACCGGCGGCAACCAGCTCCAGGCCAGCGCCAGCGCCCGGATCGTCAAGGGCTCGCTGGACCAGGTCTCGGTGACCGAGGGCCCGTACGCCGAGACGGCCGAGCAGCTGACCGGCTTCTACACCGTCAAGTCCGACGACCTCGACGACCTGCTCAAGGTGTGCGGCATCCTCGCCGAGGGCGGCCGCGCAGTCGAGGTCCGCGAGACCGTCGACCACGGCTGACCCAGCTGTAGGTGGAACAGCCGTTGCTGACTCAGCCGTTTCTGGCACTGGTCTGGCGCGACGAGTGGGGGCGTCTGCTCGCCCTCCTCGTCGCGCAGTACCGACGCCTCGACCTGGCCGAGGACGGACTCGCCGACGCCTTCGAGGCGGCGAGCCGGACCTGGCCGGTCGACGGCGTCCCGGCGAACCCGCCCGCTTGGCTGCTCGTGGCAGCGAGGCGGCGGATCGTCGACCGGCTGCGCTCGGACGCCGTCCTGGCACGCCGGATGCCCCTGCTCGGCGTCGACGCCGAGCTGACCGAGGAGGCGCAGCGGGTGATGGCCGATGCCGGCGAGGAGGTCCACGACGAGCGCCTGCGGCTGGTACTGCTCTGCGCGCACCCGTCGCTGGCCCCCGGTGCTGCCGCGGCACTGACCTTGCGGCTGGTGCTCGGCGTCTCGACCGAGGACATCGCGCGCCTGTTCCTGGTCAGCACCCCGACGATGGCGGCTCGGCTGACCCGGACCCGGCACCGGCTCGCCGGCGAGCGGTTCGCCGTCCCCAGCCGCGGCGAGCTCGACGAGCGGGTCGCCTCGGCAGCCTCGATCGCCTATCTCGCGTTCACCGCGGGCTACGCGCCCGGCAGCGGCTCGGACGTGCACCGGCCGGAGCTGGCCGGCGAGGCGATCCGGCTGGTCCGGGTGCTGCGCGAGGTCGCTCCCGGCTCCGGGCCGATGACCACCGGCGACCTCGACGCCCTGCTCGCCCTGATGCTGCTGCAGCACGCGCGGCGCGACGCGCGGGTCCGCGCTGGCGACCTGGTGCTGCTGCCTGACCAGGACCGGCGGCTCTGGAACGGCGCCGAGATCAGCGAGGCGGTCGACCTGCTGGCCCCGCTCGTGGACGCACCGCCGACACGCTGGCTGCTCGAAGCGCTGATCGCCTCCGAGCATGCGATCGCCCCCGCCGCGTCGGACACCGCCTGGCTGCGGATCGCCGGCTACTACGCCGAGCTCGAGGAGCTCACCGGCTCGCCCGTCGTCCGGCTCAACCGGGCTGTCGCGATCGCCGAGACCGACGGACCCCTGGCGGCTCTGGCGATGCTCGACGACCTCGTGCTGCCCGGCCACCGCCTGCCCGGCGTACGGGCGGAGCTGCTGTACCGAGCAGGCCGCACCGTGCAGGCACGGGAGCAGCTCACGACCGCCCTGACCCTGATCGGCAACAACGCCGAGCGGCGCCACCTCGAGGCCCGGCTCGCCTCCTGGGGGCCGGGGCCAGCTTCCTAGGGGCCCAGCGTCGTAGGGGGCCAGCGTCGTAGGGGGCCAGCGTCGTAGGGGGCCAGCGTCGTAGGGGGCCAGCGTCGTAGGGGGCCAGCGTCGTAGGGTCGCGGCATGGACGAACTCGTGATCCCGAGCGGTGACGGACGCGACCTCGAAGTGCTCACCGGCGGGGATCCCGACGGCTTCCCCTGGCTCTTCCACACCGGTACGCCGAGTGCCGCAGCGCCCTCGGCCCTGGTCGACCAGCAGGCCCGCGACGCCGGGCTCCGGCTGATCACCTACTCCCGCCCCGGCTACGGATCCTCAACCCGGCGGCCGTGGCCTTACCCGAGAGTGGCCGACGACCTCGCCGACTCGGTGCGGATCCTGGACACGCTCGAGGTGGACGACTTCGTGACGCTCGGCTGGTCCGGCGGTGGCCCGCGGGCACTGGCCTGCGCCGCGCTACTGTCGCGGCGGTGCCGGGCCGCCGCAACGCTGGCCGGTGTCGCCCCTGCGGATGCGCCGGACCTCGACTTCACTGCCGGGATGGGCCCGGAGAACGTCGCGGAGTTCGCCGCTGCCTCCGCGGGCGTCAAGGTGTACGACGCGTTCCTGACCGACCAGATCGCCGGCCTGGCTGCGCTCAGCGGCGATGAGGTGGCAGGAGAGCTCGGCGGGCTCGTCACTCCTGTCGATGTCGACGCGATCACCGGCGAGTTCGCGGACTGGCTGGCCGCTTCCTTCCGCCGCTCGGTCGCTCAGGGCACGATCGGCTGGCGCGAGGACGGGCTGGCGATCATGACGAACTGGGGCTTCGACCTGACCGAGACCCGGGTGCCCGTCGCGATCTGGCAGGGGCGGCAGGACGCGATGGTCCCGTTCAGCCACGGCGAGTGGCTCGCCGAGCACGTCCCGGGGGCCCGCGCCCACCTCTTCGAAGACGAAGGGCACATCTCGCTGGTCGGCAGGCTTCCGGAGATCCTGGCCGACCTCAGGAGCCTGGCCGGCCTCGAGGGCTGAGCCGGGAGTCGAGCCGGGAGTCGAGCCGGACCGCGCCGTACGCGAGCCCGAACATGAGCGCCGAGATGGCTACGCAGGTCACGAGCACCTGGGCGTAGCCGTGGGCACTCACGTCGATGAACGGGTACGGGTACCAGTCCACGAACGGTCCGCGGACCAGCGTGTAGACCAGCCAGAACACCGGCAGCACCAGGAACGGGCCGATGTCGCGGATCGTCGCGCGACCGCGAGGGCCGAAGAGCAACCAGCCGATCATCGCCAGGATCGGCACCACCAGGTGCAGCATCCGGTCGGCCACGATGCTCCATCCGAAGAGGTGGCCGAGGTGCGGGCGGAGCAGGAAGAAGTGCACGACGCCACCGCCGAAGCAGATGATGATCGCGTCCAGGCGCAGCGCCCGCCACAGCGTGCTGTCCCGGTCACGACCGAGGGCGAGCGTCAGCGTCGACCAGGCGACCAGGACGTTGCTCCAGATCGTGAGGTAGGAGCAGAACCGGATCACTGCGGTGCCTGTGTCGGGGCGGGTGCTGTCGTCGATCACGGCGTACCCGTCGAGGACGAGGACGAACTGCAGCACGATCGCGAACGCAGCGACAAGGAAGGTGATCAGGTGGAACTTCCGCGCCCGCGTCATGGTCGGACTCTAGTGCTCAGCGGCCGGTCAGACGATGAGCCAGAGCCTTCGCCGAGGCCTCGGTGAAACCGCCCGTGATCTGCATCTGCCCGTCTGTGATGACGCCGGTGAACCTCGACGCGGCCAGCACGTCAGTGCCGACGAGGACGGCCACCCGGCCACCGCTTTCCAAGAGCCGACGGGACAGCTTGGTGAACGCTGCAGTGCCGTCGCTGTCGAGCGAGATGTTCACGACCCAGTGCGCCTGACCCTGCGGGATCCCGGCGTTTGCGCTCTGGGCCCGGCCGGACCACGTCGCCGGCGCGAGCAGGTACTTGGTCTTGAGCGAATCGCACGCCAACACGTACGAGGTCAGGTCGCGCACGGACCCATGGTTGCAGCGGTAGGACTCGAAGCGAGCCGCCCAGGACGCGGGGGCATGGGGTTGCGAGCCAGAAGCCTGCGCGGCCGCATCAGACGCCAGGACGACGACGCGCAGCTGCAGCGGACCCGGGCCGCCCACCACGATCCGGGGCGCCGGCCTGTGCGAGGTCCCGACGGACGAGGTGGCCGACGGGGTGATCGATGCACCGGCCGACGAGTCAGTGACTGCCGGGTGGCCGGTGCCGGCGCAGCCGGCGACAAGAGCAGCGAGAGCGACCGCGACGAGAACTCTCTTCATCGCAGCAGCGTAGGCCTCAGAGGGCCAGGCGTGCGGCGTACGCGACGTCGAATCCGGCGCACACCGGGGCGTACCACGACGGCAGCCGCGAGTCCGGGCTCGGGCCCTGTCCGAAGTCGAAGAGGGCGTGCGCCGCCCAGCCCAGCGCGAGCAGGCGACGTCCGGTGGCCGGGGACCGACCGGCAGCGACTGCCGCCAGCGTCGTGGTCGCGAGCACGACACCGGCCTCGACCGCCAGGGCAGCCGACGGTGCGTGATCGCGACGGGCCGCCGGGTAGATGACGGCGGCAGTCACCAGGCTGATGCCTGCACCGATGACGGCGCGACGACCACCCGCGCGGCGCACCGGCTCGGCGCTGAGCGCGCCGAGTGCGGCTCCGGCGAGAAGAGGCGCGAGGTCCATCTCAGCCGCCCGCGACTGCGGGGATGATCGATACCGAGGAGCCGTCTGGCGTGGCAGTCCCGAGCGAGTCGAGGAAGCGGACGTCCTCGTTGCCGACGTAGACGTTCACGAACCGGCGCAGATCGCCGGCGCTGTCGAGCACCCGCTCCCTGATCCCTGGATAGCTGGCCTCGAGGTCCGCGAGCACCGCTTCGACGTCGGCGCCCTCGGCGGTGACCTGCGAGGCTCCGCCGGTGTAGGTACGCAGGATCGTCGGGATCCGGACGGACACGCTCATCGCGGTACTCCTTGCTCGTTCAGATGATGCCGGACGCGGCGAAGGCGTCATAGGTCGGCGCGATCGTCGCGGCCGGCCCGACCCGGTCGGAGATGCTGTCCAGGGTCTTGAGGCCGTGGCCGGTGTTGATCACGACGGTCTCGGCCGTCGGGTCGAGCTGGCCGGTCTCGACGAGCTTCTTCAGCACCGCGACCGTCGTACCGCCGGCGGTCTCGGTGAAGATGCCCTCGGTCCGGGCGAGCAGCACGATGCCGTCGCGGATCTGGTCGTCGGTGACCTCCTCGACGGCACCGCCGGTACGCCGGGCGATGTCGAGGACGTAGATGCCGTCGGCGGGGTTGCCGATGGCCAGGCTCTTGGCGATGGTGTCCGGCTTGACCGGGCGGATGGCGTCGACGCCGGCCTTGAAGGCAGTCGCGACCGGGCCGCACCCCTCGGCCTGGGCGCCGAAGATCTTGTACGGCTTGTCCTCGACAAGACCGAGCTTGATCAGCTCTTGAAACGACTTGTCGACTTTTGTGAGCTGCGAGCCGGATGCGACCGGGATGACGACCTGGTCCGGGAGCCGCCAGCCGAGCTGCTCGGCGATCTCGTAGCCGAGCGTCTTGGAGCCCTCGGCGTAGAACGGGCGGACGTTGACGTTCACGAACGCCCAGCCCTCCTCCTCGCCGGCGATCTCCGAGGCCAGCTTGTTCACGTCGTCGTAGTTGCCCTCGACGGCGACCAGGGCGTCAGTGAAGATCGCCGAGTTCACCTGCTTGGGCTGCTCGAGGTTGCTCGGGATGAAGACGACGGTCTTGATACCGGCCCGGGCGCCGGCTGCGGCGACCGCGTTGGCCAGGTTGCCGGTGGACGGACAGGCGAAGACCTTCGAACCGAACTCGATCGCCGCGCTCAGCGCACAGGCGACGACGCGGTCCTTGAACGAGTTCGTCGGGTTGGTGGAGTCGTCCTTGACCCACAGGCTGGTCAGGCCGAGCTCGCGGGCGAGGTTGTCAGCACGCAGCAGCCGGGTGAAGCCCGGTTCGGTGTTGGGCGAGTCCTCGATGTCGGCGGGGACCGGCAGCAGCGCCTTGTAGCGCCAGATGTTCGGCGGGCCGGCCTCGATGTCGGCATGGGTCAGCGCCGGGAAGTCGTAGGCGATCTCGAGTGGGCCGAAGCACTCCAGGCAGGCGTAGTGCGGGCCGAGCTCCTGGGTAGCGCCGCATTCGCGGCAGACGAGATTCGTGGCGTGGCCGAAGGCGCCCTCACGCAGCACGGTGCCGGACGACGTCTGGTTAACGTTGCTCAAAGGAGGCCTCCTTCTCATCTTCCCCGTACCGACTCTCGGCACAGGACGGATTTGGCACCACACCCACGAATCCTTCGTCGACCGGAGTGATCCGGCATGACGTTCGGAGGCTCGTGCGGCGGTTGCCGGGACTTCAACGGGCCGTTCCCTCAGTCCCTCTCGATGAGCTGTTCACCAGAGTAAGGAGGAGTCTCGGAATCTGCACATCGATTCCACATTCCGAGACCGTCGTCTCATTATCCGGGATCAGCCGGAAGCGATCGCGATCCGCTCGCCGAGCATGCCCAGGAAGTCCATCACGCCGTCCGGGCCCGAGACGACTGCGTCGGCCAGCTCGCGCAGGACCGATTCCTCGTCCGAGCCGGAGCACACCAGCAGCGCGGGCATGCCTTGGTCGCGCATCTCCCCGACGGCAGCGAAGGCCGGTACGTCGCCCAGGTCGTCGCCGACGAAGACGATGCCCCCCACGTCGTACTCCTCGACCAGGCTGCGCAGCGCGATCCCCTTGTCCATCCCGCCTGCGCGGATCTCGATCACCAGCCGGCCGGGCTCGACGGTCAGGTTGCGCGCGAGGGCTGCCTCGGTCAGCACCGGCAGGAGCGCGTCGAAAGCGGCCTTCGGGTCCGCACTGCGGCGGGTGTGCACCCCCACGGCGAGACCCTTCTCCTCCACGAAGACATCGGCCACGCCGGCCCGCCGGAACAGGCGGGGCAGCTCGCTGATCAGGCTTGCCAGACCGGCTGGCGGCTTGGGAGAGACGACCCGCCGGCTCGAAGAGGACCAGCGCTCGTTGCCGTACTGGCCGAGCACCACCAGCTCGTGCCCGACCGCGCCGATCGCGTCGCCGACCTCGTCGAGGCCGCCCAGGGCCAGCACCTGGCGGGCCGGCCGGCCGGTGATCACCGCGATCGTGCGCACCTGGTCGGACAGCGCGACCAGCAGGTTCGCCGCCCGGTCATGGATCAGCGCGACGTCGGGGTTGTCGACGATCGGGGACAGGGTGCCGTCGAAGTCGAGGGCGACCAGCAGCCGGGAACCGACCGACGTGACGGCGTCGTACCGGTCCGCAGCGCCGTCCGAGCGGAACTCCATGGGTCAACTGTCCCAGAGGGGCGACGTCGCTCGGTCAGTGGTAGTCGGTCGTCAAGATGACGGTCAGCTGCTTGGGGTTCATCGGTGCGAAGGACGGCTTGATCCGGCCGATCTTCAGGTCCGTGGCGAGCAGCTGCGCGGCGGCCTTCAGACGCGGGCCGTAGTAGACCGTGCTGGCATCGACGCTGCCGTGCCAGTTGTCGGTAGTGATCATGTTCCAGCCGTGAGCGCTGACCACCGTGGCGGTGGCGCCGGCAAGGCCCTTGATGTTGGTGTTGTTGAAGACCACCACGTCGGTGTGCGCCCGGTCGACCGGCTTCGGCGTCGGGGTCGTCGGCGTCGGCACTACCGGCGTGTCATCGGCTCCCGGGGCGTGCAGCGTCGGGCCCTTGGTCGCGCTCTTGGTCGACACCGCTGCAGGCGCTGCCTTGTCGGGCGAGCTGCTCCCCTGGGTCGCGATGAAGACGAGCCCCGCGAGAGCCACGACCGAGATGCTGAGCACCATCAGCCTGGTCGGCAGTACGGCGCCCTGCTCATTGCGGTGGCGGCGGCGCAGCGACATCGTCCTAGAGCTCGAAGCCGAGCCGACGAGCTGAGCGCTGACGCTGGCGGGCGGCGCGCAGGCGACGCAGCCGGCGTACGAGGAGGGGGTCGTGCTCGAGCGCTTCGGGCCGGTCGATCAGGGCGTTGAGGACCTGGTAGTACCGCGTCGAGCTCATGTCGAACTTCTCGCGGACCGCGGCTTCCTTGGCGCCGGCGAACTTCCACCACTGACGCTCGAAGTCGAGGATGCCCTGATCGCGCTCGGACAGGCGACCGGACTCGTCGGGCTGCCCGGAGCTCAGTGCTTCGCTGGCGACCATCGTCGTCGACTCCTCGAGGTGCTCCTGGTGGACGCCCCCATCCTAGGGGACGAAGTACATCGATGTCATTCGTATGCCCTCAGCGCGTCCCCCGCTGGGACGACGGCGCCCGGCACCCTAGGCTGGAGCCGTGACCGGACTCAGTCGTCGCCGCCCGAGACAGCCATCGCGCGCCGACCTGGTGGTCGTAGCCAACCGGCTTCCGGTCGACAGGGTGGTCGAGGCGGACGGCTCCGCCACCTGGCGGCGCTCCCCCGGCGGCCTGGTCAGCGCCCTGGCCCCGGTGATGACGAGCCATAGCGGCGCATGGATCGGATGGCCCGGCGACGTCGGCGAGGACATCGAGCCGTTCGAGAACGAAGGCATGACGCTCGTCCCGGTCGCGATGTCGGGCCACGAGTACGAGGAGTACTACGAGGGCTTCTCCAACGCCACCTTGTGGCCGCTGTACCACGACGTCGTCGCCAAGCCGGAGTTCCACCGCGAGTGGTGGGACGCCTACGTCACGGTCAACCGTAGGTTCGCCGAAGCCGCGGCCGAGATCGCCGCCGATGGCGCGATGGTGTGGGTGCAGGATTACCAGCTCCAGCTGGTGCCGGCGCTGCTGCGCGAGCTGCGCCCCGACCTGCGCATCGGCTTCTTCCTGCACATCCCGTTCCCGCCCGCCGAGCTGTTCTCCCAGGTCCCGTGGCGGCGCGAGCTGCTCGAGGGCCTGCTCGGCGCCGATCTGGTCGGGTTCCAGCTCTCCGGCGCCGCCCAGAACTTCATCCGGCTGGTGCGACAGCGGGTCGGGCACAAGACGCACCGCGACTCGGTCTACCTGCCCGACGGCCGGATCGTGACCGCCAAGGCCTTCCCGATCTCGATCGACACCGCACAGCTCGAGGAGCTCGCCCGTTCCGAGCCCGTCCAGGCCAGGGCCGCCCAGATCCGCGAGGACCTCGGCAACCCGCGACGGATCTTCCTGGGGATCGACCGGCTCGACTACACCAAGGGCATCTATGCCCGGCTGCGCGCGTTCTCAGAGCTCATCCACGACGGCCACTTCAGCGTCGAGGACGCCACCTTCGTCCAGGTGGCCAGTCCATCGCGCGAGCGGGTCGACCAGTACCGCATCCTGCGCGACGACATCGACCGCCTCGTCGGCCACATCAACGGCGACCTCGGCCGGATCGGCCGGCCGGCGATCTCCTACCTCAACGCCTCGTTCCCCCAGGCCGAGATGGCCGCCCTGTACGTCGCGAGCGACATCATGGTCGTCACGCCGTTCCGCGACGGGATGAACCTGGTCGCCAAGGAGTACGTCGCGTGCCGCTACTCCGACGACGGCGCGCTGGTGCTCTCGGAATTCGCCGGCGCGGCCGACGAGCTGCGGCAGGCGTACCTGGTCAACCCCTATGACATCAACGGCATGAAGGCCCAGATGCTCGACGCCTTCCAGGCCGAGCCCAAGGAGCTGAACCGGCGGATGAAGGCGATGCGCAAGACCGTCGCCGAGAACGACGTCGAGCACTGGGCGAACACGTTCCTCACCGAGCTCGAGGCCGCCCGCCCTGGCCACGCCAAGCAGCTCAAGCCGGCTCGGCGTACCTAGCCCGCTCGCGAGCCGGACCTGTTCGCGGAGCGACCCGGCCTCTAGTCTGCGGCAATGAGCCGCAAAGTGCTGAAGGTCAACGACTCGGCCTGGCTGTACGCCGAGTCGCACCGCACGCCGATGCAGGTCGCCATGCTCGCGACGTTCAAGGTGCCCGAGGGGCAGCCTGACTTCGTCGGCGACCTGGTGGCGCGCTGGCGCGAGGTGCGTGACTTCCAGCCGCCCTTCAACTACCTGCTCAAGACGGTCCCGGTGCCGAGCTGGAAGGAGCTGGCGCCCGAGGAGATCGACCTCGACTACCACTTCCGGCACAACGCGCTGCCGCGCCCCGGCTCGCAGCGCGAGCTCGGCGTCCTGGTCTCACGGCTGCACTCGCAGAAGATGGACCGCCGCTATCCGCTGTGGGAGTGCCACCTGATCGAGGGCCTCGCTGGGCCCGATTCCAGCGCTCAGTGGTCGATGTACATGAAGGTGCACCACTCCCAGATCGACGGCGTCGGAGGGATCAGGCTGCTCAAGCGGATCCTGTCGGCCGATCCGGACGCGCGCGGCATGCTGCCGCCCTGGGCGGTCGGCACCCGCGGCCCCGACCAGTCCGGCCTTCCGAAGCGGGAGGCCCCGGTCGTCCCCGCGCAGCGCGAGGGTGTCTCGTTGAGCCATGCGCTCGGCACGGTCGCCGTCGCCGGATCGGCTGTGGCCACCTCCCTGGGCAAGACCTACACCGAGAGCATGATCGGCAGCGACGACGAGCGTCGGGCGGTGCCGTTCCGAGCCCCCAAGACGCTGTTCAACGGGCGCATCCACACGCCCCGTCGGTTCGCGACCCAGCACTACTCCCTGGACCGCCTGCGCGCTGTCGCGACCGCCATCGACGGCAGCCTCAACGACGTCTTCCTCGCGATCTGCGGCGGCGCCTTGAGGCGCTACCTGGTCGATGCCGGCGAGCTGCCCGAAGAGCCGATGATCGCGAACGTGCCGGTCTCGGTGCGGCCCGGCGACCAGCCCGGCGTCGGCAACGCGATCACGTTCCTCTACTCCAGCCTGGGCACCGACATCGACGACCCGGTAGTCCGGATCAAGGCGATCCAGGAGTCCACCCGGCTCGGCAAGGAGCGGCTGCCGCACGTCGACGGGCTCGCGATGGAGGCCTATACCGCCGTGCTGATGGGGCCGTTCCTCTCCCAGGCGATCCTCGGTTTCGGGGGCCGGGGCCGACCGGCCTCGAACGTCGTGATCTCCAACGTCCCCGGGCCGGCCGAGCCCCGCTATCTCGACGGGTCCCGGCTCGAGGAGATCTACCCGGTCTCGCTGCTCTTCAACGGCCAGGCGCTGAACATCACCGCCGTCTCCTATGACGGCGAGTTCAACATCGGCTTCACCGGCTGCCGAGACTCGATCCCGTCACTGCAGAAGATCGCCGTCCACGCCGGCGAGGAGCTCGAGTCCCTGGAGCGGGCGCTTCGGATCTGAGGCTCAGCCGTCGCCGCCGGGGAAGCAGCCGATCGTGACGGACTTGGTCACGTAGTGCTTCTTGGCGAGCACCGCCTTGACGATGACCTTCTTGCCGCCGAGATACCAACCGCACTGGCCAGGCGTGCCGGTGACCGCGCGGAGCAGGTCGTCGTAGCGGCCGCCGGGGTGGAGGAGGGTCTTGCCGCCGCTGGTCCGGATCACCTTCCCGCCGGCGTACCAGCGGAACGTGACGGTGACCCCAGTCGCGGAGGGCACGAACTTCTTGCCGCCGAAGCACGGGTGGCCCGGCTTGTTCGGCTGGGCCCAGTGGCCGAACTCGATGATCGCCTCGAGGTCATCTGCCGACCCGAGCTGGTCGCTGTCGTCCGAGCTCGCGCACGAATAGACCTGCGAGAAATGCTTCTTGCCGCTGGCGTCGGCTGCCCCGAGCGGGATGAGGCCGGTGAGCACCGCCACTAGACCCACGGCGAGCACGCGCGCCAGCAGCGACCGGCCGGAGGTCGGTTTGACTGCCCTGGTCATGACTCGATCGGCTCGTCGAGAGTGGGCTGCGGGTGCACTAGGCGGGTGATGTCGGCCTCCGGGCTCGGGCTGAGCTCGCCCCAGCCGGTCTTGTCACCGTAGACCGAGCCGAGCGAATGCGCTCGTCCGCCGCGGCCCGCACCGGGGTCCATCCGCTGGTCCGGCCGCACGATCAGGGCATTGTTGGTAATTTTCGGGCATGGATCTGATCCCGAAGCCGGACCAGGTCGCCTCCGCCGCCAGCAACGTCGCCCACAAGGTGCTCTACGGCGGGCTGGCCGACTTGCGCCCCATGCCCCGAACTCTCATCGACGACGGGCCGCTGCGGGAGGTCTACCACTACCGGCCAGCCAAGCAGGTCCGGACGACCGGGGACCCGATCCTGCTCGTTACCCCGCTCGCCGCACCGGCGATCTGCTTCGATCTGCGCCGGGACTGCTCGCTGGTCGAGCACTTCGTCAAGGCCGGCCGGCCGACGTACCTCGTGGAGTACGGCGAGGTCTCGTTCAAGGACCGCAACCTCGGGCTCGAGCACTGGGTCGACGAGGTCGTCCCCGAAGCGATCAAGATCGTCAGCGAGCACGCCGGCGGACGCCCGGTGCACGTGATCGGCTGGTCTCTGGGCGGGATCTTCGCGGCCTTGGTCGCAGCAGCAGATGCCAAGCTCCCGATCGCGTCGCTGACCATCGTCGGCTCGCCGTTCGACGTGCGCGAGGTCCCGCTGGTCGCACCGCTGCGGCCGATCCTGAAGCTGACCGACGGCGGCATCATCACCCAGATCTACCGCGTCATGGGCGGCGCCCCCAAGCCGCTGGTGCGTCGCGCCTTCCAGCTCAGCAGCGGCACCAAGCTGCTCACCAAGCCGATCGCGACGCTGCAGCACCTCGACGACGCCGAGTGGCTGGCGCAGATCGAGGCCGTCGACCGGTTCACGGCGAACATGATCGCCTACCCCGGGCGCACCTTCGGGCAGATGTACCACCGGGTGCTCAAGCACAACCAGCTGATCACCGGCAAGGTGAACCTGTCCGGCCAGGAGATCGACCTCGCCGCGATCAAGGTCCCGGTCCTCGTCTTCGCCGGCAACACCGACGGCATCGCGCCGATCCCAGCGGTACGGGCGGTTCTGCCGCTGCTGAAGAACGCGCATGAGGTGCGGTTCGAGATCGTGCCGGGTGGCCACCTCGGCATGCTCACCGGCCGCGCGGCCCGGTCCACGACCTGGGTCGTGATGGATGAGTGGATCGCCCAGTACTCCACCCCTGATGACCGAGAGAAGCCTGCACGCAAGCGTGGCGCTGCCAAGAAGCCGGTCAAGAAGGCCGCCAAGGAAGCGGTCCAGAAGGCGGTCCCGGGATCGACCAGCAAAGCCGCCGCCCCGGCGAGCGGCACCCGAGCCAGGAAGGCCCCTGTGAAGAAGGCAGCAACGAAGAAGGCGGCGCCGCGGCCGGCCGCCGAGACCGCACCGGACCGGTCAGCGATCGGGTCCAACCGCGACCGCCGCTTCTCCTCGGCCGCCTCGCGCGACCTGGCCCAGAAGTGAAGGGCCCAGAAGTGAAGGGCCCAGGAGTGAAGGGCACTGTGAGGTCGCAGGGTGCTCGGGTCCTGATCGTCCCGCTGCTGCTCGCCCTCGGTCTGGTGGTCAGCGGATGCGGCGGCGGCTTCGGGTCCAAGCACCCGGCCGAGACGACCGCGCCGATCACGAGCTACGTCGCGCTCGGCGACGGCTTCACCGCAGCGCCGTATGTCGGCGGCACCACCGAGAAGACCTGCCTGCGCTCCTCGGACAACTACCCCGCGCAGGTCGCCAAGGCACTCGGCCTGACTTCGTTCAAGGACGAGTCGTGCTCAGGAGCGAGCATCAAGTCGCTCACCGGCTCGAGCACGGCCGCCGACGGCAAGACCAAGCTCAGCGCCCAGGTCGACGCGGTCACCGCCTCGACCGGCCTGGTCACGCTCAGCGTCGGCATCGAGGACACCAACGTGCTGCACTCGATGTTCCACGTCTGCACCGCGACCCCGTGCGGGACCAACGTGCTCGCCAAGCCGCTGCTGTCCAAGCTCACCGCTGACGGCTCCGAGATCACCGACGCCGTCCGAGCAGTGCAGGACAAGGCGCCGAACGCCTACATCGTCGTCGTCGGGTACCCGTTGCTGATGCCGGCCACCGGATTGTGCGCCGCCCTGCCTCGGATCAGCGACGACCAGCTCACCGCGGCCAACGCCATCTACCAGATCATCAACGGCAACCTCAGGTCCGCTGCGCAGCAGGTCGGCGCGGCGTACATCGACGCGGCGACGCTCTCGGCGGGCCACACGCCGTGCGACAACGTCCCGTGGGTGCACGGCGCCACGGTGACCGGCAAGGACCTGCCGTTCTACCCGCTGGCCGCGGAGCAGAAGGCGGTCGCGGATGCGATCACCGGCCAGGTCAAGATCCGCTGACCGGCCAAGCACCCGACCGGCGGCCTGCTGATCGCGGGCCATCAGGAACAATGAGGACCATGACGACGAGCCGCTCCCGCCGCCGTGCCGGCATTGCTCTGGGCACGTTCGTGGTGCTGCTCGCGCTCGGCGCCTGCGGCCGGGCTACGCCGACGACGCACATCGGCAACAGCGCGACGACCTACGTGGCCCTGGGCGACTCCTACACGGCCGTCTCCGGCGACGGCCCGTTCACCAACGCGGCGTGCTATCGCTCCGAGGACGACTACCCCTCGCTGGTGGCACAGAAGCTGTCGATCGGCGACTTCGAGGATGCGTCCTGCGGCGGCGCGACCTCTGCGGACCTCGCGGACACCCAGGTGATGGCCAGCGGCGGCTCCAACCCTCCGCAGCTCGACTCGGTCACCAAGGACACCAAGCTGGTCACCCTCGGCATGGGGCTGAACAACAGCAAGCTGCTCTCGTTCTACCCGCTGTACTCGTGCCTGCCGCTGAGCGGGAAGACGCAGGCTGCCTGCACCCACTACCTGAACCTGCCCGAGGCGACCATCGACCAGGCGATCGCGTCGGTCGGGACGCAGGTGCGCGCGAACATCGCCGCGATCCGCACGGCGGCACCGAACGCGCGGATCGTGCTGGTGGGCTACCCCCGGCTGGTCTCGGCGACCGACGACTGCCCCAGCCAGGTGCCGGTGCCGGCAGCGGCGCTGGCGCGGGCCCGGCACATCCTGATCGCCGTCAACACCACGCTCGCCGAGACGGCGCGGAGCGCGGGCGTCGACTACATCGATACCTACAAGTCATCGGCCGGGCACGACGTCTGCTCCGCCGACCCGTGGGTCAACGGCCAGCGGGACATCCCCGGCAAGGCCCTCAAATTCCACCCGTTCGCGGCGTACCACGTCGCCGTCGCGGACCAGATCGTCGCGCTGCTGGCCAAGAAATAGCCACCTGCTCGGGATGCTGCACCGACCAGCCGTCAGGGACAATAGGCGCACCATGACCACGACGCACCCCCGACGACGTGCCGGCACCGCCCTCGCCGGCGTGATGATCGTGCTGCTCGCGCTCAGCGCCTGCGGCCGAGCCAACCCGCACCCGCCGATCAAGGACATCACGAGCTACGTCGCCCTCGGCGACTCCTACACCGCCGTCTCGGGCGAGGGCCCGTTCACCGACGACGCCTGCAAGCGCTCGGTGAGCGACTACCCGTCCCTGATCGCCAAGCGGCTCTCGATCAGCCATTTCGTCGATGCCTCCTGCGGCGGCGCGACCTCGGCGAACCTGAAGCAGACGCAGACGATCGCGGCCGGTGGCAGCAACCCACCGCAGCTCGACTCGGTCACCAAGGACACCAAGCTGGTCACGCTGGGCATCGGACTGAACGACAACGGGATCTCCTACTACCTGCTCTACGCCTGCATCCCGGTCAACGGCAAGACCTCGACGACCTGCACCCAGTACCTGAACCTGCCGGCGTCGACCGTCGACAAGGCGGTGGCCTCGATCGGCCGCCAGGTGCGGACCAACATCCTCGCCATCCGGCACAAGGCGCCGCATGCCCGGATCGTCCTGGTGGGCTATCCGCGGCTGGTCTCGGAGACCGACGCCTGCCCGAGCCAGGTGCCGGTGCCGGCCGAGGCGCTCGCCAGGATCCGCCAGACGCTGATCGATCTGAACAGCACCCTGCACAACACGGCGAAGAGCACGAACGTCGACTACATCGACATGTACACGGCATCGGCCGGGCACGACGTCTGCTCGACCGCGCCGTGGGTCAACGGGCAGCTCAACCTCAACGGCCTCGCGTTCCAGTTCCACCCCTACGCCGCGTACCACGTCGCGGTCGCGGACAAGATCGTCGCGCTGCTGCGGGCCAAGTAGCGTCGCGGCCAAGGAGGTCTCGATGAGTGGCTTGGCAGCGTTGGTCGACAGCGGGCTGGTCGCACCGGACTGGGCCGAGGCGCTGGCGCCGGTCGAGGACGACCTGACCCGGGTCGGGCTGTTCCTGCGTGCCGAGCTCGCCGCCGGTCGCGGCTACCTGCCGGCGGGCGACCGGATCCTCCGGGCCTTCCAGCGACCGCTCGCCGACGTGAAGGTGCTGATCGTCGGTCAGGACCCGTACCCGACGCCGGGGCACCCGGTCGGTCTGAGCTTCTCGGTCGCAGCCGACGTACGGCCGCTGCCGGGCAGCCTGCGCAACATCTTCACCGAGCTGGTCAGCGACACCGGCGTACCGGTGCCGAGCAGCGGCGACCTCTCGGCGTGGGCAGATGCCGGGGTGATGCTGCTGAACAGGACGCTCACCGTCGCACCGGGGGTGTCGAACGCCCATCGCGGCAAGGGCTGGGAGCCGGTCACCGAGCGGGCGATCTGGGCACTCGCGCACCGCGGCGGCCCGCTGGCCTCGATCCTCTGGGGGCGCGACGCGCAGTCGCTCAAGGCGTCGCTCGGGCCGGTGCCGTCGGTGGAGTCGGTGCACCCGAGTCCGCTCTCTGCGCACCGCGGGTTCTTCGGTTCCCGTCCGTTCAGCAAGGTCAACGAGCTCTTGGTCGGCCAAGGCGGCGACCCTGTCGACTGGCGGCTCCCCTAGCTCGCCAACCGGGAACACTGGCAGTTACTTGAATGTTGAACTACCATGGCTCTCATGACTGACACGCCCCGGATGCCCGCGCTGTACATCGGCCACGGTGCGCCGCCGCTGCTCGACGACCCGCTGTGGTCCGGCCAGCTCCGTGACCTGGCGACCACGTTCGCGCGCCCCAAGGCGATCGTGATCGTCAGCGCGCACTGGGAGTCGGCGCCGCTCTCGCTGAGCGCCAGCGGCCCGGGGACCGAGCTGGTCTACGACTTCGGCGGCTTCGACCCGAAGTACTACCGGATGCGTTACGACACCCCCGACGCCTCAGCCCTGGCGGCACGGATCGCGGCGATGATGCCTGCGACCGAGCAGGTGCACCAGCACGCCAGCCGTGGACTCGACCACGGCGCCTGGGTGCCGCTGAGGATCATGTACCCCGAGGCCGACATCCCGGTGATCCAGATGTCGCTGCCGACCCACGACCCCGACAAGCTGCTCACCCTCGGCGCCAGGCTCCGCGAGCTGCGCGACGAAGGCGTCCTGGTGATCGGATCCGGCTTCCTGACCCACGGGCTGCCCTACCTGCGCGAGTTCCGGACCGACGCCGAAGCGCCGGGCTGGTCGAAGGACTTCGACCTCTGGGCAGCCGACGCGCTGGGCCGGGGCGACGTCGCCGAGCTGGCGGCGTACCGGACCAACGCCCCGGGGATGCCGTACGCGCACCCGACCGTCGAGCACTACACGCCGTTGTTCGTCACCCTGGGCGCCGCCATGGACCCCGAGGCCCCGGGCGACCAGGTCATCGACGGCTACTGGATGGGTCTGTCCAAGCGCAGCCTGCTGGTCGCCTGAGCGGGCGCCGGTTTCACGCGTCGACGCGTGAAACCGGCGCTTGTCGCACGGAATTCGATGCGACAAGCCCCTGTTTCGTACGACAGGCGGATCAGGCACCCAGGATGATCTGAGCCGCCTTCTCGCCGATCATGATCGCGGGGGCGTTCGTGTTGCCGCCGGTGATGCTCGGCATGATCGAGGCATCAGCCACACGCAGGCCCTCGACGCCGCGGACCTTGAGGTCGGGGGTGACCACGGAGAGCTCGTCGACGCCCATCCGGCAGGTGCCGACACCGTGGTAGACCGAGGTCGCGCGGTTCAGGATCGCCGTACGCAGCTCGCTGCCCTGCAGGCCGATGCCCGGGTGGATCTCTTCCTTGACGTGCCCGCCGAAGGCCTTGTTCGCCATGATCTCGCGGACCATCTCCGAGCCCTCGCCGAGCAGCTCGAGGTCGGCGTTGTCGGCGAGGTAGTTGAAGTCGATCAGTGGGGAAGCGGTCGGGTCGGCCGACGCGAGGCGCAGCGTGCCTCGGCTCTTCGGGTAGATCAGCGTGGCCAGGATCGTCATCGACGTACGCGGGTCGACGTCGTGCATGATCGGCTCGTCCTGGTTGGGCGAGACGTAGGACCACGGCAGCATGTGCAGCTGCAGGTCCGGTACGCCGTTCTGGGCCTGCGAGGTCTTGATGAACCCGCAGGCCTCGAAGACCGAGTTCGCCAGGAACGTCGTTCCGGGCCGCAGGACCTCCTTCACGATCCCCTTGCCGAAGAAGGCAGGCGTGCCCTTCATCTTCGTCGAGGTGGTGTGGAAGGTCAGTGCGTGGAACATGTGGTCGTGCAGGTTGTCACCGACCGGCAGTTCCGAGACGACTCCGATGCCGTTGTCCTTCAGGTGCTGGGCATGCCCGACTCCTGAGAGCATCAGGATCTGGGCGGACCCGATGAAGCCGGCCGAGAGGATGACCTCCTTGCCGGCACGGATCGTGCGGGTGCCGCCCTTCTTGTCGGTCACCACGACGCCGGTCGCCCGGCCGTTCTCGATGGTGACCTTGTTGACCATCACCTCGCTCTGCAGCTCGAGGGTCTCCGGCTTCAGGTTGTGCACGTAGCCACGCGAAGCGCTGTAGCGCAGACCGTCAGCGGCGTTCTGCTGCATCTTCGAGATGCCCTCCTGGGAGGCGCCGTTGTAGTCGGGGTTGATCGGTACCCCGAGGGCGTCCGACGTCGCCTCGAGGAACATCGCGGTCCCCTCCTGCGGGAACTTGTTCACCGTGACCCGGATCGGGCCACCGGCGCCGCGGTAGGCATCCTCGCCGCCCTCGAAGTCCTCCATGCGCTTGTACGCCGTGTTGACCGAGTCGGCGTCCCAGCCGGTGTTGCCCTCAGCGGCCCAGGAGTCGAAGTTCGCCCGGTTGCCGCGGACGTAGACCATGCCGTTGATGGAGCTGGAGCCACCGACGACCTTGCCGCGTGGGACCGGCATCTTGCGGTCCAGGATGTGCTTCTGCGGCGTGGAGTAGAAGCCCCAGTCGACGGTCTTCTTGATCTGCGGGACCGAGTGCATCGGACCGATCATGCCGGGCTTGTTGGTCAGGAACTTGTCGTCCTTCTTACCCGCCTCGAGCAGGATCACCGAGTGGCCGGCCTGGGCGAGGCGCCCGGCGATCGCACTGCCGGAGCTTCCGGATCCAACGACGATGTAGTCAGCTTCGTTGGAGCGCTGCTTTGCCATGGTTTTCCTCATTCGTCCGCAAAGTGAGCCGGGTCACCCCCGGTCGGCTAAATGTAACAAGTTCTAGTTTCGCCGTACAGCACCGGGCGCCCGGCCCCGAGCGCCGGTGACAGGATCGCCGGATGCAGATCCTCTCGATCCAATCCGCGGTCGCCTACGGCCACGTCGGCAACAGCGCCGCGGTCTTCCCGCTGCAGCGCCTCGGCCACGAGGTGCTCCCGGTCAACACGGTGAACTTCTCCAACCACACCGGGTACGGCGCGTGGCGCGGCCCGGTGCTCGCCGGAGCCGACGTGCGCGAGGTCCTGCTCGGGATCGAGGAGCGCGGTGCGTTCGCAACCACGGACCTGGTGCTCTCTGGCTACCAGGGCAGCCCGGAGATCGCCGCCGTCATCGGCGAGGCCGTGGACCGGGTCAAGCTGGCCAACCCGGATGCGCTGTATGCGTGCGACCCGGTGATGGGCAACGCACACAGCGGCTGCTTCGTCGACCCGGCGATCCCACCGCTGATCCGCGACCAGGTGGTGCCGCGAGCCGATCTGGTCACGCCGAACCAGTTCGAGCTCGGCGAGCTCACCGGCCGCACGCTGACCGGCGGAGTGCGCCCGCGGCTCGCCGACGTGCTCGACGCCGCCGCCGAGCTACGCGCCGCCGGGCCTGCGACCGTGCTGGTGACCAGCGTCGAGCACGACGCCGTCCCGAGCAGCCAGATCGCGATGGTCGTCGTCACCGGCACGGGTGCCTGGCAGGTGACCACGCCGCGCCTGGCGCTGAAGGCGAACGGTTCCGGCGATGTCACCGCCGCGCTGTTCGCCGCGCACCTCATCACGTCCGGCGACCCGGCCGACGCTCTGGCACGGACGGCGTCCAGCGTCTTCGACTTGCTGGAGAACACCCTCGCTGCAGGAGCCCGAGAGCTCCGGCTGGTCGAGTCGCAGGCCGGCTATGCAGACCCGCGGCTGCAGTTCGCCGTCGAACCGGTCTGAGACCACGACGGCTGCTCACGCGGTCGTGTCCAGACGGCGTACGCCGCGAGCCAGCGCCCGGCGATCGGCCCTGCTGAGGTCCCTCTCCCGCACCCGCAGCATCTGCGCGTCGACCTGCAGCTCGGCAGCGATCTCGGTGCGGTCCCGGGTCCAGGAGAGCGCGGCAGCCAGCGCCGGCAGCGCGATCAGCCGACCTGCAGCCAACCCGTCGGCCTGCGCCTCCTCCCGGCTCTCGAAGAAGCCGGCGATCGTGCGGGCGTGCCCGAGGTCGAGGTGCGCGACGGCATGGGCTAGAGAGCAGCGCAGGCCGGCCGGGCTCTGCTCGCGCTCGAGCAGGACGACGCGGCGCGCAGGCGAGAGCACCTCGGGAACGAGACCGCCGAGATCGGCGGCGACGACCAGCCAGTCGGGGTAGCGGCGGGCGAGGTCGGCGTACGGGTCGTAGCTCAGCTCCGCCGGGCTGCCCGCTCGATCTGCCACTCGATATACCCCTGCGCCTCGTCCTTGACCCGCTCCCACTGCAGGTCGGTCAGGCCGTCAGGCCGTCTGAACCGCAGCACGTCGTCCGTGGCATCGACATCCTGCCGCCGACCACCGACAGGCGCCGCGGGGTCGGGCTCGGCGCCGCCCGCGGCGATGGTCCGGAGCGTCCCGGGCGTCCAGCCCAATGCGCGCTCGATCTTGCCCTGGGTGCCGATCTTCGGCCAGCGCTTGCCGTTGAGGAAGTCCCCGATCGTGCCGGGATCGGCGCCCGTCGCCGCCACCAGCTGGGTGTTGTTCCACTCCAGGTGAGCCATCCACGAGGCCACGGCGTGCGCGGCTCGCTGCTGGTTCTTCGTCTGCGCCATGTGCTGGGATCTCCGTGTGGCTACCGGGGTTCGAATCGGAGTACCGAGGCAACCGCAGAGTGATCGGCCTTGTACACCGAGGCAGACTCCTGGGCTAGTCATGGTCGATCACGGCTTAACCAGGCAGATCCTGGGTGACATTTCGCCTGTTTCTCCGCAGAAGCCTTCAATATCCCCCGATCTCATGCGTTTGCGCTCCGTGCTGCAGGGCAGTCTTGGGAACGTCAGACGGAGACTAGAACCTGTTCCACTTTCGCTTGGTCGGGACTACCGTTGACCAGACGTCTCAAGCCCGCGTGAGCAAGGAAACCCCGATGACCCAGACCGCAGCGAGCACCTTCACGGTGACCAACCCCGCGACCTCCGAGGAGGTCGGTTCCTTCCCGGTGCACACCGCTGAGGACATCGCCGAGCGACTGGTCAGCGCCCGCTCGGCGCAGGTCTGGTGGGAAGGCCTCGGCTTCGCCGAGCGCAAGCGCCGGCTGAACCGTTGGATCGCCTTGATCGCGCAACAATCCGACGAGCTCTGCGACCTCGGGTTCCGCGAGACCGGGCGTCCCCGCGGCGACGTGCAGTTCGAGCTGATCGCCGGGCTCGAGGACCTGCGCTGGGCCGCAGCGCACGCTGCCCGGGTGCTCAAGCCGCGCCGGGTCGCGCCGGGCATGGCGCTGTTCAACTTCTCCGCCAAGGTCTCCTACCCACCGCTCGGGGTGGTCGGTGTGATCGCCCCGTGGAACGTGCCGATCTACACGGTGCTCTGCGGCTTGGCCTACGCCCTGGCCGCCGGCAACACGGCGATCGTCAAGCCGAGCGAGTACGCCCCAGCCAGCTCGGTGATGGTGATGGATGCGTTCTACGAGGCCAACCCGGACGCGCCGCACGGCGTGATCACCTGGGTCACCGGTTTCGCCGACACCGGGTCAGCGCTGTGCACGGCCGGTCTGGACAAGATCGCCTTCACCGGCTCGGTCCCGACCGGGCGCAAGGTGATGGCCGCGTGCGCCGAGAACCTGACCCCGGTGCTGCTCGAGCTCGGAGGCAAGGACGTCACGATCGTCGCCGACGACGCCGAGGTCGACAAGGCGGCCGCCGCGGTCGTGTGGGGCGGCTTCTTCAACGGCGGCCAGGCCTGCGTCGGCATCGAGCGCGTCTACGTGGTCCAGGCGGTCCGGGACGCGTTCCTCGGCGCAGTCAAGGCGAATGCGCTCCAGGTCACCGCCGGGCTGGCCGACGACGCGTCGTACGGCCCGATGATCGTGCCGGCCCAGATCGACGTCGTACGCCGCCACGTCACCGACGCGATCGCCGCCGGGGCGACCGCCCTGGTCGGCGGGCCTGAATCCATCAGGGCGCCGTTCGTCGACCCGGTCGTGCTCGTCGACGTCCCCGAGGACTGCTCGGCGGTCCAGGAGGAGACCTTCGGCCCGGTGATCGTGATCAACACCGTCCCCGACATCGAGGAGGCCCTCCGGCGCGCCAACGCGACGAAGTTCGGGCTCGGCTCGTCGGTGTTCTCCGCGAAGAACGGCGCAGCGATCGCGCGGCGCCTGAAGGCCGGCGGCACCACCATCAACTCGGTGCTCACCTTCGTCGGGATGCCCTCGGTGCCGTTCGGCGGCATCGGCGACTCCGGCTTCGGCCGGTTTCACGGCGACGACGGCCTGCGTGAGTTCGCCGCCCCGAAGGCGACCACCACCAAGCGCTTCCAGATGGGTCCGGACATGCAGTCGTTCCCGCGCCGGCCAGACGACTTCGAGCAGGTCCGGAAGATGGTGAAGTTCCGCTACGCCAAGCGCCGCGGATCCGGCACGGCCTGAGGCCCGGGTCGGCTCAGCTCACCTTGGTGACGCCCGAGCAGCGGTACGCCGTACCGGCGTAGGAGACCCAGCTGCCGTTCGAGACCTGCAGGAACCGGGCGCACCCGGAGAGCTGCTTGGGCCCGACCGCCATCGGCGTGTGCAGCCCGCCGCCAGTCCAGGCCTTCACCGTCCGCACCCGCTTCACCAGGCTCGCCCGGGTCAGGTTCTTGCCGAGGCTGACGGCCTCGGTGGTGAAGAGCTTCATCGCCGACCAGGCATAGAGGCCGTCGGGTGTCGGCTTAGCGCCCGGGGAGGTCCTCGCCAGCCACTTCTTGTAGAGGTTGAGCTCGGTCTGGTCGGTCGAGAGCGGCAGGAAGTCGGTGTAGACGATCACGCCGTCGACCGAAGTGCCGCCTTCCGCCGCGAAGCTCGGCGTGTACGCCGCACTGTCAAGCAGGTACACGGCCGGGTGGAAGCCGACCTGCTGCATCGCCTCCGCGAGACGCACCTGCTGCTGGAAGGAGCCGATGAACTGGACGATCTCGACGTTCTTCGACTTCATCTGCTCGACGTAGGGCACGTAGTTGAACTCGGCGAAGTCGATGGCCGAGCTGTAGAGGTAGGTGAAGCCGCGCTTCTGCGCAGCCTTCATTTCGGTGAGCGCGGCTGCCTTGGTGGCCGGGTCGTTGATGTAGAGCATCGCGGCTTTCTGCGCCGCCGCTCCGTCGTGCTGGACGAAGTAGTCCGGCACGCTGTTCAACCACTCGTTCGTCGTCGTCGCCTCGACACCGAAGCAGGTCGAGCACGCATTGCGCGCAGCACTCGTCGACCTGGCTCGAAGGTCGGGGAGATGGCAATGCTGGGTGACGGACGCTCCGCCGAGATCGTCGTCCGACATCGACCCGACCGCGGCGAAGTCCTTCGCACAGATCTGCGCGTAGGACTTCTGGTCAGCACCGGCCGAGGTCGCGGAGTCGAAAGCATCGACCGCGATCTTCCGGCCGCAGATCCGCTTGCCGCTGGCGTTGAAGTACGCGGCATACGCCTTGGTGGCGAGCTGGGCGCCGGTGTACAACCCTGGGATCGGCCCAGAGATGTCGGCGGAGTTGCCGATCCGGATGAGCTTCTTCGTCTCGCCGGCGCGGTTGGGCGAGGTCCTGCAGGTCGCCGTCTTCGTCGACTTCGCGACGGCAGTGCTGCCGAACGGCATCGCCAGGGCGGCGACCAGCCCGAGCACGACCAGTGCCACCGAGAACCACCTACGCATGCCAGCTCCTCACGACATCTCCCCGCAGGGAAACGTACCTGCGAGGAGATCGCTCTGTCAGGCGATCAGCGTCGCTGCAGCCGCGAGGCCAGCGCCGGGATCACGATCGCCGCAGCGACGAGATGGCTCGTCATCAGGGTCGCCTTCGTGCCGACCGACGCGTCGGCCATCAGGTCGGGGACGAACGAGAGGACGGTCAACGCGAGCGTCGCACGCAGCCAGGCCTTCCGTGGGTCGGCGGACCAGCGGCGCAGGCCGAGGACGATGACGGCTCCGACGACCACGAACATCATGGTGACCTCGCCGAACCCGAGCACCGGGATCGGGTCCCCGGAGATGTCCAGGGAGGCGCCGATGCCGTGCCCGATCGCAGCAACGGCGGTCGTGGCAACCGCGGCACCGAGGCCGGAGACGAGCACGGCCGGCCAGAGACGGGACGCCGACGTGGCCGGGACTGCTGCTGCCTGCTTGGTGATCGTGGACATGGTCGCTCCTGACACACCGAGCGGCCTGTTGCCGCTCTCTTGCCAGTACGACGAACTGTCACGACGTGATACGACAGCCGATCTCAACCATTTCATTCAAGCAAGATCTGGCTCGGAGCCGATGACAGGAGTCGAACCCGCGACATCCTCATTACAAGTGAGGCGCTCTACCAACTGAGCTACATCGGCACGCCGGACGCACCGGCGGCGTCATCGTACCGGCGTCGCGACGTCCCAGTACTGTCAGGACAATCCACGCATACGGGAGGATGGTCCCGTGGACCCACTGCTGCACGAACCGCACCACGACGGCTCTGCGCTCTACGCCGCTGCCGAGCGCGCCGATCTCGGCAGCTCGGTGCGGGTCCGGGTGCGCACCAGCACCCACCGGCCGGCAGATGCGGTCTGGCTGCGGACCGTGGAGGACGGCGAGCCGTTCTTCGCTCCGTGCACTCTCGCGCCCGCCGACGGCGACGACCTCTGGTGGTACGCCGACGTCACCGTCCACAACCCGGTCCAGCGCTACCGCTTCATGGTCGTCGTCGGCGAGTCGTTCCGCTGGCTCAACCAGGCCGGCGTGTTCGACCACGACGTCGCCGACGCCCACGACTTCACCCTCACCAGCCACGACCCGCCGCCGGACTGGGGCCGCGAGGGCATGATCTACCAGGTCTTCCCGGACCGGTTCGCGCGCTCCGAGGACGCTGACCATCGGCCGATCCCGGACTGGGCAGTGCCCGCGCAGTGGGACGACGCGCCCATCCACTCCGGGCCGCACACTCCGCTGCAGTTCTACGGCGGCGACCTCGACGGCATCACCGAGCACCTCGACCACATCACCGGCCTCGGTGTAGGCACGGTCTACCTCACACCCGTCTTCCCCGGCGAGTCCAACCATCGCTACAACGCCAGCACCTTCGACGAGGTCGACCCGCTGCTCGGCGGGGACCAGGCCTACCGCAGGCTCATCGACGCCGCCCACGAGCGCGGACTGCGGGTGCTCGGCGACCTGACCAGCAATCACACCGGCGACACCCACGAGTGGTTCCTGCGGGCCAAGAGCGACAAGCGCAGCAAGGAGCGCCGCTTCTACTACTTCGCCGCCGATGGCAGCCATGAGGGCTGGAAGGGCTACGACACCCTGCCCAAGCTCGACCACACCTCAGCAGCGCTGGGCGAGCGGTTCCGCGCCGTGGTGAGCCGGTGGCTCGACTTCGGCCTCGACGGATGGCGGATCGACGTCGCGAACATGACCGGGCGCCGCCGCGAGCTCGACATCGCCCATGACGTCGCCCGCGAGATCCGGCGTACGGCGGTCGCAGCGAATCCCGAGGCCCTGGTGCTCGCCGAGCACGGCCACGACGCGACCGGCGATCTGGCCGGCGACGGCTGGCACGGGACGATGAACTACTACGGCTTCTCCTTCCCGGTCTGGGAGTGGCTCCGCGACCCACGCCACCCGCAGCCGAGCTTCGGGCTGCCGGTCGACCTGCCACGCCGTGACGCCGGCGCGATGGTCACGGCAATGCGCGACTTCACCGCGAGCTTCGGGTGGCGCGCCACGACGGTGAGCTGGAACATCCTCGGCTCGCACGACACGCCTCGGATCCGGACGATCACCGGCTCGGAATCGCTGCACCACCTTGCCGCCGTCCTGCAGTTCACCCTGCCGGGCGTGCCGATGGTCTTCGCCGGCGACGAGCTCGGGTTCGAGGGCGTCGACGGCGAGGACTCCCGCCGGACGATGCCGTGGGACGACCCGACCGCCTTCCGCACCCGGACGCGGAGCGTGTACGCCGACCTCGCGCGGCTGCGAACCGAGCACCCGGCCCTGCAGACGGGAGGCCTGCGCTGGGTGCACGTCGGCACCGACGACGTCGCCTACCTTCGCGAGCATCCCGACGAGACGCTGCTGGTCCAGGTGTCGCGCTCCTCCGCGCCGCCGGCCGACCTGCCCGAGATCGCTCGTGGCGAGCATCTGTTCGGCGTCGGCGAGGCCGGGCCGAACCCGAAGGCGTCGGTCTGGGTCGTGCGCTAGGCCGACCGTTGCGTCTGGCCGCTCCGGCTAGTGCGACTGCCAGGCGTCGTCGTCGGCAGTGCGGGTAGTGACGGCCTTGGGAAGCTTGCCTTCGGCGAGCTGCTTGACCGAGACCTGCTCGAAGACGTCGCGCAGCGACGAGCGGCCGGCGATCCAGACGTGCTGCAGCACGCTGGCGGCCTCGTTGTAGTTCACTGCCTCAGGCCGTAAGCCGTAGACCGAGACCAACGGGCCGTCGACGGCGCGGATCACGTCCGCGACCGAGATGTCGGCGGCGTCCTTGTTCAGCCTCCAGCCGCCGGACTGCCCGCGCTGGGCGATCACGACGCCGGACCGGCGAAGGTCGGCGAGGATCGCCTGCAGGAAGCCGTGCGGGATGTCCTGGAGCCGGCCGAGCTCCTCGGCGGACACCGGCGCGCCGTCGTCCCGGCGGGCGATCTCGATGAGGGCTCGCAGGGCGTAGTCGGACTTGGCTGTGACGCGCATAGCCCAAGTCTCTCAGATCAGTCGACTCAGTGGATTCGACCAGCCCGCTAGGAGTTCCCGTGTCGCGTCAGCCGAGGCGTTTCTGAGCCACGGCGTACAAGGCGATCGATGCGGCGACTCCGGCGTTCAGCGACTCCAGGGAGGAGCTCATCGGCACCGCGACCAGCATGTCGCAGGTCTCGCTGACCAGCCGGCCCAGCCCGTCGCCCTCCGAGCCCACGACGATCACCAACGGCCCGTCTGCCAGATCGAGGTCCGGCAGCGCGACCTCGCCGTCGGCCGCGAGCCCGATCACCATGCAGCCTGCCTCCTGGTACGCCTTGAGCTGGCGCACCAGGTTGACCGCCTGGGCCACCGGGATCCGGGCGGCCGCACCGGCCGAGGTCTTCCAGGCCGACGGCGTCATCCCGGCCGCGCGGCGTTCGGGGATCAGCACCCCGTGCGCCCCGAAACCTGAGGCCGAACGGACCACGGCGCCGAGGTTGCGGGGGTCGGTCACCGAGTCCAGCGCGACGATGAGCGGCTTCTCGCCACGCTCGGCAGCGAGCTCGAGGAAGTCGTCGGGGTGGGCGTACTCGTACGCCGGCACCCTGGCCGCCAGGCCCTGGTGCACCGCGCCGCCGGTCATCCGGTCGAGCTCCACCCGAGGGACCTCCATCAGCGAGACGCCGAGGTCTGAGGTCAGCTGGAAGGTCTCCCGCAGCCGGGCGTCGCGCTCGGCGCCCTCCGCGACGTACACCGCGATCACCGGCATCTTGGCGCGCAGCGCCTCGACCACGGAGTTGCGCCCAGCGATCCACTCGGCCTCGCCCGGCTTCTGGCGGCGCTTGGGACGCTTGGCCTCGGCACGCTCGACGCGCTCGTTGGCCTTGTAGACCTTGTGGTTCGGGCGGTCCTTGGCCTTCGGCGTCGGGCCCCGGCCCTCGAGCCCGCGCTTGACCCGCCCGCCGGACCCGGCTGTCGGATTGCCCTTCGCGGTCTTCTTGATGGCGCCGCGTCGCTGCGAGTTGCCTGGCATCAGCTACTACTTTCCATGGTCCACCGCGGCCCTGCCGGAGTGTCCTCGATCTCGATGCCGGCAGCCGCGATCTGATCGCGGATGCTGTCGGCGGTGGCGAAGTCCTTCGCCGCTCGTGCTGCCTGTCGTTGGTCGAGCAGCCCGCGCACCAGTGTGTCGACCGCAGTGGTCAGACGCTCGGTGGAGCTGCCCGCTTCCTGGGTCCAGTGTGGATCAGCCGGGTCCAGACCCAAAACCGAGAGCATCGCGCGCACGGCGGCTGCGGTCTTCTGAGCCTCGGTACCGTCGTCGGCGGCCACCTGGGAGTTGCCTTGGCGGACCAGGTCGTGGATCACGGCGACGGCTGCCGGTGTACCGAGGTCGTCGTCCATCGCCGCGACGAACGCCTCGGGCAAGGTCCCGTCGGCTGCGGTGCCGCCGGCCTTCTCCAGGAACCGCTCGATCCGCTGGAACGCAGCGGCCGCGTCGGCCAGCGCCTCGAAGGAGAACTCCACGTGCGAGCGGTAGTGGGCCGCCACCATGTAGTAGCGCAGCTCGATGCCGCGGACCTTCTTGAGCACCTCAGGGACCAGCAGCGAGTTGCCCAGCGACTTGCTCATCTTCTCGCCCGAGGTGGTGATCCAGGCGTTGTGCAGCCAGTACGACGCGAAGGCGCCGCCGGCTGCGCGGGACTGCGCCTGCTCGTTCTCGTGGTGCGGGAAGCGCAGGTCGACGCCGCCGCCGTGGATATCGAAGGCCGGGCCCAGGTACTTGCCGGCCATCGCCGAGCACTCGATGTGCCAGCCCGGGCGGCCGCGGCCCCACGGCGCCGGCCAGGAGGCGGTACGCGGCTCGGTCGCTTCCTTCCACCCCTTCCACAGCGCGAAGTCGCGCGGGTCGCGCTTCCCGCGCGGGTCGGCGTCGGTGGCCGCCTCCATGTCATCGATGCCCTGGTGGGTCAGCTCGCCGTACGACGGCCAGGACCGGACGTCGAAGTAGACGTCGCCGGAGTCGTCGGCGGCCGGGTAGGCGTGGCCTCGCTCGATGAGCAGGCTGATCAGCTCGATCATCTCTGGCACGTGCCCGGTCGCGGCCGGCTCGTAGGTCGGCGGCAGTACGTGCAGGTCGTTGTACGCACGGTCGAGCTCGCGCTTCATGTCGTAGGCGAGGTTGTACCAAGGACGGCCCTGGTCGGCCGACTTCGTCAGGATCTTGTCGTCGATGTCGGTGATGTTGCGGATGAAGGTGACCTCGAGTGCATCTTCTCCGGGCTTGGTCGCGGCCAGCCAGCGGCGCAGCACATCGAAGTTGACCGCAGAGCGGACATGCCCGACGTGCGGCTCGCTCTGGACGGTGAGGCCGCAGACGTAGATGCCGGCCTTGCCCTGCTCCAGGGGCACGAAGTCACGGACTTCGCCGGTCGCGGTGTCGTAGAGCCTCAGGGTCACCGGAGGAGTCTATTGGCTCGCGCACGGTGTGAGAATTGAGCGCTTCTGGGGCTGATGGGGTTACGGTTCTCGAGTGCATCTTCCCCGACCGCACTGGCGTGATCCGCGTGCCCGGCTGGCCCGGCTGATCGCCCGTCCGAAGCTCGTCGCGCCACTGCTCCTGCTGGCGCTGCTGGCACCGCTCGGCGTACTGGTGCACGGGCTGAGCGGGACCGGGCCGGGCGGATCGACGCCGAGTGCCGAGCTGGCTGCTAGCACGGTCGTCCCGAGCAGCTACCGGGCCCTGCCCGTCGGCGCCGGCATCCCCAGCGGGACCCGGACCTGGGCCGGCCGGAGCTATGCCTACTCGACCTGGACCTCGGCTTGGGTCACGCCGGCGCACTCGTTCACCCAGCTGGTGCCCTCGTGGAACGCAGCCACCCCGGCCGGCGCCTGGATCCAGGTGCTCGTCGAAGCCCGCAGCTCCACCGGGGCGACCAGCACAGCGAAGGACCTCGGCCGCTGGAGCACCGGCGACCAGATCCTGAAGCGGTCCAGCGCAGGCGTGCAGGCCGATGCCGTCGCACGGGTCGCGACCGACACCCTGATCGCCGGCACGAGGCCGCTGACGGCGTACCGGTTCATCGTCCGGCTGATGCGCACCCCCGGCCACGGCGCGCCAGTGGTGCACACGATCGGCGCTGTGACCTCCACCCCGCCGGCCGCGGTCCCGACGACCTCGGCGCCGCTGCAGCGCAAGGCCGTCTCGCTGGCGGTGCCGTCGTACTCGCAGATGATCCACCGCGGCCAGGCTCCGCAGTACGGCGGCGGTGGCGAGGCCTGGTGCTCGCCGACCTCGCTATCGATGGTGCTCGGGTACTACCGCCGGCTTCCGGCCGCCTCGACGTACGCCTGGGTGCCTGGCTCGTACGCCGACCGCTGGGTCGACCAGATCGCCCGGATGACCTACGACTACGCCTACCGCGGGACCGGCAACTGGCCCTTCAACACGGGGTATGCCGCCACTCGCGGGACCGGTGCGTTCGTGACCCGGTTGGCGAGCCTGCGGATGGCCGAGCGGTTCATCCGGGCCGGCATCCCGGTGATCACCTCGATCCGGTTCGGCTCCGGCCAGCTGTCCGGCGCACCGATCTCGGCGACCAACGGCCACCTCGTCGTCCTGGTCGGGTTCACCGCCGCCGGCAACCCGATCGTCAACGACCCCGCGGCGCCGTCGGACCGCACGGTGCGGCGGGTCTACGACCGCGCCCAGTTCGAGCGCGCCTGGCTCGGCGGCTCCGACGGGATGGCGTACATCGTCCACGACGCCGCCCATCCCCTCCCGAAGCGGCCCGCCGGCGTCCAGAACTGGTGAGACTCTCGTCGAGCGGCTCCAGCGCGCACGTCACCACATCTCGACAGGGTCGATGAACGAGAGCCCCGTTCGGAGATCGAGGCGACGCCGCCCGGTACCGCGTCCGACGGCCCTCAGGCGGAGTAGCCGCCGTCGACGTCTATCTTCTGTCCGGAGATGAAGCCGGCCCGGTCGCTGGCCAGGAAGCAGACGACCTCGGCGATGTCGACTGCCTGGCCGAAACGGCGCAGCGGGATGTTGCCGCGGGTGATCTCCAGGGCGCGCTCGTCGAGCTCGCCGGAGCTGATCAGGCGGTCGGCCATGCCGTCGGTGAGCATGCCGGGGCCGACGCTGTTGAACCGGACCCCGAACCGCCCTTCCTCGACGGCCAGCCCGCGCACCAGTGCCTCGACGGCAGCCTTCGGCGCCGAGGACAGCCCGTCGCGGACCGGGAACCTGCTGGTGGCCGCGGTGGTCACGGCCACCACGCTGCCGCTGCTCTCCCGCAGCGCCGGCAGGCAGGCCGAGACGACCCGGAAGAACGCACCGGCATCCGCCCCGAGCTGGGTGTCGAGGTCTGCCGGGTCGACCTTGGACAGGTGCCGCATCGGCACATGCGGGCCGGCCGCGTAGACCAGCGAGTGCAGGCCGCCGTAGGTCGCGACCACGTCGGCGACCAAGGCGGTGCAGGCCTCGCCGTCGAGCGTGTCCAGCGCCCGCGCCTCGCCGCGGACGCCGTACGCCACAGCCTCGGAGACCGCGAGCTCGGCGGCCTCCCGGCCCGACCGGTACGTCGCCACCACAGCACTTCCTCGCTCGCCGAGCATCCGGACGATCGCCCGGCCGAGGCCGCCGCTGCCGCCGATGACCAGGGCAGCGCCCGTACGGTCGATGAAGTCCTCGTCACGGCCGTTCCGGCGCCCAGCGGTCATGCACGCAGCGTAGGGCGCGGGCTCGGTCAGTGTGCGCTGAAACCGATCGTGTGCCAGCCGGTGGCACCGTTCGGCAGGACGTCGGCCTGGACAGCGGTCTGGGTATAGCCGGACTTGTCGGTCGCCCGAGCCACCAGGGTGTGGTCCCCCGCGGCGACGTCGACCTGCCCGGTCCACTGCACCCAGGTGTCGTTGCCTGGGACCGCGCCGAGGGTCGCCCGGCGCCAGGACCCGCCATCGAGCTGGAACTCGACGTAGTCGATCCCGGTGTGCTGCGCCCAAGCGACCCCGCCGACGCTGACCGTGCCGACTCCGGTATGCCCGTGCGAATCCGGCACGTCGATGCGCGACTCGGTCTTGACCGGCCCCTTCTCAGCCCAGCCTTCCTGGGTCCAGTAGGCCTGGAACTTGTCGAAGGTGGTGACCTCGAGATCGGTGAGCCACTTGGTCGCCGAGACGTAGCCGTACAGCCCGGGCACGACCATCCGGACCGGGAATCCGTGCTCGACCGGCAGCGGCTGGCCGTTCATCGCCAGCGCGAGCATGGCGTTGCGGCCCGGGTCGGTCAGCGCCGAGAGCGGGGTGCCGCAGGTCCAGCCGTCGTGCGAGGTCTGCAGCACCGCGTCGGCGCCCGCCTTGACCCCGACCTCGGCGAGCACCTCGCGGATCAGCACCCCGGACCAGAAAGCATTGCCGACCAGGTTGCCGCCGACCTTGTTCGAGACGCAGCACAGCGTGATCCACTCGTGCGTCAGCTCGCGCGAGACCAGGTCGTCGTAGGTCAGCGTCATCGGCGTCTCGACGAGACCGTGGATGCGCAGCCGCCAATCGCTGGGCACGATGGTGGGCTTCGTGAACGCCGTGTCGATCAGGTAGAAGTCGTCGTTGGCCGTGCGCCAGGGCGCAATGTGGGGCACGCCGAGGTTGGCACCGGCTGGGACCGCGCCCGGGCCACCGGGAAGCCGGAGCAGGCGCCTGGCCTGCTCCACTCGGCGTCGGCCGCGGCTGCTGAGCTCGCCGAGCACGCCGGCGCCGGCGACTGCGACCGCCACCACCCCGGCTCGGCGGAGGAAGTTGCGGCGTACGGCGTCGGTGGGCTCGGTGCCCGAGCCGGCGAGCAGCCCGGTCAGGGCGCGCTGCACGACGATCCACGTGATCAGCCCGACCAGTACGCCGAAGCTCGAGCCGGCAGTGGAGTCGTGCAGCCGGATCACTGCCAGCAGCCCGATCGCCGCAAGGACGACGTAGACGATGTCGCTCAGCAATGGGTACTTCAGTGCCTGGGTCCCCACCCAGGCGCAGACCAGCAGGACGAAGACGGCGGTGCCGCTGAGCAGTAGCGGCTTGTCTGCATGGCCCACGTGCTCGATCAACCAGTGCGCAACCGGGCCCGGCGTCTTGTCGCGCACCAGGCTCGCGACCGCCACGACCGGACCGTTCTTGGCCTGCAGGGCCCACACCGTCGCCTGGCTCGTGACCAATCCCGCGATACCGGTGAGGATGCCGGCGAAGGCGAGCATGCGCCACGTCCGGTTCACGACCGGCCGCCGACGGGAGGGTCGAGGATCACGACCCCATCGTGGCCCATCGGAGCAAGCGACAGGACTTGATCCAGGGCATGATCGTGGTCATGGACCTGCGGACCGGCATCGGCACCGACGTGCACCGCCTCGTCGAAGGCCGTCCGATGCGCATCGCGGGGCTGGACTGGCCCGAGGAGGCCGCTGGCCCTGACGGCCATTCCGACGGAGATGTCGTACTGCACGCGATCTGCGATGCCGTCCTCTCGGCAGCCGGTCTCGGCGACCTCGGGAGCAACTTCGGGACCGCCGAGCCGCAGTGGGCGGGCGCACCGAGCGACGACCTGCTCGCCGAGACGCTGCGCCGGGTGAGCTCGGCAGGCTGGGAGGTCGGCAACGTCGCGGTGCAGCTGATCGGCAACCGGCCCCGGATCGGCGCCCGCCGGGCCGAGGCGGAGCAGGCGATCGCAGCCAGGCACGGGATCGACGTCTCGCTGTCGGCGACCACCACCGACGGCCTCGGTCTTACCGGTCGCGGCGAGGGCCTGGCCGCCATCGCTACGGCCCTGCTCCAGCGCACCGGGGCCCGCTGATCCAGCGAGCGTCCCGACAAATGGTCCATCAAAGTATGTGAGACATGGTGTGTCGGGTACTTCACAAAGACACCCCGGATCGCTGCAGAAGGGGCAGACTCGGATCCCATGAAGACCTTCGACGGCCTGCGGCTCGACGTCCGCACCTACGGGCCCGACGACGCGCCGCTCACGGTCGTCCTCGCGCACTGCTGGACGCTGAACCAGGCTGACTGGAACTACCAGGTCCGAGACCTGCAGCGCGAGTTCGGGCACCGCATCCGGATCCTCACCTGGGACCACCGCGGCCACGGTCAGTCCGACCAGAGCCCCAAGGGCGCCTGCACGATCGCCAACCTCGCCCGGGACATGAGCGACGTGATCGACGCCTACGCGCCGGCCGGCAAGCTCGTCATCGCCGGGCACTCGATCGGCGGCATGACCACGATGGTCCTGGCCGGCCAGCGTCCGGAGCTCTTCGAGCGGGTGGTCGGGGTCGTGTTCGTCTCGACGTCCTCGGGCGAGATGAACACGGTCACGCTGGGCCTCCCCGAGATGGGGCCGTTCTTCCGGGCGCAGATCCCGCGGGTGCTCGCACTGCGGTCCAGGACCCTGACCAAGAAGGCCCGTCGGCGTGCCCCGGTCATCGAGCGCCAGGTCGTACGCCGCTTCGTGTTCGGCAGGCCGATGCGGCTGGTCGATGCGGCACTGACGGTCGAAGGGCTGATCAACTCCTCGGCCGCGACGGTCGTCGGCTTCTACGAGGACTGCATACGGCACGAGGCGGCAGCTTCGCTGAAGGTCCTCGACGGGATCCCGACCCAGGTTCTGGTCGGCACCCGCGACGTCCTCACCCCGCCGGCGCATGCGCGGCGGATCGCGGCCCACGTCGAGGGTGCCGTGCTGACCGTCGTACCTGATGCCGGGCACATGCTTCCGCTGGAGCGCGACGAGCTCGTCTCCGGAGTCCTGATCAGGATGGTCCGGCCGCACCTGTGACGGCCGCTGCCCCACTGCCGACCGCGGCGGTCGTCGTGCTCGCGGCCGGTTCCGGACGTCGTGTCGGCGCCGAGAAGAACAAGGTGCTGCTGCCGCTGGACGGCCTGCCGATCCTCGTGCGCAGCCTGCGTACGGCGCTCGAGGTCGCTGGTGTGCACCGAGTCGTGGTGGTGATCCGGCCCGAGGACCGCGAGGACGTCACGGCCGCACTCGCGCCGCATCTGGGCACCCGCGACCTCTGGCTGGTCGAGGGAGGCACCGAGCGCCACGACTCGGAGTACCGCGCGCTGGGAGCCCTCCGGGCAGACATCGAGTCCGGCGAGATCGACGTGGTGGCGATCCACGACGCGGCCAGGCCGCTGGCGAGCGCGACCCTGTTCCGGGCTGCCATCGACGCCGCTGCCACCCACGGCTCGGCCGTTCCGGCCTTGCCGGTCGGCCCTCTGAACCATCTCGACGGCAGCCTCGCGGCCCCCGGCCTCGCCACCGTCCAGACTCCGCAGGCCTTCGCTGCCGGCCGGCTGCTCGTGGCGTACGACGCGGCGGCCGCCGACGGGTTCCGCGGCACCGATACGGCCGCCTGCCTCGAGCGCTACGCCGATGCCCCGATCCACGCCGTCCCCGGGGAGGCGGCGAACCTGAAGGTCACCTTCGCCGAGGATCTCGCCCTCGCCGCCGAGCTGCTCAGACCAACGACCGGCTGAGCGCTTCCAGGATCCGCAGCTCCGGCTCGTCGTGGATGCGTCGGGCGAGTGTCGGCGCCTCGAGCCAGACGACCTCGCCGAGGTCGGCGAGCGTCGCGGCAAGGACGGCGAAGTCGCTGGTGTCGAGATCGACAAGACCAGCAAGGACTGTCGCCGGGATCACCACCGGCGAGGCGACCGAGCGCAGGCCGGAACGGTCCACGGTCTCCCCCAGATTCTCGCCGTCGGCGCGCTTGACGGTGTCGGTGACTGCTCGGAACCCGATCACGACCGATCCGGTGCTCGCGCACCGCTCGATGGAGTCGACGATGTGGTCGACCGGCGTCAGCGGGCACAGCGGGTCGTGCAGGACCAGCGCCCGCCCGGACTCACGGAGCTGGTCGAAGCTGACCGAGGCGTCGTAGAGCTGCACCCCGGCCTCGCCCAGGGCCCACGACGCAGCGGCAACGAGCGACTCCCCGTGCACCAGCGCGAACGGCAGCGATCCACGTCCGTCCAGCGGCACCCACCCGAGCGGCTGCTCCTCCTCGTCGTCCATCACGCTCCCAGGAAAGCAGAACGGTCCCGACCCAGGCGGGTCGGGACCGTTCTCATGCGATTCGCTACTGCTCCTGGCGGTCCGGGTGCGTAGCTGGCAAGGCGGAGGAGCGCAGGCGGCCTGAGAGCGAAGCGGCCGTCAAGAGACGACAACGCTGCCAGGTGCGTGCCTGGACCGTCAGGAGGCGAGGACCTCGTCGAGGATCGCCTCTGCCTTGTCCTCGTTGGTGTGCTCGGCCAGGGCCAGCTCGGAAACGAGGATCTGGCGCGCCTTGGCCAGCATCCGCTTCTCGCCGGCCGACAGCCCACGGTCACGCTCGCGGCGCCACAGGTCGCGGACGACCTCGGACACCTTCATGACGTCACCGGAGTGCAGCTTCTCGAGGTTTGCCTTGTAGCGGCGCGACCAGTTGGTCGGCTCATCCGGGACGATCGCACGAAGCACATCGAAGACCCGGTCCAGTCCTTCCTTGTCGACCACGTCCCGAACCCCGACCAGGTCGAGGTTGCAGGCGGGGACTCGCACCACGAGGTCCTGCTGGGCGACGATGCGGAGTACGAGGTACTCGCGCTCCTCGCCCTTGATGGTCCGCATCTCGATGTCCTCGATGATGGCAGCCCCGTGATTTGGATAAACAACCGTTTCGCCGACGGTGAAAGTCATATGCAGTGAACCCCTTTCAAGGTGACCAGTCTAACACGGCCTCAGGCGCGTCGATTTCGCGTTTGTGCAGGTCAGACGGCTAATGGGGGGTTGACAATGAAGCTCGTTCTATGCGTCGAAGGATGGCGACGTTTCGCGATCGTCTTCCGCGCATCCCCCTGCGAGCGGCCCGATATGGATAGTTTTCGCTCATGAGCGAAGCGGTTTCGACCAAGCGCGGGAAAGCCCGGGTCCGCGACCTAGTGCGTTGCGCACACCCCAAGCAGGCGGTGCTTCTCGCTGTCGCGGTCGCTGTCGCCGCCGACCTCGCAGGCCGCCCGACCCGCGAGTTCCTGCTCGCCGGCGCGGCCGTGCTGAGCGTCCAGCTCTCGCTGGGCATGTCCAACGACCTGTGCGACCTCAAGCACGACTACCGGGCGCAGACGCCGGGCAAGCCGCTGGCCGAGGCCACGATCGCCCCGTCGACGGTGAGCTACTGGATGCTGGTGCTGGTGCTGGTCTCGGTGCCGCTCGCGTTCTACTCGGGCTCGGTAGCCGCGATCTCGCTGCTGATCACCATCCCGGTGGGCTGGATCCACAACCGCTGGCTGCACCGGACCTGGCTGTCGTTCCTGGGCTGGGTCGTCAGCGGCGCGCTCTACCCCGCGTTCCTTGCCTACGGCGGCTGGGGCGGCGGGAAGCACGGCTCGGCCCCGACGATCGCGGTCACCGGAGCCGCCGCGGCGATCGGCCTGTGCCTGCACCTGGTGACCTCGCTCGGCGACCTCGTCGCCGACAACAAGGCCGGTACCCGGGACCTCCCCCTGCGGATCGCGCTGCGCATCGGCGCACCCCGGCTGCTGTACGTGACGGTCGTCGTCTCGGTGATCTCGGCCGCCTGTCTCGTGGTGGCCGGGCTCACGGTCGGCCTGCGGCAGTGAGACGGTAGGCTGCTGCCGCCCCACCCGTTGTCCAGGACAGATGTCCTGCACGCGCCTCCCGAGAGGACCCGAGGTCTCGTGAAGTCCCCGTTCCAGCGCCGCTATGCGATCGCCGCCCTGTTGCTCGCTCCGCTGCTCGGCGCGTGTGGTTTCAGCGCCCAGACCGATCAGGTCTACCAGGCAGCCTCCGGTGTGAACGACCGCTCGGGCGCGGTCTACATCCTGGACGCCGAGATCATCACCGAGTCCGGTGGGACCGGTACCTTCGCCGGCACCCTGGTCAACGACAGGATCGCCGTCCAGACGCTGACCAGCGTCTCCGGCAAGGGCATCACCACCGTCAACGGCGCGTACAAGATCCCCGACCGCGGCGTGCTCGACATGGCCGACCCGGACCCGAAGACCGACGGCCCGCAGCTGGTCATCACCGGCGCCGGCGTCCAGCCGGGCGACTACGTCACCCTGACCTTCTCCTTCGCCAGCGGCCAGACGACCACGATGAAGGTCCCGATCTTCACCAACACCTCCGACTACGCGAGCGTGCCGCTGCCGCTGCCGTCGGATTCCAGCAGCCCCTCGGGCTCCAGCAGCCCCGACTCGACGTCGAGCGCCACGCCCGGTCAGTGATGGCGACGCTGATCCTGCTCCGCCACGGCGAGAGCGAGTGGAACGCCAAGAACCTCTTCACCGGCTGGGTCGACGTCGCCCTGACCGAGAAGGGCAGGGCCGAGGCTGTCCGCGGCGGAGAGCAGCTCGTCGAGGCCGGTCTGCTGCCCGACGTACTGCACACCTCGCTGCAGCGACGGGCGATCACCACGGCCGCCCTCGCCCTCGATGCCGCCGACCGGCACTGGATCCCCGTACGACGCTCCTGGAGGCTCAACGAGCGGCACTACGGCGCGCTCCAGGGCAAGGACAAGAAGCAGACGCTCGAGGAGTACGGCGAGGAGCAGTTCATGCTCTGGCGCCGGTCTTTCGACGTCCCGCCGCCGCCCTTGGCCGACGACGACCCGTACTCCCAAGCGGCCGACCCGCGCTACGCCGGCCTCGGCGACGAGCTGCCCCGCACGGAGTGCCTCAAGGCCGTCATCGCCCGGCTGCTGCCGTACTGGAACGATTCGGTGGTGCCCGACCTGGACGCCGGGCTGACGGTGCTGATCGCCGCGCACGGCAACAGCCTGCGCGCCATCGTGAAGCACCTCGACAACGTCTCCGACGACGACATCGCCGGGCTGAACATCCCGACCGGCATGCCGCTGGTCTATGAGCTCGACGGCGACCTGGCACCGACGGTCGCTGGTGGCCGGTACCTGGATCCCGAGGCGGCGGCCGCAGCGGCGGCTGCGGTGGCGAACCAGGGGCGCTAGCTCAGCCCCGTACGGCCCGAGTACCTGCGCACGTCACCAGTTTCGTCGCGCTCGGTCGCTGCTCACGCGATGTAAGTCGGCTGCTCTCCGGTGACCAGGAAGACGACGCGGCGCGCGATCGAGACGGCGTGGTCGGCGATCCGCTCGTAGTAGCGACCGAGCAGGGCGATGTCTACGGCCGGCTCGACGCCGTGCTTCCAGTCCGAGCCGAGCAGCTCGCGGAACGAGGCGCGCCGGAGCTTGTCCATCTCCTCGTCGACCTCCTCGAGCTCCTCGGCGGCGGCGATGTCGGAGTCGGCGATCACGTGACCGACCTTCGCGATCATGACCTCGGCGACCGCAGCCATCCGGGCGATCATCGGGACGACCTCGTCCGGCACCGCGACCTCGGGGACGCGGAGGCGGGCGATCTTGGCGACGTGGACCGCGAGGTCGCCCATCCGCTCGAACTCGCTGACCATCCGGAGTGACGCGACCAGCATCCGCAGGTCGCCGGCGACGGGGTTCTGCAACGACAGCAGCTCGAAGCTGCGGTTCTCCAGACGGACGCGCAGCTCGTCGATCGCGGCGTCGTCGGAGATCACCTGCTCGGCGATCGCCGCGTCCCCGTCGAGCAGCGCGCTGGTGGCATGCGACACCGCGTTCCCGACGAGCCGTGTCATCGTCAACAGGTCGTCGCGGATCGAGTCGAGCTGGTCTGCATAGGCATCGCGCATGACAGCCAGCCTAAAGCGGACGGGTGAACAACAGAAGACGATGTGTGAACGAGGGGCGAACAGTCCTTGAAAGCGACCTCAGACGTCCGAACAGTGGGTGAAACCCTGCGTACGATTCGATCGTGAGCCAGACGACCCAAGCTTTGCTGTTCGCCTTGCTCGGCGCAGCACTCGGAGCCGGTGTCGTCCTCGCGTGGCGGATCAGCGAGAACCAGACCCGGCCAGCCGTCACGGCTCTCCCGACCCTTCCGCCCGGCGTCGCCGCGGTCTTGTCGGTCCTGCGGTCGAGCGCGCTGGTCGTCGACGCCAGCGATGACGTCCTCAAGGCGTCCGCGCCGGCCATCGCGATGGGCCTGGTGCGAGACCGCCGGATCGCGGTGCGCGAGCTCGAGGAGCTCGTCCAGCAAGTACGCCGCGACGGCCAGATCCGCGAGACCGAGGTCGTCATGCAGCGCGCCCCCGGCGTACCGCCGCGGCACGTCACCGCCCGGGTCGCCCCGCTCAGCTCCCAGCTCGTACTCGCCCTGGTCGAGGACCGCACCCGCGAGCGCCGGGTCGAGTCCATCCGCCGCGACTTCGTCGCCAACGTCTCCCACGAGCTCAAGACCCCGGTGGGCGCGATCAGGCTGCTCTCCGATGCTGTCATCGACGCTGCCGACGATCCCGAGGCGGTCCAGCGGTTCGCCGGTCGGATGCACACCGAGAGCGAGCGACTGGCCCGCCTGGTGCAGCAGATCATCGAGCTCTCGCGCCTCCAGGGCGACGACCCGCTCGACGAGCCGGTCGCCGTCGAGGTCGACGTGATCATCAGCCGGGCGATCGACGAGAACATGACCGACGCCGCCGCGAAGGGCATCTCGCTGGTGCACAACGGCGAGCGCGATCTCACCCTGCTCGGCAATCGCGAGCAGGTAGCCGTCGCGATCGGCAACCTGGTCGCCAACGCCGTCGCGTACTCCCCCGAAGGGTCCTCGGTCGTCGTCTCGGCCAAGCCCGGGGACACCACCGTCGATCTCTCCGTCACCGATCAGGGGATCGGCATCCCGGCGAGCGAGATCGACCGGATCTTCGAACGGTTCTACCGGGTCGACCCGGCCCGGCACCGCTCCACCGGTGGCACCGGCCTCGGGCTGTCCATCGTCAAGCACGTAGCGGCTTCGCACGGCGGCGACGTCAGGGTCTGGTCCGTGGAGGGCCAAGGCTCGACGTTCACACTCACCCTGCCGCGCAAGACGTCGACAACCAGTCTTGAAACAAACCCAGTGGAGGCAACCTCATGACCCGAGTCCTAGTAGTAGAGGACGAGGAGAGCTACAGCGACGCGCTGTCGTACATGCTCCGCAAGGAAGGGTTCGAGGTCGCCATCGCAGCCACCGGCCCGGACGCCCTGCTCGAGTTCGACCGTGCCGGCGCGGACATCGTGCTGCTGGACCTGATGCTCCCGGGCATGCCCGGTACCGAAGTGTGCCGGCAGATCAGGCAGACCTCGAACGTGCCGGTGATCATGGTCAGCGCGAAGGACGACGAGGTCGACAAGGTCGTCGGCCTGGAGCTCGGCGCGGACGACTATGTCACCAAGCCGTACTCGCCGCGCGAGCTGGTGGCGCGCATCCGCGCCGTCCTGCGTCGTGGCACCGAGCCCGACCTGGCACCGATGACGCTCGAGGCCGGCCCGGTCCGGATGGACACCGAGCGCCACGTCGTGACGATCGACGGCCAGGACGTGCGGCTGCCGCTGAAGGAGTTCGAGCTCCTCGAGATGTTCCTGCGCAACCCCGGCCGGGTGCTGACCCGCGGTCAGCTGATCGACCGGGTCTGGGGATCGGACTACGTCGGGGACACCAAGACGCTGGACGTGCACGTCAAGCGGCTGCGCGCGAAGATCGAGCCCAGCCCCGCGGACCCGAAGTACCTGACCACCGTCCGCGGGCTGGGATACAAGCTCGACCTCTGACCCCCGCCTTCCTTGGGTGGCGCGCGAGAATGGATCCGTGACCAGTCCTGCGGCGACCGCCATGACGATGGGCGACGTCCTGGGCGACCGGCGCTGGCTGGTGCTCACCGGCGCCGGCGTCTCCACCGACTCCGGCATCCCGGACTACCGGGGCCCGGGTGCACCCGTTCGCCGGCCGATGACGATCGCGGACTTCCGGCGTACGGACGCGGCGCGGCAGCGCTACTGGGCTCGCGCCTACCTCGGCTGGTCCTCGATGGGCACCGCACGACCCAACAGCACCCACCAGGTCCTCGCCGGTCTGGAGCGCAGCGGACGGCTCAGCGGGCTGATCACCCAGAACGTCGACGGCCTGCACTCGGTCGCCGGGCACCGCGACGTGATCGACCTGCACGGGCGGCTGGACTCGGTGATCTGCCTTCGCTGCTCGGCGACGAGCCCTCGCAGCGACCTGCAGCAGCGGCTGGCCGACCTCAACCCGGGCTTCTCCGCCGACCACCTCGTCGTCCTGCCCGACGGTGACGTCGCTCTCGAGGAGACCTCGACGTTCACCCCGGCACGCTGCGACCAGTGCGACGGCGAGCTCAAACCGGACGTCGTCTTCTTCGGCGAGAACGTCCCGGTGCTACGGGTACGCCGATGCCAGGAGCTCGTCGAGGACGCGGAGGCGCTGGTCGTCCTCGGATCGTCCCTGCACGTCTTCAGCGGCCGCAGGTTCGTCAAGCAGGCCCACGCCCGGGGCATCCCGATCGTGATCGTCAACCGCGGCGGGACCCGTGGAGACGAGATGGCGACGCTGAAGGTCGAGGCAGGCTGCGCCGAGATCCTGGCCGGCTACGCCGAGCCGGGCCTCGACTAGACCCCGGCGCCTACGCGGAGGTGCCGATGACCTCTCGGGCCCGTGGCTTGCGCCGGGTCACCAGAACGCCGACGATGCAGATGGCCCCACCGACGAAGGCCATCCCCGGTGGTACCTCGTCCAGCGCGATCCACGCCATCAGTGCCGCCAGAGCCGGCACCAGGAAGGTGGTCAGCGACTGCTTGCCGGCATCGGTGTAGCGCAGCGCGAACGCCCAGGTGCTGAACGCGAGCGCCGTCGGGAACAGGCCCAGGTAGCCGATCAGCAGCAGCGTGCTCATGCTGTCGTGACCGACCACGTGCCGCAGATCGCCGGCCCACGGAAGGCACACGACCACGCCGATCCAGCACGCGTAGCAGGTCACCTCCAGTCCCGAGAGCCGTCGCAACAGCACTTTCTGGCACACCACCCCGATCGCGTAGGTCGCCGCGGCGAGCAGGGTCAGCAGCACGCCGTCCAGGTCGGACCCGCCGTTGCCGTGCATCGCGATCGCGATCACCACTACGCCGCCGAACGCGATCGCCATCCCCAACAGCAGCCAGCCGGTGAGCTTCTCGCCCAGGAAGAGCGCCGCCAGCAGTGCGATCAGGATCGGTCCGACCTGGACGACCATCGCGGCGGTCGCGGCATCGATCTTCCGCTCGCCCGAGTTCAGAGCCAGGTTGTAGATCCCGAACCACGCGACGCCGCAGCCCAGCAGGAGGAACAGCTCGTTGCGGGTGAACCGGTGCCGTTCGGACCGGGCGAGCAGCGCCGACAGCGCGACGGCCGCGATCAGCAGCCGTCCGAGCGACAAGGCGCCAGGCGAGACGTCGTGGCCGAGGTGCCGGATCGCTACGAAAGCCGAGGCCCACAGCACCAGGGTCACCGCGATCGCCGCCGGCGGCTGCCAGGCCGGTGGCCGGACCTGCGCCGTAGTGGTCTCGGTGGCGGCAGGGGACGTGGTCACGCCTTGAACCTAGAGGACCGCATGCTTCGACGACACGCGGTTTTCGGTCGCCGACCCTCGGGATCCCGCCAGGGCGCGGCTGGCGGCTAGTGGATGGCGGCTAGTGGATGGTGACGCGGCGTACGTGGAAGTCCGTCGGGCTGTTCTTGCCCGTCGAGGAGTCGGTCGCCACCAGCAGGCCGTCCGCCACCAGGCCGGAGACGCTGTGGCGATCGCTGAACACTGCCTGCCCGCCACCGGCCAGCGACCGGACCACGGCACGCTGCGAGAGGTTGCTCCACGCGACGAACCCGGTGCCGAACGACGCGTCGGCCGAGGCCTTCGCCGTCGTACCGGTCAGCTCGACGGCCTGACGGGTGCTCAGGCTGCCCAGCCAGGTCGAGCTCGGGTCGAAGTTGTCGGCACTCGTGGGGTCGTCGATCTGGCTCCAGAACAGATCGTCGCCGCGGGCGACGCAGTTCTCCACCAGGCCGGTCGTGGTGACCTGCACCGCCTTCCCACCCGACAGGGGCGCCTCCCAGCAGTCGCCGGTCGGGAACGCCACCGACACCGGCGTACTGCTGTCGACCAGATAGACCAGGTGCTTGCCGACGATGCTGATCCCGCCCTGCGGTGCCGGATCGGGGATCGGCAGCGTGCGAGCCGCCGGCCACCCGGGCTTCCAGTCGTACGTCGGCAGCTTCGCGCCGGTGCCGTACGGCGTCCACAGCACGTAGCCGCCGGTCCGGCTGACGTAGGGCGGCACCGGATCAGCACGGTCGCCGCTGGTGCCCAGCAGGATCCTGGCACCGGTAGCGAGATCGACCGCGTCGACCCGCCACTGGCTCGGCGGCTGGTCCTGCACGCCGGCCTTCTGGCGCTGGTCGACGTAGACCAGCCAGCCGCCACCGACCACCACCGACTCGATCAGGCCGTCGGGCCACGCCGACCTGGCCACGACGCTGCGATGCATCGAGGACAACGGCACAGCCTCGACCTGGTCCCAGCGGGTGCTGGAGCGAACGGTCGTGAACGGATAGGCCAGGACGCCATCGCCGAGCGCCATCGGCCCGGTGCTGGTGCCGGTCCCGGAGAAGTCCGCCACCTTCGACAGCCTGACCTTGTCGGTAGCGGCCGGCTTGGTCGGAGTCGTCGTCGGGGCCATCGAGGCCTGCGCAGTGCTCGGCGGGGGCGCCTTGATCGCCGTACCGCCGTCCGAGCAGGCCGACACCAGGCACAGCCCGGCCAACGCTCCCGCAGCAGCCCAGGCAGCGGCGGATGGCCTCATTCGGCCGGGCCGGATTCGAGCCAGCCCCGGAAAGCCTCCAGGTTCGCGGTCGACTCGCCGTTGGCAGTACGCCAGTCCCACTCCTTGCGGATCGAGGTGGCGAAGCCGAGCTCGAGCAGCACGTTGAACGACTCGTCGGCATAGGTCAGTACCGACCCGAGCAGGCGGTCGACCTCGTCGGCCGTCACCACGTGCAACGGCAGTCGAGCATCGAGGAAGATGTCGCCGACCGCATCGAGAGCGAAGGCGACCGAGAACATCCTCATGTTCCGCTCCAGGAGCCAGCGGAAGACGCCCTCGAAGTTCTCATCGGGCTTGCGGCAGACGAACGCGTGCACGCTCAGCGCGTGCGTGCCGATCTCGAGCCGCACCGGCGTCTTGAGCTTGCGCTCTCCGGGCAGCACCACGTCGAAGGTGCCCGGGGTCAGCTCCTGCCAGTCGAGCTCGCCGTCGTCGAGGACCTGCCGGATCGTCGCCGCAGCACCAGCACCCGGGTCGCTCACCGCACCGCCTCGGCGGCCATCAGCCGCACCGCCTGCTGATAGACCTCGAGGGTCGCGTCGGCCGTGCGCTCCCAGCCGAAGCCGGCGGCGTGCTCCACGGCGCCGCGCGAGAGCGTCTCGCGCAGCCGCGGCGAGGAGATCACGGAGTCGAAGACACGGGCGTAGTCGACCGGATCGTGGCCATCGACGAGGAAGCCGGTCCGCCCGTCGACGACGGCCGTGGTCAGTCCGCCGACGGCGGCCGCGACGACCGGGGTGCCGACGGCCTGGGCCTCGACCGCGACCAACCCGAAGCTCTCGTTGTACGACGGCACGCAGACCAGCGTCGCGGCGGCGTACCAGTCGACGAGCTCGTCGCGGCGTACCGGCGGGACGAACCGGACGACGTCGGCGATCCCCAGCGACACAGCCAGCTCGGCCAGGGCCGTCGGATGCTCCATCCCGCTTCCCGACGGGCCGCCGATCACCGCGACGACCAGACGGTCGCGCAGCGCGGGCTTGCGGGCGATCAGCTCGGCGGCTGCTCGCAGCAGCACATCGGGTGCCTTCAGCGGCTGGATACGTCCGACGAACGCGAGCACCTCGGCATCCTGGCGCAGCCCGAGCCGGGCCCGGGCCGCGGCCATCGACGTCGGTCGGAACGCGTCCAGATCGACGCCCGGGTGCACGACCTCTACCCGCGAGGGGTCCGCGTCGTAGCAGTTGATCAGATCCTTGGCCTCGTCGACCGTGTTCGCGATCAGCATGTCGGCCGCCGCGACCACCTGCTCCTCGCCGATCACCCGCGCCTGCGGCTCCGGGGCGTCGCCCTCGGCGAGCAGGTCGTTCTTGACCTTGGCCATGGTGTGCATCGAGTGCACCAGCGGCACCCCCCAGCGATCGCGCGCCAGCGCGCCCACCTGGCCCGAGAGCCAGTAGTGGCTGTGCACCGCGTCGTAGTGGCCGACGTCGAACTGGGCCTCGATCCGGAGCACCTCGCGCGCGAAGACGCAGAGCTGGCCGGGCAGCTCGTCCTTGGCCATGCCCTCGAAGGGGCCGGCGACGATGTGCCGGACGGTGACACCCGGTGCGAACGGCACCAGTGCCGGCAGCTGGGAGTCGGTCGCGCGGGTGAAGATGTCGACCTCGATGCCGCGTCCGGCCAGTCGGCGGGCGACCTCGGTGACGTAGACGTTCATGCCGCCCGCATCGCCGGTGCCCGGCTGCTCGAGCGGCGAGGTGTGCAGGCTGATCATCGCCAGACGTCGCAGCGGCGCCGCGACGTCGTACGCCGGACCACTCACCTGCCACCTCCTGTAGCACTGACCACCGACACAACCGTCGACCATTCTGACCCATTCCCTCGTGCCAAGATTGGCCGGTGAGCACCCAACCCGGTTCCGGACCCTGCCCGGACCCACGGACGGCCGTCGTCACCGGTGCCAGCAGCGGCATCGGCGCGGCTACCGCGCGGGCGCTGGCCGCCGACGGGTTCCGTGTTTTCCTCGCAGCGCGGCGTACTGATCGGATCGAGGCTCTGGCCGACGACATCGGCGGGGTGGCAGTGACCTGCGACGTCACCTCGGCCGACTCCGTCGCTGCTCTGGCCGAGGCTGCCGGGCCCCGCGTCGACGTCCTGGTCAACAACGCCGGCGGTGCGCTCGGCGCTGATCCGGTCTCCGGTGCGGACCCAGCGCAGTGGCAGCAGATGTTCGAGGTCAACGTCCTCGGCGTCGTCCGCGTCACCGGAGCCCTGCTCCCCGCGATCCGGACCAGCGGCGCCGGCCTGATCGTCAACATCGGCTCGACCGCGGGACGGGTCGCCTACTCCGGGGGTGGCGGCTACACCGCGGCCAAGCACGGCCTGCACGCCGTCTCCCAGACACTGCGCCTGGAGCTGAACGGCGAGCCGATCCGGGTCACCGAGATCGCCCCGGGCATGGTCCGCACCGACGAGTTCGCCCTGGTCCGGCTCGGCGACGCCGAGCGCGCTGCCGCGGTGTACGCCGACATCGACTCGCCGCTGGTAGCCGAGGACGTCGCCGAAGCCGTCCGCTGGGTGGCGAGCCTCCCCCGCCACGTCAACGTCGACGACCTGGTGCTCCGGCCGGTGGCGCAAGCCGCGCAGCACCAGCTGCACCGCGGCCCGATCTTCGACTGACCGCGACGGATTGCGTCCGTTCGGCGAGGGTGGGGCTACTTGCCGAGGTACTTCCGGATGCCGGCCACCACCGCTGCGGCGTACGTCGCCCGGCCGGAGGCCGCCTTCATCCGCTTGGCGTCGCCGGCGTTGCGCATGTTGCCGATCTCGATCATCGCGACCGGCACGTCGGACATGTTCAGCGTCCCGAGGTCGGAGCGGATGTTGAGCGCCGTACCGCCGCCGATGTAGTTCGACCGCGCCAGGTGCTCGCCGTCGAGCCCGGAGCGCAGTGCCTTGGCCAGCCGCAAGGAGGCCGCAGCGATGTCGGTGGTCCAGGGCTTGCGCCGGGTCGGCGCGATCACGTGGAAGCCGTGGTCCGAAGCGGGGGCGCCGTCGGCGTGCAGGCTCACGGTCAGGACGGCGTGCACCTTCTTCCCGAACTCTCCGCGCTTGTCGACGCACGGCCCCCAGAGCTTCTGGCTGTTGCTGGTCCGGGTCATCAGCACCGTCGCGCCGAGGGCTTCGAGCCGGGCCTTGACGAGCTTCGCGATCGCGAAGTTCACCGTCGCCTCGGGATAGCCGGAATCGGTCGCCGTGCCGGTGGTGTTGCAGGGCTTGGTGAAGCCGCCTGCCGGCACCGGCCTGTTGATCTGCCGCGGGAAATTGTGGTTGCCGAGCTGGTGCCCCGGGTCCAGCGCGATCCGGATCCCGGCCAGTGGCTTCGCGGGGGTGGCGACCCGGGTGAGCACGCCGGTCGGGCCCTCGCTGAGCCCCTGAGCGCGGGGCACCTGGATACGAGCGACCGGGGCGACCTCGCCAGGACCAGCGGGCTCGGAGTGCGGCGCCAGCACAGCACCGGCTCCGCCGACTGCCAGCACCGCGAGGACGACGAGCGTCCGGATCATCGGTCCAGGCCCTTGGCGATCAGCTCGACCGCGTCGTGGATGGCGGCGGCCGCCGCCGCGTGCGCCTCGGGGCCTTTGCGGAACGGGTCGGGCACGTCCTGCTCCACCCCGGCGGCCGCCGAGCGGTGCGCACCGGCCCACTTCACCACCTCAGCCGCGCTGGACTCGTCGCACATCTCCGTCAATGCTGCGAACTCCAGGATCGCGAACGTACGCCGCAGGGCGCCCGGCGACTCGGCAAGCACCTGCGAGCGCAGGTCGCGGGTCGCGGTCAGCAGCAGGTCGGCCTCGACGATCATCTCCGGCGTCAGCTGTCGCGCGGCGAACCCGGTCGGGTCACCGCCGTACCCGCGGAGCTCCTCGGCGGAGTACTTGCTCATCGCGTAGCCGACCATCGCCCCGACGCCCGCGCTACGCACCTCGAACCGGTCGGTAGGCAGCTTGGCGGCCAGCAGCCGCTCACCCACCGGGGAGCGGCACACGTTGCCGATGCACACGAACAGCACCTGGAACGGGGCCGGGCTTGTCTGCGGTGGCGAGGCGGTCACATTACTCACGATAGACTTCGGGGTCGCCGTTCGACGGCACTCCCAGACAAACGAGACCTGTCTCACCCCTGCCCGGAAGGCATCACCAGCTCATGGCTACCACCACCCGTTCCGACCTGCGCAACGTCGCGATCGTCGCGCACGTCGACCACGGCAAGACCACCCTGGTCGACGCCATGCTGCTCCAGGCAGGCGCGTTCTCCGCCCATCAGGCCGAGGGTGTCGGCGAGCGCGCCATGGACTCCGGCGAGCTCGAGCGCGAGAAGGGCATCACCATCCTCGCCAAGAACACCGCGGTCCACTACGCGGGGCCGGCGGCCGAAGGCAAGCCGATGACGATCAACATCATCGACACCCCCGGTCACGCGGACTTCGGCGGCGAGGTCGAGCGAGGCCTGTCGATGGTCGACGGCATCGTGCTGCTCGTGGACGCCTCCGAGGGCCCGCTCCCGCAGACCCGGTTCGTGCTCCGCAAGGCCCTGAACGCCGACATGCCGGTGATCCTGGTCGTCAACAAGACCGACCGTGGTGACGCCCGGATCGCCGAGGTCGTCGAGGAGACCTACGAGCTGTTCATGGACCTGCTCGACGACTCCCACAGCCAGGACGCCCTGGACTTCCCGGTCGTCTACGCCTCCGGTCGCGCCGGCATCGCCAGCCTGAACGCACCCGAGAACGGCACGATGCCCGAGGGCGACGATCTCGAACCGCTGTTCAAGACCATCCTGGAGACCATCCCGGCGCCGGTCTACACCGAAGGCGCGCCGCTGCAGGCTCACGTGACCAACCTCGACTCGAGCCCGTTCCTCGGCCGCCTCGCCCTGCTCCGGATCCACGAGGGCAACCTCAAGAAGGGCCAGAACGTCGCCTGGATGAAGCGCGACGGGACCACCAAGACGGTCAAGATCACCGAGCTCCTGGTCACCGAGGGCCTCGAGCGCAAGCCGGGCGAGGAAGCAGGGCCGGGCGACATCGTCGCCATCGCCGGCATCCCGGACATCACGATCGGCGAGACCCTGGCCGACCCGGAGAACCCGGTCGCGCTGCCGCTGATCCACGTCGACGAGCCGGCGATCTCGATGACCATCGGCACCAACACCTCGCCGCTGGCCGGCAAGGGCCCGACCAAGCACACCAAGGTCACCGCGCGCCTGGTCAAGGACCGCCTCGACAGCGAGCTGGTCGGCAACGTCTCGCTGCGGATCCTGCCCACCGAGCGACCCGACGCCTGGGAGGTCCAGGGCCGCGGCGAGCTCGCGCTGGCGATCCTGGTCGAGCAGATGCGCCGCGAGGGCTTCGAGCTCACCGTCGGCAAGCCGCAGGTGGTCACCAAGGAGGTCGACGGCAAGCTCCACGAGCCGACCGAGCGCCTGACCATCGACGCCCCCGAGGAGCACCTCGGCGCGATCACCCAGCTCCTCGCGGTCCGCAAGGGCCGGATGGAGCAGATGACCAACCACGGCACCGGCTGGGTCCGGATGGAGTTCCTGGTGCCGTCGCGCGGCCTGATCGGCTTCCGCACAGAGTTCCTGACCCAGACCCGCGGTACCGGCATCGCGCACCACATCTCCGAGGGCTACGAGCCCTGGGCCGGCGAGATCAAGTCGCGCTCGCAGGGCTCGCTGGTGGCGGACCGCACGGGTGCCGCGACGGCGTACGCGATGACGAACCTGCAGGAGCGCGGCGTCATGTTCGTGGACCCGACGACCGAGGTCTACGAGGGCATGATCATCGGCGAGAACTCCCGCGCCGACGACATGGACGTGAACATCACCAAGGAGAAGCAGCAGACCAACGTCCGCTCCTCCACCTCGGACAACTTCGAGAAGCTGATCCCGCCGAAGAAGCTCAGCCTCGAGCAGTGCCTGGAGTTCTGCCGCGACGACGAGTGCGTCGAGGTCACCCCGGACTCGGTACGGATCCGCAAGGTCGTCCTCGACGCCGGCGACCGCAACCGGGCTGCCGCCCGCGCACGGTCGGCCTCAAAGGGCTGACCGAGCGGCCGTTCGTCGAGCCTGTCGAGACGCGGTGAGCGGTCAGCGGTCGAACACGGAGCCTTCGGTCGTGATCACCGGCTTGGCGGGTGCGGTGTCGGCCTCGCACGCGACCGGGTAGGTGCCGGTCGGGGTCGGCCATTGGTCGGCGTCGATCTCCGCGACCCCGGTCAGCCTGGTCGTATCGGAGATCTGCTTGAGATAGGTCGTACAGGCCCTGTCGAGGGCTTGGTAGAGCACCGCCGAGACCGGCACGGTGCCGTTCTTGATCGAGGCAGGGCCCGGGACCTGCCCTGTTCCGACGGCAGCCCGTAGGTCGATCAGCCCGATCCGCTCGCGGTTGTGCTGACGTGCGCAGTCGACGTACTCCAGCGCACGGTTGTCGATGCAGGTCCGGTCCTCGGTGGGAAAGGACCCAGAGAAGACGGTGCTGTAGAGCAGGGCGCTCGGGCTCTTCTGGGTCAGGGTGCAGGCGAACACTCGTTGCCCGGCGGCCCACTGCTGCGGCGAGGGCGGCGCCCAGCCCAGCGTCACCCCGTCAGGGAACGCCGGCGCGACCACGGCGTTGTTGATCCCGGTCGCGTTGGCGACGTTGAACAGGGTCTGGTTCATGCAGGCCCGGTCGACTTGGAGGGCCAGCTCCTGGTACGCCGCGGTCTGCGGCTCGAGGAGCTGGCCGTAGTCGGCGACCTGCGGCTGTACGTCGCTCATCGCGACCGCCTTGTAGACCTCGACCGAGTGCGGCCCGCTGCAGGGCCGGGTCTGTGCGAACGCGGACCGGCCGTACAGCGCGCGGGC